>CAJTXF010000058.1 GCA_910580045.1 uncultured Eubacteriales bacterium
CATAGAGTAAAAACAATTTTTGAACGGAGGTGCGTCTTTATGACCAAACAGACAAAGGTGTTACTGGTCTGCCAAGTGGTCCCGCCGTCAATGCTGTACCCCGCGCCAGGAATGGCGGAGACGGTCAGCGAATGAGAAGAACTGCTTTCCAAAGAAGCCATGGGCGTGTCCTGCCCAGCCTTGCGGATGGTCAGGGTAGCAGAGTAGTTGCCAGCCGCCAGGGTGTGATTAGCGTCCGGGGAGAAAATGGCGGTCACGTTGTAAACTCCGGCGTTGGTGGGGGCGGTGGTGCTTTCCACGCCGTCCGCGCCGGTGTAGGTCAGCGCAACGGAGGCGATGCCCTCAATGCCGTCCGCCCCGTGGTAACGCTGGGGAGCGCCGGTGTAGGTGACGGTTTCATCCTTCAGCACGGGGCGGATAGTACCAGCCTCGCCGGAGGCGCGGGTGATGTGCAGCACCGGGGCGGGCAGGGTTTCGGGGAGCATATAGCCGTCTGCCGCTACAAAGTCGATGTTGACCACATAATCGCCCACGGTGATGGGCGGGGTGGCGATGCCGTCATAGCCGGTGATGGTCATGGAGGCGATGCCGGGGTTGGACTTGGGCAGGGTGTAGGTCTGCGCGTGGCCGTTGTACTCCACCGTCTGATCCGCGAACCGCTCAAAGGTGACGGTGGTTTTCTCGGTGGCCTGCATGGTGGAGGGACCCTCCAACTCCTTGTAACAGGCCGTCTCCACCGCCTTGACCTTGATCTCATAGGTGGTGTCGCGGGTCAGGCCGGTGAAGGTGCCGGTGGTCTGCCACGTTACGCCGCCGTCAATGGAATAGGCCATGCCGTCCACCACTTCAATGGTGATGGAGGAATCTGTCACGCCAGTGACCACAGGGGCCAGGGGCCGCGCGGGGATGGCCTTGTTGATGGTCAGGGTGGCGTACTGCGGCTGCAACTCCGCGTAGCCGCTCTGCATGGCATAGCTGACCTTCACATTGTAAACGCCGGGGTTCACAGGCGGCTCGGTGGTGGGGCCGTAGGAGGTCCCGTTGGTCCCGGTGAAGGTCTGGACCACTTCGGTACATCCGGCGGGAACGTCCGCTACAAGGGACTTGGGCGTACCGTCATAGGTATAGACGGCGGACTGGACCGTACCGGCGGAAGCGTTCTGCCGGGTGGTGCGGATGATGGCAGAGGAAGTCGGGCTTTCCTCATGGTTGCGGTCGCCGGGGTACTTGGCCTGGATGGTGTAGGCCGTGTCGGGGGTCAGGCCGTCAAAAATGGTGCTGGCCTGCCACGTCTCGCCGCCGTCAATGGAAAACACCGCCCCAGGAATGGCGGTGATCGTAATGCTGTTGGTAGCGGTATTGCTGGCGCGGGGCGCGGCAGGGGCGTTCTGCTCGATCTTAGTGATGGTGAGCGTGGAAGTGACCGGGTCCAGGGGAGCCGTCCCCGCCTGCATGGTGAAGCTGACGGTCACGGGGTAGGTCCCCGCGTTGGTGGGGGCGGCGGTGGTGGTCTGGCCGTCCACGGTGTAGGTCACGGTGGACTTGGTAACGTGGGAAATGGCCGGGACCTGATAAGCAATGGGGTTTCCGGTGTAGGGATAGGACTGCGGCTTGAGGACAGCGGACAGATCGCCGGGGTTCACAGTAGTGAACTCGGTGGAGAACTGCGCGGAGGCGGCGGGAGAAGCGTTATAGTTGCCGTCCTCGGTGGCTTTCAACCGCTGGTAAAGGGTATAAGCGGTGCCAGCGTCCAGATTTTTGAACACGGGGCTGTCCTGCCACACCTTCCCGTCCATACTGTACTCGGCGTTCTCCACCGCGTTCAGCGTCAGGGAATTGGTGTCGGCGCTGTCCAGCGTGGGCACGGGACAGGTCTGCGCCGCCTTTTCGATCACATATTGCGCCGTCACGCCGGAGAGCTGGGGATAGCCCTGCTCCATGACAAAGGAGACGGTGGCGGTGTAGCTGCCAGCGTTCACCGGAGGGTTGGAACTGCTGTAAGGCCGTCCGTTATTGGCGGTCCCTTTGTAGGCCACGGTGACGGACTGGATGCCGTCCGGCAGTCCGGGCATGGGCAGGGCGGTGGACTGCCCATCATAGGTCTTGGTGTAGTCGCTGATGGAGGGGGCCTCCACGGTGCCGTAGGTCAGATTGACCGTGGCGGTAACAGCGGGGATATTGTCGCCGGAGAGCTGGGGGAAATTGGTGAGGTTCAGCGTTCCCTTGACGGTCTGCGTCAGAGCATAGGGGTCATAGCCGGTGCTGCTCCATGTGACAGGAACGCCGGTGACGGTCTGGGCGTTGCCGGTGCCGCCCTCGGCCACAACGGAGACGGTTGAGGGCAGGCCCAGCTTATTGAACGCCGTCCCCATGGGAGCCGTCCGCACCACTTCCTCAACGCTGAGGATAGGCCGGGGAATCACGGTCACGGGGATGGTAGCACGGCCAAAGGACGTGCCGCCCTTGGTAATGACCGCCTGGACCTCAGTGGTTCCGGTCTTGCTGGAATTGAACCCGGCATAGCTGGGGTCAATGGTCCAGGTGTAGGGAGAAGCATACACGCTGCTGCCGGTGGTCAGCCTCACCGCCTGGACGGTATCGCCCACATAGATGGTATTGGTGGCGGGGAAAATCCAGGCCAGGGTATAAACAGTGTTATATTTGCCGTCCTCGGTCTGCCAGACGTAGTTATCATCCGTGATGGTCGTGCCGATGGCGTAGGGACCAGCGGCCACGGGCCGGGTGACGGGGGCGGCGGTGTCCGCCGTCAGTTCCCCGCCCTCCACCTTCACCTGGCAGGCGGAGAGGGCGGCGGGAACGGAAACGCCGTTCACGTCCAGATAGGTGACGGTTTTGCCATCCAGCAGACTGTTCCCGTCATAGATTTTGCTGTCAAATTCAGCGGTCCAGGGGACGGCCTTGGGATAGACCAGCAGCCGCTCCGCCGTCCGCAGCTCCACATTGTCATAGATGGCGCTGTCCACGGTGATGATAATGCCATAGGAACCGGGAGCGGTGACGGACACATGGTTGTCCAGCGTAGTGCCCACATAGCGGTGGAAAGCCGGGGCCACGTTGTAGACTACCGTGTAGGCGTTCCCGCTGTACTCCACGCCCGTGGTAGTGGCGGAGAGATAGGCCGGGTCCAGGGTAAACGCGCTCAGGGTCAGGGCGGGGACGTTGATCTGCGCCCAGCTTCCGCAGGTGTCGCAGGTGTACTTGACCCGCCCGCCAGCGGAGGCGGTGGCCTTGACAATATCCGGGTTCAGCTCCGCGCCGGAGAGACAGCGGTGAGCAGCCGCAACACCGCCGTTGTCCTCATCGGTGAAATCCACCATGAGATAGACGGGGTTCTTGTCCGGGGCCGTGTAGTGGGAATCCGGCGCAGGCCATGTGGCGGGATCGTCATCTGTGGTGGCGGCAAACGCCTGGGCGGGCAGCAGGGCCACGCTCAGGCAGAACGCCAGGATCATGCTCAGAACGCGGGAAAGGTTTTTCGTTTTTCGCATAGGCAAATCTCCTTATCTTAAAAGTCAAATACAATGGAATAGGTGATGTTGCTCTTGTTATACATACAGTCGTGGCCGTCCACGGTCAGGGACCACGCAATTTTGCTGTCCCCTACATTTTCGGAGGTCATTTTCACCTTCACCGTCTCATCCGGGGGGGCGAACTCCGGGAGCTTGAAGGACAGGCCCATGGTGTCCCACACGCTGATCGTCTCGCTGGTGCTGAACGTCCGGCCCATGTGGTCCGTGACGCTGGCGGTTACGGTGTAGTTACCGGCAGAGGGAAAGGTGATCTCGCCGCCGCTGTTGGTCAGAGCGTTCTCAACCACAGCGCCGTCCTCGGAAGTCACTTCCCAGGTTACGTTCAGGTCGGTTCCCGTCAGACTGACGGCAGTGGGTTGGTCAAGGTAGGCCGTCTCCGGCGCGTCCAGCGTCAGGACGATCACGGGATAGACCTCAATGGGCAGGGTTGCGGTGTACTCCTTCCCCAGCTCATCCGTGACAGTGGCGGTCAGGACGTAGGCCCCGGCTCCGTCAAAGGCCAGATTGCCTCCGTGATCGTCCAGAGAAACGGGAACACCCTCGCCGTCATGGGTCAAGGCCCATGCAACAGTCGAGGGTGTTCCATGCTCCACGGTCAGACTGATCGCCGCCGCTTCGTCCTCATGCAGTTTTTCCAGGTCGGAGGTCAAGGAGAGGGACAGGTTCGGGATAACCTTGATTGTCACGGGTTCGGAAGAAAACTCCCGGCCCTGGGCATCCTTGGCGATAGCGGTGAGGATGTAGTCCCCAGCGCCGTCAAAGGTGAGCGTCCCGCCGTTGGCGGAGAGGGTCACGTGAACCTCCTTGCCGTCCATGGTCAGTGTCCAGCGGACGGAATCGGGCTTGCCGCCCTCCACCGTCAGGCCGATCTCCACCGTCTCGCCGTCATGCACCTTCTCCGTGCTGGCGGTCACGGTGGGGACGATCACCGGCAGGATGGTGATGGACTGGCTGGCGGTGTACTGCTTCCCGGCGGCGTCCGCGAGGGTAGCCGTCAGGGTGTACTTGCCCGTCTCGGTCAGAGCCAGTGTGCCGCCGTCCTTGGTGAAGCTGGCGAGGGGCTGGTTTGCGCCGTCCTTCATCAGCGTCCAGACCACAGAGCCGGTCAGATCGTTCTTGGTCAGCAGCTTCACATCTTCCGCCCGGTCGGTGTAGCCATACTCCGGCAGGGAAAAGGCAATGTCACCGATGGGCAGGACCTCCACAGTTTTCTCGCAGTAGGCTTTGCCGCCGCTGTTCTCCACGGTGCCGCGCAGTACATACCGCCCAGCCTCCATGAAGTAGCAGATACCGCCGTCCTTGGTGAAGCCACCCGGCATGGCAACAGATTTCCCGTCACGGGTCAGCTCCCAGGTGACGGCCTCCGCGCCGGTGAGCGTGGTTTTCACGGAGACGGAATCCCCCACGTACCGATATGCCGGGAGGTCAAAGTCGATGGCGAGCTTGTCGGCCTTGTCGGTGAACAGGACCTTGTTGCCCTTGTCCATGCCGCTGGGGTAGACGATGGAGCAGCCCTTCTCGGACAGCTCCGTGGCCGCAGCGTCAAAGACCACCTGCACCGGGCCGTCATTCCGGGGCGTGGCCACGCCCGCCACGGCGGATTTACCGCTGATGTTGACGGCGGAGCCGCCCCACACCACCAGCCGTCCCTTGATGGTGACATTGGTGAGGTCCAGGGCTTTCTCCCCCAGGCCGTTGGCGACGATCAGGTCGCTCTCAAACACAGCGTCCTGGATGTTCACCGCGCCCCGCACCAGAACCGTGTCCCGGTAGGTGCCGGTGAGGTCGCCGGAATCATGGATGCTCTGGAAGATGTTGCACATGATCTGTGCCATCTCCGCCCTGGTGATCTGGCCCTTGGGATTCAAGCGGCCATCGTTGTAGCCGCTGACGTAGCCGCGCTCCACCATGGCGGCAACAGCGTCCGCCGCCCACGCGCCTACCTGGTTCCGGTCCGGGAACCGGGTAAGGGTGGAGTTACCGGCAGAGGGCAGGCAAATAGTCCGGGCCAGCACCACCATAGCCTGTTCGCGGGTGATATTCTCATTCGGCCCCATGCGGCTATTGGAGTACCCGGCGAAGGTCCCCATGTGGACCGCCTGGGCGATGTAGTCATGGTGCCAACTCCCACGGGGCACGTCCGTGAAGCGGGAAATGTCGGCGCTCTTGTAGGTGCCAAACAGCCGGTCGATCATAGCGGCCATCTGTGCGCGGGTGAGATAGCCGTCCGGGTTCAGCCTGTCCTCGGACGTACCCACCAGCACACCGTTGTCCACCGCCCATGCCAGGGCTTCATAGGCCCAATGGCCGTAGGCGTCGCCGTAGTCGGTTATTTTTCTCCTATCGGCGGCGTGGGCGTTGACTGCTAAAAGACTAACCATCATCACCGCCGCCAGGAACAGAGAAAAGAATCGCGTTAGATTGGGAAATTTGATGCTCATGCGTCCTCCTTTCAGATTTTGGATTTTCCGGGGTGTGCTATGTACTAGGGCGGGACCAGCAGGCGGCGGAGCAGATGGCGGTGGGTCAATCCTTATCGCCTCCTTCCGGGCCGGACGTGGCGAAGTAGGCTTCAAATTCCCGCTGCTGGGCAGGGGTCAGGGAGGTAAAGTGTTCCCCCTCAAAGCCGCACAGCAGGAACGTCCCGGCGATAAAGTCCCCGCTGTCCGTGGGATTCTCCCGGTTGGGCATGAGTTTCATGTTCTTGCCCTCACCGTTGCAGATCAGCATGACCCGCTGGGGCAAGTAGCACCCGGCCTCAATAGGTCCGCCCACAATCTGCTGAAAGGCTTCCAACGTATCCTCCACCTGGATGGGGCGGGGAGCCTCGCAGGGTTCTACCACCAGAATGTCGATTTTGTTTGCCATACAGAAAATCCTCCTTCGTTTGTCCAGTTGTTATATTCCAGCGGCGTCCTGGGCCAGATCGTGACTGACCAGGGATGCGTAATACTGGCTGATGGTTGTGGGCGCGTTGTAGAGCGCAGCCAGGGTGTATGCCTTGATGTTCTTTACCAGCGTGGTATTCTGGCTCAGACTGTCCAGAACATAGGCGATATGCTCATGGTTCAGCTTCAGGAACCGGCTCTTGACCACGCCAGCAGCCATTTCCTCCCCGGCAATGCGGATGAAGTCCCGCCGGGAACAGCAGACCTCCACCATCAGCTCCACGTAGCCCGCCAGCGTTTCCTCATCGTAGGGATGCTCTTGGAGCAGGAGGTCAAAGTCGATATTTTCTTTTATCAGCTCTCGGTATCTATCCATCTCATCCATCCTCATCCGGCTCTTGGACCGACCGGCAGGGGGAGAAGCGAGAGGCGCGGGGGTAGGGGGAAAGATGGATGGGTCAGTATCGCTCAGTTCAGTTTTGTTTCTCTCAGTCTTATTAGGGGCGGAAAAACCGCCGTCTTGACCGCGCGTTTCCAGCGGTGCAGACTGCGGTTTTTCCGCAGTCAAGAGTGCGGCACGGTCCAGCGGTCTTGACTGCTGATTTTCCGCAGTCTGAGGGGTCGGGGGCGGCGTCTGCTCCGGCGGCTGGGGCTGGTTGGGTTCCGAAGAAGGCAGAATGAAGTTCTTGACGTAGATCCGCGTGGGTCGTCCCTGGCCCTGCTTCTTCCGCTCGATCAGGCCGATGCCGTCCTTGTCCAACTCCCGGAACAGCTTCGTGGCCTTGTCCTTGCCGCAGCTCATGAGGTTCATAGCGTCCTCTTGGGTGAAGTAGATGTAGACGCGCTTATAGGGGTTCATATCACAGTCCTGGATGATAAGCCCCTCTCCGTACTGCCGCGCCATTCCCGGCAGGTCATCCACGGTGATTTCGCTAACTGTAACAGCCATGTGCCGCCTCCTTCAAGGTTTGCTGGACAGCCCGGATATGGGCCAGCCACCGCTGGCGGGTATCATCACCGATCCAGCATTGATATAACTCACACTCCGGGTTCTGGACGCTTTGCAGCTCGTCCAAAAGGATTTTGAAATCAGCCGGAGTGACAACAAACTCCTTAATATGATGGTCTACCGGATCATAGTTTTCGCCAACATACTCGGTGACGATCAGCTCCCCGGTTCGATAGTAGTCCGCCAGACACTCCGCGATCAGGAGTGCCGCATGGGTAAAGTCTTGCGGGAAGTTGGCGTTGATGTAGCAGTCCAGCCTCTCCGGGGGACAGCCCTGGTTGGTCCGCTTGATGTCCTCCATAATATCCTGCCGCAGCAGCTCAATGGCCTCTGCTGTATTGAAGATGGCGAAGTCCACTGCTTTCAGTTGTGTGCCTACGATAGTCCCCAGCAGGTCCAGTCCGTAGTCACTTTGACGTTCTCTAATGCCCCAGGCTCCCATTTTTAACCTCCTTCACGGCCCGAAAAAATTTGTCCTTTAAGTGCAGCCTTAGTTTTTCACCCCCTCCCGCAGACCCCACTCAAGGGCCTTTTTTAGTGGAAAAAGAATAAGGACAAACCAGCCAACCCGTTGCAACGCAAGGGTTTTCCGATTTGTCCTTATTATGCCATAAGGGCACTCTTACGCCGTAGCCGCGCTACAAAGCGGAGATGATATCAAGACCGTTCAGGAGAATCTGGGGCATCATACCGCAGCCTTTACTCTGGACGTTTATGGCCATGTGACCGAGAAAATGAAACGCGACAGCGCTGTCCGAATGCAAAAATACATTGATATTCTGCGAGAGAAATGAAACCTGGTAAGGGAAAAATAAGGGGAACTCTTTCTTCTGAACATGAAAGAACCCCGGAAACACTAGGGATTCCAGGGTTTTCTTTGGTTGCGGGGGCAGGATTTGAACCTACGACCTTCGGGTTATGAGTTCAAGTAAATACGTTTCACAGCGTTTCCCAAAGTGCCGAAATCTCTTGAAAATACTGGGGATTTTGGAATTGTGCGTTTGGTGTCGTTTTGCGGATTAGTTGAACTTTTTGAATCGAAGTTGAATTTTTGTTGAACTCAAAATAAGCTATTGCGGTCAGTTCACAAGAGGGTTTTAGGCTTTGAAAAATATTCCCCCCCTGGATGTGGTCGGGTAGTTAATCTTACCCCATTTCCAGCGCAAAGCCTCGCCTCTATCGAACCTCCGGAAATTTCCGCTGGTTGGCCTTGCCGTGTATACGTCTGTGTATACCTGCGTGTATAAACACGCGATGCTGGCTGGTACCTAGTACAAAGATTGTGAGCATAAAGCGGCAGGGCTTTTGCAGGGCCTTTTTGCATTTGCCAGCATCGCATTTGTATGACAATGCGTCAGACATTCTGTCAGACTTTTGTCCACAAATACCGCTGGCCCCAAAACTGGGGGCAGTAAAAAGCGGCTGGGCCCCCGTAACCCCGCCGCTTTATTAAGATAAAATTTTACTCAAATGGCGAAAAAATTTTCGCTGACTACGCTTTTTCCGGGGCTCGCAGCCCCGCAAGCGGTGGGGCGGGGCCTTACAGTACCTTAACCAGCCCAATTTTGAGCCCGTTACCCTCTCTCAACCAGCCTTTCCTCCACACTGCCCCGCCGATAATACCAGGCGTTCCAGCCGGTGCCCTCATAGGCAGCACCCGCTAAGTATTCCAGTGCCATAACCCGGCGGTCACGCCGTAGGGCTTGCAGGGCTTTGGATTCTTCCCGGCGTATGTCTGCCGGGGGGATATGTAGGGCAGCAGCAGCCTGCTGGCGGGTCTGTCTGCCGTAAAACCGGCGGCGCAAAATCGTGCTCTGCGTTAGTGGGAGCCTGTCCAACCCATCCCCCAACACTTTGTGTAAGTATTCGGCCTCAGCGGTGGTGTCGATGTTCTCAAGCTCTCCCGCCGCTTGCGGATCTGGTATCAGATCTCCGGTTTCTACCGGGCTTTCTCCATCTTCCAGGACGGGCGCGTTCATACTGTCGGCTATGTCCAGAGGGTTAACCTTGCGCAGCCCCATAGCAGCCTTGAAACGGCTCTTTGAGGCCCTTGTCAGGTAGGTAGTGAACCGATACCCCCTTGTGGGCTTAAAGCCCCTCACTGCGTCCAGGAGGGCCAGAAAACACTCTTGCTCAAGGTCTGCCATAGTAACCCCGCGCCGGGTACAGCAGTCTACCCCATAGCGCCTATAATAAGCGGTCGAGTTGACAAGTCAACTCGGGCAAGCTGGTACAGCAGCCGTTTGACCTGTTCCCACAAGCCCGCTATTGCCTCCCGGTCACCCTGCTGGGCCAATACCGCCAATTCCTCATTGCTCATTGACTAGCACCCTCCATTCTGGTATCATGATAGAGGGCTGCCCTGCTTTCATTCCACTTTTGCTACACCGTTCTCTAACAGATGACAGCGCCATTTTGCGCCGTCCGCATAGGCCCTGCACCCCAGTTGGTATATGAGCCTTACCCCAGGTGTGTCCAGCACCTGCTCCAAAGGCCCACCGGCTTTCGTGCTCAGTTCCCTAACCTCTGCGTCAAAATCTACCGCAAATGGGCTTGGCTCCCCAGCGGTTCCCATTCGGTAGCACTCGCAAAGGAATTGGCCCACTTCTCTGGTGAAGTCCTGTTCACTGGGCAAATCGTATTGGCATAGTGCCCCTTGCCGCTTTCGCACTACCCGGGCATAGTGGGCCAGGAACTTTTGCATAGCGGCGTGGTAATGCCGGGGCGGCAGAGAGAGCTTTAGAATGGTCTGCCAGAACCGGGCCCGGTCCGCCCACCCCCCGCTTTCTGGGACAAAGGTCAAGGCGCACTGTATCGTCTCGGGAAAGGCCGCAAATACCCTGCTTACCGCTTTTCTCAATTCCCCCTCCAGCAGACAAGCCTCCATTGTGAACGTCCAGCAGCCGATATGTACCACCGGGATATGGTACAGTTCTCGAACTTGTGTTTCGTCCAGGTCAATGATTTTTGGGTTTTCCATGATTTCCTCTTTCAGCCCCTTTCTCCCCGGCAAAGCCCAGAGTTGTATGCGTCCATGTAATAATCCTGCATCAGCTCTGCTATCTCTCCGGCATCCTGCCGCCCGAACTGCTTGACCGACCAAGCCAGAAAACACTCCCAGTCTGCCGCCGGGCGTCCGGCTTGTCGGTCTTCCCTGCCTTTTGCGTCAAAGGCAGAGGCCATTTCATCAAACAGCGCCGCCCATCTGTGGGCCTCTGGGGACAGCTTTTCCCCGGTCACTTCCGTATACTCGTTAAGGATTTCTGAGGGGTACACGAACATAATAGGGCCGTTGTCTAATCTTTCCATTGCGTTTTCCTCCATTTTTCTGTTGACTTCCCCCTCTATGGGCTGGTATACTGTAGCTTACCAGCCCATTTAGGGGGTCTGTGGGCCTTTATGCAGCGCTTTTGACCGGGCGGCTGTATAAAGGCTTTTTCCTTGACCTATGCCCACACTGGGGGGCTATCGCCTCCTTTTCAAGTCCAGCCTCCAGAAAAGCGGCAGGGTTTTGGTAGAATCCCCATCCCGCCCATATTCCCGCCGCTTCCCCCGGGCTGTGAGTGTAGTATAGCATATCGAATGCGATATATCAACACGGTATATTCGCTAAATATCGAATGCAATATATATGCAACCTGTATATTGCATTCAATATAGAACTGTGGTATAATAGGGATAAACAAAGGAGGGCGGCAATCATGACGGCAAAAGAAGCTCTGAATTTAATTGACTGGCTGCGCAAGCAGGGGTTTGACAATGACAAAATTGTAGAGTGCCTGGAGAGTGTGGAGGGAAGAGCACGGATCACCTTCGCAGAAGAAAGCAAAGAGCAGGAGTAAGGCATAAGGGGGCGGGGTGTTCCCGGCCCCCTTATGCGGCATAATGGGGACAATAGAAGGGAGGCTAAATAAATGCCAGCGTCAAAAGCGCAGCAGAGAGCCGTAAGCAAGTACATGAAAGAAAATTATGACGTTTTTCAGATACGAATGCCCAAAGGCCGCAAGGCCGTGATACAGGCCCACGCCCAGGCTCAGGGCGAAAGCGTCAACGGCTTTGTGAACCGGGCTATAGATGAGACGATGGAGCGCGACAAAGGAGGTACAGAGCATGAGTAACAAAGAACAGTGTGTAGCCCTGCTGGACGATTTCACAGAGGCCCAGCTGGTGAACGTGGCGGCTATGCTAAAGACCATGAAGCAGACCGTGACCCAGGCCATTGAGGACGAATGGGACGAGACCCCCAACGCTACTACCATTGCCGCCCTTATAGAGGGTGACGAAATGCTCCGCAACGGTACCGGGGAAGGCTGGACCGGCAGCACGGCTGATTTCTTCGCCATGCTGGATGCAGAGGATGAGGAGGACGGCAATGCTTGAGTTAAAAGCTGTCGCGGAATTCAAGCGGGACCGCCGCCGGTGCATAAAGCGTGGGTGTGACATGAGCCTGTTGGAAGCAGCTGTGGGCACCCTGCGCATTCCGGCCCCTCTGCCAGCAAAGAACCGTGACCATACGCTAAAGGGCGAATGGGCCGGGCACCAGGAGTGCCACTTGGCCCCGGACTGGCTGCTTATCTACCGGGTGGAGGGTAACGAGCTCATGCTATACCGTACCGGCACACACTCCGATCTGTTTGGCTGATAGTCTGAGAGGGATGTCTACTGAAATGGACACCTCCTCTCTTTTTGCCTGTAATGGCCCCCTAAGGCGTTTTAGCCTTTTAATGGTAAACTTTCCTTGCCTATGACTTGCAAACGCCTTGCAGGCCCTGCTAGAGGCCTCTACGGCGATTCCTGAGTGATTATTGGAACGCGTGGGTTGAGCGCAGACAGCCCAAAGGAGGGGCACATTTGAAATGCGAACAGTGATAACCATTTTACCAGTATCGATTTGAAATCGAAGTATTAGCCCCAGCTTGTGGGGACGGGCCCGGAATTCAGTTCCCACCACCTCCACAAGGGGGCCTTTCCCAACTTCTCGGGAAAGCGGCGGGGACTCAGTCCAAATCTGGGCCCAGCAGGTCAACATCCCTCAACCGTTATTTTCCGTTATGTCTGACCTTAGCTTTTGCTAACAACCTCAAATTTCCCCAAGTAGTTTCCCAGCGAAAACGAAACGGGGTTTTCAAAATTCTTTTCACGCACAAAACCGCCGGGCCTCTTTTGCCCCGTAGTGGGCCCCGGGGTTCTGTAGTACCTACGACCGGGGGGGGGGCTCCCTCTCCTGCCGCTTGCGCTACAGGCCCAGTTGACCCTCAAGCCATTGCTTATCCATCCACAGCAGCCTTAGCTCTCCACCTGGCGCGGTCTCCGGCATCTCCCACAGCGCTGTTAGCTTGTAGCCCCGCTGGGAGAGTTTCTGCTGAATGTCTGCCAGCAGCACATCATCCCCGGCCTCGGGGTTGTGCCAAACGGTCACTTCCTCGTTAAAATCCTCCCCGGCGGCGTCGTGATAATCTGTCCACAACCGCCTCTTTACATGGTCTATAGGGGCCATCATTTTGTCTATCACTTTCTCCCTCTTTTTGTATGCGCAATTCATGAAAAACCTCCATTTTTTGAGTTTTCCCCCACAGTGGGGGGAGGCTGAAAGCCAGTGTTTTCTAGGTGTGTGTAGGTGTGTGCTAGGTTTTACCATTACCCTCTACGCGAAGGCTATTTTTTATACCACTGGTAAACGGTGGCACACACCGACACACACACACCCGAAATCGCTCTAATTCTTCAAAATCTTTTACAATAAGTCTATAACCTAAAACCATCATCTGGGGGTTTGCTGTTCTGGGACAGCCTTGTGGACGTTTCCGCTTGATGGTCGCAAAAGCCTCAAGCCCCCGCTTAAAGTTCGTCAGGCTCTCCGACTGCTGCCCATTGCCCCGGCACCAGTCCTGATAGGCGCTGTAGACCGCCGTTGTGGCAGCCTCCCCCTGTGGGTCTTGTACCATACAGTCCTCCACAAAGCGGGTGAGCTTGTCGCTGTCGTGGCGGTACTCAGCTGTAGTCTCAAGCACCGCCTTTGGCGGGTCAAAACCTGTTTCCTCCATGAGCCAAAGGCCCGTGAGACACCAGTTAAGCACCCCGGAAAACTCCTTTAGCAGGCGCTTTTTGAGGGTTTTGTCCTGCTCCTCAGGCTCAAAATGCCGGTTAAAGGGGATAACTTTCACCCTCCCGGAGCTGAAAATGGTCACGTCATTGGCCCGGGGCAGGTAGTTGGTGTTGATGAATAGCTTGAACTGGGGCTTATACTCAAAGCTGTTCTCATGGAGATACCGGGCCGTAATGGTATCGTTCCCGGTGAGGGTCTTCACCCGGGCGGCGTTCAATACCATGCCCTTGTCCGGCTCTGACACGTTCACCGCCCTGGCTCCCGCCAGTTTTGCCAAATCCTCGCTGGGGGCCCCGCTGTCCCAGCGCTGCTTGAGGGCAAAGGTATCGGCCCCCGCCGCTTTACCGTAGCCGCCCATCAGGGCCATGAAGGTCTCTATCACCGTAGACTTGCCGTTTCTGGTGGTGGGGCCGTATAAGAGGAAAAGGCATTCCTCGGACGTGTCGCCGGTCAGGGCATAACCCAGGGCCTTTTGCAGATAGGTGATAAGGTCTTTATCTCCCTGCATGACCTCAGAAACCGTCTGCTCCCACAGTTCCCCCCCAGGCCTCGGGGTCGTACTCCACCCCGGAGATGGTACTGAGCATATCGGCGGCGGTGTGGGCATGAAAGGCCCGGGTACGCAAGTCTAAGGTGCCGTTCTGGCAGTTGAACAGGTAGGGGTCGCTGTCGAAGTCGGAGAGCAAGACCGGGTACACGCTCTGAGCGTCCTTTAGCACGGTTTCCCGGTAGTGCCGGGACTGCCACTTATAGGCGAACTTGTGGTACTCGTCCCGCTTGGTCCCCTCGGGCAGGCTCAGGGAGTAGTCAAGCAGTCCGTCTGCCAGCCGCTTGCAGTACTCCATCACCTTGACATTGCCGGTATCCGGCTCCCAGAGCTTGCCGGTATAGACGTACCACAGCTTCCGCTCAGGCGAGTACCGGGCCCCGGCCTTGTACCAGTCCGCGAATAGGTTGCCGTTGCCGATGTCCGTCCAGGCATAGCGGTCGTTGTCCTCGGGGTGAAGGTCTGCCAAAGAAAAACCTTGTGGGCTTTCCTCTGGCACGTCCGCGAAGTCAATGGCCGCCGGTTGCCTAAACCCTGCCGCTTTTTCCTCAAAGTATGCCCGGGGGTTATAGCTGTCCCGGCAACCCCTTATGGCCTGCTCTATGGTAAGCCTCCCGTAGGTGCTTCCGGCGGTGGGCCTGTCCCACTTCTCCCGCATAAGCCCGGACTGCCTAAAAAGGCTGTCCATGCGCTGGGGGTCTTTGCCCGTCCAGAACGCCAACATATTGCAAAGTGCTATGTCCGCCTCCGAGCGGGACTGGTAGGCGCGGATGTCCCCCGCCCATAGGGCGGAGAATAACCTGCCGCTTTTGCTCTGCTGGATTTTGGCTATCAGCTCTGCGTCCTCGATGTCCACAAGGGTGGGGCTTGAAAGCGGCAGGGGGCCGTCAGGGTCTTTAGCCCGCTCCCTTACCATGTACTTTTCCAGCACCCGGGTAAGCTGTTCGCTCCTGTCCTCCAGGCCCTTGCCGGGGGTCAGGGTATCGCCGGTGACGGTGACATACTTGTTGGTTGCCCCGGCTATGTAGCACTCAAGGCCCAGCTTTTGGTTGTTTATGTAATACCGGGCCTTGTCGTACTGAAAGCCGGGGGCATAGAACAGAATCCGCAGCCCCCGCCCGCTGGGAGAGCGTTCGGTATAGCTGTCCATCATGCCCACAATGTCCTCTGCCATTGGAGAGAGCGCCCCGGCCTCGTCTATGCAATGGTCGATGTCTAGAGCGCCCAGGTCCCCGAAAACGCCCACACCCAGGCCCCGGTATCGGGGCAAAGCAGAGAGCGCGGTGTGGAAGTCGGAGAAGGTGCTGGGGTCGGTTGATTTGGCCCCCCGGCCTGTTTTGGGGTCGTATGGTATCTTTGCACCCTTGCCCTCTCCTTTGGGGCCAATGAGCCCCCGGCAGCAGAACAGGCAACTTTCCCGCAGCGCAAGCGGCAGGTTTTCAGCTATTATCTTATCTTCCATAATACGCCCCCTCAATTACTCCCGCCGCTTTCTCGATCTCCCCGGCCCTATGTCTCATAGAGCGCACAAACTCCCGGACTTCCCACTCATTCTCCGGCAGATAGTAGCCGTTCTGGTTGTCGCTGAGAATGGGCACGCCCTTTAACCGCTCCTGCTGAATCATCAGCCGGACCTGCCGCCCATCCATGCCGGTAAGCCGGCACAGGTCCCGAAGCGGCAGGGCGTTCCCCCGGCCAATATGAAGAAATCCAGAAATTGTAACTTGTGCGCCAGCCGCTTTTGTGATAGAATCTTTGGTAGAAATAGCTGACCCGCGAAAGCCTGCTGTTTCTTTTGCCTCCACACGCTTTGCCGAGCTTGTGGGGGCTTTCTTCTTGCCATTATACATTCTTAGCCCTCCATTCCACCCTGAGCGCTCATTTCTTCCAGCTTGCGCTCCAACATTGGCACGTTCACCCGGAAGGTATTGCCGGTGTAGATACCCGGCAGTTTCCCTTGCTTTTGCCAGAGCCTAAGCTGGTACTCGCTGAGCAGCCCCAGTTTGGCTGTCTGGCGAATGGTCAGAAATTTTGCGGTTCCTGTCATTGCACATCATCCTTTCCGTGTTGCTTAAATAAATACTTGACAACCGTGTTGGGGTGGTGTATCATGATACCAAACGATAGCCACCTTGTTCAATATGATACCACAAGGTCGGAGGCGAAAACGAATATTCAAGAAAATAAATTTTATTGAATGCAGCAAGGCTTGTTCAATAAAATTGCAATGGAGGACGCAGGAAATGGAAAAGCAAACTTGGTATACTAAGATGTTCGCCGATAATTTGTCAGACCTGATTCAAGAAGATGGTGGAAAGATAAAGGAATTGGCTGCAAAGATTGGCTTGTCAGCTGGGGTTCTAAGCAATTATCAGAATGATTCGGCCCAACCTTCCCTTAGTGCCCTCTGTGCTATTGCCGATTACTTCAAAGTGCCTATAGATTGGCTGGTAGGGCGCAGCACAGTAAAAGACCCAAAAGCGGCAGGGGGAGAAGTGTGTGAGTATTTGGGGCTTACCCCGGAGAATGTGGCTTTCATTTTGCAGCTTACAGCAAATGACCCGGAATCTATGGAAATCGCAAATTGGATATTTGCGCAAAAGGAGTTTCGATGGGTGGTAATGAGCATCTGGATGCAGATAGCGACCGTAATGGATGGAGCAAAAGCGGGGCAGAAGGGCGATTGGAAAGAAAGGGCAAAGCATTTATATGTTGAGTTAGACAATCCCCGCTATACTGCGATGAGTGCGCTTGTGCATTTGATGGAAGATAGAGCGGGTGAGTTTTTAGCTGAAAAAGATAAAGGCGGTCCCTTTGATAAAGGAGACTCTGACAATGGCTAATATACAGGAGCGCCGGGACAAGTCCGGCAAACTGATAAGCTACAGTATTCGCGTCCACAGGGGGCGTGGGGCAGACGGAAAGCAGCTAAAGCCATATACCGCTACCTTTGAGGTCAAGCCCACCTGGACGGAAAAGAGCGCAAAAAAGAAGGCCGAGGCTTTCGCCGCGACCTTTGAGAA
>CAJTXF010000059.1 GCA_910580045.1 uncultured Eubacteriales bacterium
ACCCCTGACCTGCTGATTACAAATCAGCTGCTCTACCAACTGAGCTACACCAGCAAACTGTCCTTAACTCTCCCCTATTATATCTCTTTTCCACTGCATTGTCAAGAGTTTTTTCAAATTTTTTGCCTCCCTCTTCACGGACTCTGTTATTCTGAAAGGCAGCGGCCCGCAAGACCCGCCTGTTGCCGCTGCATAAAATATATATAAAGGCAGGCCCTTCCCCACTAGAAGAGCCTGCCCTCGGCAAAACTTCTATATGCTGTATTTTGAAAGCTTTATCCCATCTGCTTCCTAATCTGCTCCTCTAATGACTGTTTCATCGTCAGCACACAAGACTCCATGGCCAGACCAGTCTGAGCGGCAAAGAACCGCAGGTAGAAAGTGCCGGAGAAGGCCGCCACATCTAAAGTAAAGGTCTCCCACTCCCGCTGGGCGCCAGTGAGGGTGATAGTCCCCAGCAGATTCCGGTCCTGGAACACAGAAATGGGCAGCTGAGACACATCATTGCTGTCCGTACTGCGCAGCCGCATGGTCAGGGTATAGAAGCCCCTCTCGTTGACGCTCACAGAAAACCGGGTGTTCTGGCCCTTTTCCAGGCTGATAACAGAGGTATCAATGTCTGCCCTGCCAGTTTCGTCTGTCTGGGCATAGTACATCTGGGCGGCACTGCCGTCATCAAAAGAGGGCGCCTCGCCTAAAGCCTTGTCCAAGTCAGTCTCCACACCCCGCAGGCGGAGCAGGGCCGGGCTTTCCAGCAGGAAAGCGCAGATATTTTTCGCGCACCGCTGGAACTCACCCCTGCTGACAGTGCCCTCCTGCAGCCCCTGGGCAGAGTTGTCCTCATGGGTTTTGGCGTTGTTGACCACCATATACAGGTCATTCTGGGCCCGGACCATGGCCGCGGTGTTGGAGCGGTCCCCGTCCTGGCCCTCGTCATTGCACCTGGCCCACCAGTCGGTCATGACCTGGCCCGCAAAGCCCCACTGCTCATGGAGGATGGTGGTGAGCAAATCGTAGTTGCTGGCAGACCAGAAGCCGTTAACCGGGTTGTAGCTGGTCATAATGGAGCGGGCGTGCCCGGCCTTCACAGCAATCTCAAAGCTGCGCAGATAAATCTCCCGCAGGGCACGCTCAGAGACCACAGCCTCCACATCGTGGCGGTGGAACTCCTGGCTGTTGCAGGCGAAATGCTTGATGGTGCCCGTGACTCCATACTTGTGCATGGCGTTCAGCTGGGAGGCCGCCATGCGCCCGGTGAGCAGCGGGTCCTCGGAGAAGTACTCGAAGTTCCGGCCGTTCAGGGGGTGCCGGTGGATGTTGATGCCAGGCCCCAGCAGGGTGTCCACCCGGTTTTTGCGCAGCTCCAGGCCCTCATACTCATAGAGCTCGCCCACCAGCTGGGTGTTGAAGGTGCAGGCCTGGCAGGTGCCGTTTGGCATGGCAAAGGCCATGGTGCCGCAGTCCATGCGGATGCCGCTGGGGCCGTCCGCACAGCAGCCTGTGGGAATGCCAAAGGTATCCACCAGCCTTTCGGTCACGCCGCCAAAGGCTCCCGCCGTGCCAGGGGTCACCTTGGGGGAGCACATGCCCTCACCCCGGACAATGGCGCACAAATCCTCGTCCGAGAGCTGGCCCACAAACGCGTCCAGAGAGACCTTGCCCTCCGCCACATCTGCCAGCTTCCAGCCCTTGTCCCCGGTTTGGGGAATCTCCGGCGCGGGATGGGCCGCCCTGCGCTCTGCCGGGGAGACAGTGCGCAGGGGCACAGGCTCATAGGTTTTGGCGTACACGCCATCAGCCTCCTCCCCGGGACGCAGGCGCTGGAATGCTGTCATCGGGGCCATGGCCTCCTCCAGCTGATCCAACACCTGGGCCTCTAAGGTGACGGAGCCCACAGGCTTTGCGCTGCGCACATCCGTACCCGCGAAGAAGCGGTACTCTCCCGGCTCAATCACCCAGGCGGACTTGTACCCTGTCACGCCGCTGTCGTCATAGGAGGCCAGCAAATCCACGGAGAAAGTAAAATTAAGGGTGTTCTCCTCCCCTGGAGCCAGTTCAGGGGTTTTGGCAAAAGCGCACAGGGCCCGGGCAGGCTTGCCCAGCTTACCCTGGGGCGCGGAGTAGTACACCTGCACCACTTCCTTGCCCGGGACGGAGCCCACGTTCTTCACAGAAGCCTCAAGGCCAATATGGTTGGCGCTGTCCACAGAGATGGCGGTGGTTTTCACCTCAAACTGAGTGTAACCCAGGCCAAATCCAAAGGGATACAGCACCTTTTCCGGGGCAAAGGTCTCAAAGTACCGGTACCCCACATAGATGTCCTCAGGGTAAATGTTCCGAATCTCACTGCCAAAGTCATTGGCTGCGGGGTAGTCCGTGATGTCCCGGGCAATGGTGTCAGACAGCTTGCCGGAAGGATAGGCCTGTCCGGTGAGCACATCCGCCACGCCCAGGCCGCCTTCCTGGCCCCCCTGCCACACGTACATCACTGCCTGGGGCTGGTATTCCTCCACCCACTTCATGTCCAGAACGCTGCCTGTGTTCAGCACCACGGCCACCTTTGAGAAAGCCCTGCACACGGTTTCCAGCACCTGACGCTCAGCCCCGGCCAGCAGGTAGCTGCCCTCCGCGGCGGAGTTGTCCTTATCCTCTCCGGCGGTGCGGCCCAGGATAACAAGGGCCGCGTCGTTCTGCCCGCTGAGCTTTTCTGCCAAAGCCATATCCAGGGGCATCTCCTCCTGATACCAGGGCTCAGCTGCCCAGCCCTGGCCCATATCAAAGGGGTGGTCCTGGAGCCAAGCCTCATATACGGCTTTCAGCTCCTTATCCACCTGCACCCGGCCGGAGGCCTCCAGGGCCTCTGTGATGGTGGGCACATGGGCAGTGTTCACCAGGCCCCCAGAGCCGGTTCCGGACTTATAATAGTTAAACTGGCTGCGGCCGAACACAGCCACCCGGCTGTCCTTTGGGAAAGGGAGTACATTGTCCTGGTTGCGCAGGAGAACAGAGCCCTCAGCCACGGTCTCCCGGGCCTTGGCAGCGTAGGCCTGCAAATCAAAGGTTTTCATGTTAATTCCGCCTTTCGTAAAAATTTTTCCGCTTGTGAAAGATATTCTGTATATCTCCCATTATAATATGAAAGAGGAAAATCCGCAAGAAAAATTTTACAGTCCCCCTCAGCCCTCCGCCAGCTGGTAGCGAATATCCCGCAGGAAGTCCCCCGCCGCTTTTTCCATATCCACCTGGGCCACGTCATCCCTATAGTACAGGTCCCCCAGTTGCTGATAGGCCATCCTGTCCAGCTCGCCGGGGATGCGGACCCTATCGATTTCCACGTCCAGAATGGGGAAATCACTGTCGTCCAGCTCCAACTGGCCTAAGGCATAGCGGCGCTTTTCGTCCGGGTTCTGCATAAAGCGCTGCTCACTCACAATCGTCTGCCACCTGGCCTGGACATAACCCTTGTAGCGCACAGGCCATCCGGGGAGGTGGGAAGAGAAATCCTGGTCAAAGCTGGTGTTCACCACTGACCCGTCCGAGCCGTGGATGGGCTCCCCGTGCTGGAACTCCGGGCTCAGCAGAGTGCGCAGGAAGTCATAGGCCCAGGCCTTGTGCTCGCTCCCGGCGCTGATTGCGCCCCAATAGCTCACATTGGCGGTCAGGCTCCCGTCCGTGGCCCGGATTGGGACCATGTCAATTTCAATCTCCTGGAACTTGGCCTGGGCCACCGCGTCCAGCAGGCGTTCCAGCTGGTAGACATGGGAGGGGGTTTCCTCATTGGAGAAAGCCCCGCCTCCTCCGCTGGCAAAACTCAATACATTATATTGATTTACATACGCATTATTTTCATCCAGTGTGCCGAGATATCCCCACCGCTGGTCATAGCTCCCTCTCACTACAGTCAGATACTCCACCAGCTCATTTTGCTTTAAGAGGACCTCCTCGCTTTTATAGTCGCAGACCTGGGGGAAGTAGTTGAGGAACCACTCACTTCCCACATAGGTGCCGTTCCAGCAGGGAACATCCAGCCGGGACTCCAAAAACTTCTGGATGCCGCCGTCCATCAGCTCCGCCGCCTCCCCGGCCTTCTCCGCGTCCTTGCGGACCGCGTACACTTCCATGCTGTACCACAGGGGGAGGATGTACCGCCTGCCCTGATAGACTCCGGCCTCCATCACGGCTGGATGCAGCTCCTCGGTGTGCAAATCCTGGTCAGCATTGTAATAGCCGCTGATATCCGCGAACCAGCCGTTGGTCATGGACTGGGCCGGGTCCTTGAAGATAAGCTGGTAGTCTGAATAGAACTCTATACTGGACAGGCTGGGCTGCAGGTAGATGTCCGGCACCTCCCCAGCCGCCAGGGCTACCCGGCGCTGCTGGATGACCTGCTCCCGGGTACTTTCGGAAATGGATGGGTTCTCCACTTCAATCTCCACATTGGGGTGCTCCCGCTCGTACCAGTGGATGATGGGGGTCAGCACCTCGTTGAAATGGGAGGCTTTGTTATAGAGCACGGACCCCGCCTCGTCGCCCCACATGGTGCGCTCGCTGAGGATTTTCAGGGTGACAGGCTCGTTTTCGTCCAGCTCCTCCCGGTGGTCCACCGGGGCGGCAGAGGGGGTTTGCTCCTCCTGGGGCGTACAGGCCCACAGGCACAGGAACAGTGCCCCGCAGAGCAGCATGGCAAGGCAGGACTTCCATAACTTCTTCATTTTCACACCCGCTCACTTTCTCAATTTAGCTCAACAACTCTACTTAAATTGTATCCTATTCATACTCTTCTGTCAAGAACTGAAAAGCTCTGGATGCCGCCGGCTGTAATGAAAAATATACTGCTGGGCCAGGCCCGCGTTGGTCCCAAAGTCCTCCGGCCTCAGCCCCGGCAGAAGGGTCTTCATGGCCCGCTTCATCCACACGTCCATGGGAAAACACTCAGTTTTGTGGAACCCGTACAGCAGGGCGCACTCCGCCACTTTGGGCCCCACGCCACGGATTCTCTGCAGCTCCTCACGCCCAAATCCAGCCGGCTCCCGGGCCACCCGCTCTAAATCCAGCCGGCCAGAGGCCACCATCTCTGCCGCGTCCAGCACATAGGCCGCCCGATATCCGCAGCGCAGAGGAGCCAGCTCCTCCAGGCTGAGCCCGGCCACCCGCTCCGCTGTAGGGAAGGCCCGCTTACCACCCTCTAAGGGCTCCCCGAACAGCTGGCAGAACCGCTCTACAATTCCCTGGATGCGGCGGATATTGTTGTTCTGGGACACCACAAAGGAGCAGAGGGCCTCCCAGGGCTCTTGGCGCAAAATGCGGATGCCGGGAGCATAGGCCGAAGCATCTGCCAGCACAGGGCTCAGGGAGGACAGCTCTGCCCGGACAGCGGGGTAGTCTGCCTCTAAATCAAAATAGCTCTGCCATAGGCTCTCAAACTCCTCTTGGGAGCAGGAGAGCTCCAATTCCCCGCCCGCTTCCCGGATACACAGCGCCCGGCCAAAGGCCACGCCCTCCCAGCAGGCGGAATCCTGGGGGCTCTGCTGCCAGCGGAAGGCCTGGCCGCAGTTCAGGGTTTCTGAGGGGCTGAACAGGGCCGGAATCCGGGTCACCGGTTTTTCTCCCCTGCGTCCTGGTGGGCGATAGGCGGCCGGGAGGTGAGCCAGGTCATAGCCCGCTCAATAGAGTCTTTGGAGTTGCCCCAGTCGCCGCCCGCGTTCCGGTAGTCGAACATCCGGCAGAAGTGGGTCACATCCCCACCCAGCTCTTCCAGATAACCCTTGGCCAGTTTGGTGGTCACAGCCTCAAAGGCAGGGAAGACCTTTCTGTGCAGCTTCTGGGCCGCCTCCATGACCAGACCGTAGTGGGGCAGGCAGATGTAAGGCTGGGCGGCGTACAGCTCCCGGAACTCCTCTTCCGTCTGCCATAGGGTAAGGGTGCTGTCCAGCAGGTGCTTCATGTTCTGCTCAATGTTCTGGCAGATAAAGCAGTTCTCCTCCCGGCTATGGACAGCTGCGGCAATTTTTTTCAAAGGCGTCTTCCCCTCTGGGAACACCTGGCCCTTTACCTCCTGGAGCAGGCTCTCCAAAATCAGGGCCACAGAGAGCCTGCTGCCCCGGGCGAGAATCTGGTTGAAATGCTCAGAGCAGAATCCCAGGCGGTTGGTCTCAATCCTCACGTCCGGCTCCATCATGGCCGCGCCTGTGATGTAGGTGGCCATCCGGTCTTCCAGCATGTCCCGCATCCGGCAGAAAGGGCAGCCATCCTTTGGCTCGAAGACCTCGTTTACCGGGATTGAACAGATATCTTCTCTCACTGTTGAAAACCTCCTGTTTCCTCAGGGCAGGCCCTGAATCCTTTTCATCCTGTGCCGCAAAGCCGCAGGGCGGCCATGCCTGAAGCGTATGGGCATATTATATCATAAAACCGGGCAGAATGAAAGCATAGGCCGTGGAGAACTTGGGGGTAATCTGTGAAAATACCCATATTTTTCCCCAAATGCCTGGTGGAAAAGGCCAGGCATTTCTGCCGCACAAAATGGAAATTTTCGAAAAAATATCCGCTTCGTTTACATAATTTTCATTTTTGGGGAATTCTCTCCACGGGAAGAAAAGGCGGCAGGACAAGCGGTTATCAACATTTTCCACTGAGTTTTCCACATTCCACCCTCAACATAACCCTTTGAACAGCGAAAACAAAGCCTCTGGCAGCTGGATGTGGAAAACTTGAAGCGCCCCAAAGGGGAAAACTGTCGGCTTCGCATTTTTGTCCTGCCAGCTTTACTTTTTCCTCCACCTTTGTTATAATTCTCCATATATTCCCCTCCGGGAAACCGGAGGCGGAGCCAATATTGTTTGGAGGCGCCTATGTCGAAAAATCCTATGTACTGCCATGTTCTGGACTGGGATGACAGCATCCCGAATAAATTCGTGGTCATCCTGTCCCGCTATCAGGGGAAGCTGCTCCTCAGCCGCCACCAGGAGCGGGACACCTGGGAGACCCAGGGCGGGCATATTGAACCCGGCGAAACCCCGGAAGCAGCTGCCCGCCGGGAGCTTTGGGAGGAGAGCGGCGCGGAGGAGTTCACCCTGACCCCGGTGTGCATGTACTGGGCCTCGGACCGGGTACCCGAGCCGGAACAGGACTCGGAGCGGAAATGGTCTTCCTATGGGGCGGTATTTTTCGCCGATATTTCCGTCTTGGGCCCCTTGCCCGAAAGCGAGATGGCAGAGACCCGTGCCTTCTCCGGCCTGCCGGAGAACGTCACCTACCCGGCCATTACGCCCCGCCTGTATGAGCGCCTCCGGGAGTATTTTGAACCCTGACAGAGCCAACATGGCTATGCTGGGCTGTACTTGGGCTATACTAATAAATATGTATCTGTCACGGAAGGAGAACTGTATGAAAGCGAGCATTCTTATCAACCCCAACGCGGGCAAACAGATTATCCTCCACGAGCTTGTGGGCCTGTATGACGCTTTTGCCGCCACTGGAGACCAGCCGGTGATGGAGCTTACTGTCTCCCCCCAGCAGTCAGACGCGGCCTTTGGGCGGGCTTTAGAGCAGCGGCCGGATGTTATCGTGTGCTGCGGCGGGGACGGCACCCTGAGCAGCACCGCGGACCGGCTGCTCCGGGCCGGTGCGGATTTGCCCCTGGGGTACATCCCCGCTGGGACCACCAATGATTTTGCCAGCTTCCTGGGTCTGCCCAAAGAGCCTGCCCAGGCAGCGGAGCTCATCACCGCCGGTTCGGCAGAGCCCATTGACGTGGGCCGCTTTGGCAGCCGGTACTTTGTATATGTGGCCTCTTTCGGGGCCTTTACCCAGACCTCCTATGCCACCACTCAAAGCCTGAAAAACTCCCTTGGCCACTTGGCCTACATTATTGAGGGGATTAAAGAGCTTCCCACTCTCCAGTCCTACGCGGTGCGGGTTGAGACTGTAGAGGGAGATATCTATGAGGGGGATTACCTGTTTGGCTCAATGAGCAATTCCACCTCCCTGGGCGGCGTCATCAAGCTGGATGCCAGCAAAGTCAACGCCACAGACGGCAGGTTTGAGCTGAGCCTGGTCAAGCGACCCAAGAACCTGTATGAACTCCACCGAATCCTGGTGGCCCTTAAGGGCGGCAAGACAGACGAGGAGCTGATTACCTTTGTGCACACAGCCGGGGCCTCGTTCTCCTGTGCCGAGCCCATGCCCTGGTCCCTGGACGGGGAATACGCCAGCGGGGGGACGGATGTGAAGGTAGAGGCGCTGCCAGGGGCTCTCCGGCTGTTCCGATAACAGAGAGTTCACCTGTTTTGTTATACTTTTGGAGGCTTTTGTTTACAGTGTGTTCAACACCTTGGGCCTAAAATCCGCTAAAATATCAGGTAGAGGGAGGATGGTCCCATGTTCGGTTATGTGCGTCCCTATACGCCCGAGCTTCTCGTGCGGGAGTACGCCCAATATAAAGCTGTCTACTGCCAGCTCTGCCGGGTCCTGGGCCAGGAGTATGGCCCTCTCGCCCGTTTTGCCCTGAGCTATGACTGCGCTTTCTATGCCCTTCTGGCCCTCTCTGTGTCCGGCGCGCAGGTAGAGGAGCAGCGCAGGCGCTGTGTGTGCAATCCCCTCAAGGCCTGCACCTACCTGCCCAGCCCTGGGGAGGAATATAAGAAAGCCGCTGCCCTCTGCGTCCTTCTCACCTACCACAAGCTGCGTGACGATTTGGATGACAGCGGTTTTTTCCGCTCTCTGGGCAGCCGGCTCCTTCTGCTGAACGCCTCGCCCAAGGCAAAAAAGGCCAAGGCCCGGTATCCCTTTTTGGCTCGGCAGGCAGAGCAGGCCATGCTGGCCCAGCGTCAGGCAGAGGACAGCCAGGCAGGGGTGGACCAATGCGCAGAGCCCACAGCCAGGCTGCTGGAGGCCGTGTTCAGTGAGCTGGCTGGGTGTGATGGCCGCCAGCGTCCGGCCTTGGAAAGATTTGGGTACTTTTTGGGCAGGTGGATTTACCTGATGGACGCAGCTGATGATTTGCAGGACGACTTGCGGGAGGGCAGCTTCAACCCATTTATCGCCCGGTTCGGGCTGACCGGGAAGACCAGCCTCACAGAGGAGGAGCGGGCCCAGGCAGAGGCGGCCTGCAACGCCTCTCTGAACGCCACGGCCTCTCAGCTGGTCCTGGCCCTGAATCTGCTGGACTTGGATGGGTTCGGCCCCGTTGTGGAGAACATCGCAGCCAAGGGGCTGCCCCAGATTCAAAAGGAAATCCTATTCCTCCATGTAAAGGATAAGCCCCGGCGGGAGCTGAAAGGGCTGTAACAGGCAGCCCCTGAGAAAAAGGTAAAATCTGAAAAGACGAAACGTGTTTCAATGAAGAAAGGGAAGGGTTGTAGAGATGACGGACCCGTATAAGGTGCTGGGCGTATCCCGTTCGGCCAATGACGATGAAATTAAAGACGCATACCGCAAGCTGGCCAAAAAATACCATCCTGACCAATACGCGGACAGCCCCTTAAAGGAATTGGCTGATGAGAAAATGAAGGAAATCAACGAGGCCTATGACACCATCACTGCCCAGCGCAAGGGGGGGCAGTATGGGTACAACGGCGCCCAGAACTCTGTGCACTATAACAACGGCTCAGGCTTCAGCGATGTGCGCAGCCTTATTATGTCCGGCCGTATTGCCGACGCGGAGCAGATTCTCAACGGCGTGCCCGGCGACCGGCGCAATGCCGAGTGGTACTTCCTAAAAGGCTCGGTGCTTTACCGCCGGGGCTGGCTGGAGGAGGCAAAGGACCACTTCTCCACTGCCTGCCAGATGGAGCCAGGCAACGGGGAGTACAGCGCGGCTTTGAACCAGGCCATGAGCCAGCGGGGAGGTATGTACGGCGGGTACAACCCCAACCAGAGCATGAATGCCGGGGGCTGCAATACCTGTGATTTGTGTTCTGGTCTGCTGATGGCTGACTGCTGCTGCGAGTGCATGGGCGGCGACCTTATCCCCTGCTGCTAATAAAGGGGGCGTTTGACCGTTGAAGAAAAACACCATGAAGCTGGCCCTCTGCAGTGTGATGACCGCGCTCTCCCTGGTCCTGATGCTGTTTGAGGGGCTGTTCCCCATTGCGTCCATTGCAATACCCGCTTTGGCCGGGTGTCTGCTGATTCCTATCACAGCTCACGCCGGGCTGGGCTGGGCCTTCGGAACCTATGGAGCCGCAGGCCTCCTCTGTCTGCTTCTGGCTCCGGACAGGGAGGCAGCGCTGATATATCTGCTGTTTTTCGGCTATTACCCAGCCTTTTTCGCGGTTGTAAGCAGGATAAAATCTTCCGCGCTCCGCTGGGCCGGGAAGCTGGCTCATTTTAACGCCGCTGCCATTGGGGAAGCCCTGCTTGTCATGTTTGTGCTGGGCGTTTCCCCAGAGGAGTTCACTTCCATTCCCATTATAGGAGCCTATGGACCCGTGGTACTGCTGATTCTGGCGAACCTGGTGTTTGTGGTGTATGACCGGGCACTGGGACAGGTAATTTCTCTGTATTATAGGCGGTTTTACAGCAGGTTCCAGCGATATTTTCGTTAGGGCGGCGCGACGCGAAAATCCTATGGTATCATTCTTAGTTACGGACGCAGCTTGGCTGCGTCTGTTTTTCTTGACAAATAGGTAACTAGTTGCTATAATATGTACAGCCAATTGTGAAAGGAGCTCCCCATGACTTATGCCAGTTTATTGGCCCGCTTCTCCTCCTCCCGACCTGACCAGCAGAAGGCTATTTTCAGCACCCTCTTTATTGCCGGAAACAAGCTGCAGACCCTCTTTGACAGTCATATCCCCCAGGTCTCCCTCAAGCAGTTTATGCTTCTTAGCTTAGTGCGCCAGGCTAAGCCGCCCCTCAGCCTGACCCGCCTGGGCTCTCTGCTGGGATGTTCCCGCCAAAATGTGAAAAAGCTGGCCGCTGTTCTGGAGCAGAAAGGATTTCTGTCCATTCGGCCCGATTCGGATGACCCCCGCGCTGTCTCTGTCCGCCTGACGGAACAGGGCGAGCACTTCTTTCAGGTGGAGTTCGCCGCCTATCAGGGGGAGCTGGACTATCTCTTTCAGGTGTATTCCGAGCAGGAGGTGGAGACCCTCTTTCAGCTTATGTCCAAGCTCTACGAAGGAATTGAGCGTCTCACCGAGAAAATCAACCAGGAGGCAAACCATGAACCAGACTCTCGTCCTGTATAAATCAAAATATGGCGCATCAAAAACATATGCCGCCATGCTGAAGCAAGAGCTCGCCTGCCCGGCCATGGATTTGAGCTCTTGCCCCCGGCTGGATTCCGCCTCATGGGAGCACATTATTTTTGTGGGGGGAATCTACGCCAGCGGCATCCCAGGCTTAGGGCTTCTGCGAAAAAAGTGCCCAGGCCTGGAACCGGGCAAACTGGTTATCCTCTGCGTGGGAGCTTCCCCCTTTGATGAAAAGGCTTTGGAAGAGATTCGGAAGCGCTGCCTCACCCAGGACTGGAAGGATGTGCCCCTGTTCTATGGCCGGGGCGCATGGGATGAGGATAAAATGACCTGGCCGGACAGGATTCTCTGCGGGCTTTTGCAGAAGGCTGTGGCCAAAAAGAATCCCAATGATTTAGAGCCCTGGATGACCGCCCTGCTGTCCGCCCAGGGCAAGGCCCATGACTGGACGGACGCTGTCTATTTAGAGCCGTTGCTTGCTTCCATTCGTCACTTGGCATGAAATATCTCCAGCATCCCCATCCACGAAATGAAATTGTACCCTGCATGGGCTAGGATACAGCAAAATACCGAATCAGCCTTTATATAGAGAAGCCCCAGTACCACGCCGCACACCAGAGCGGACAGAGTCTGCACCATAGTAAAGTGGAAAGCCGCAAACAGGGCGCTGGATATCAGAAGGGCCGCTGTCACGCCCAGACTTTCCCTCAATCCTCCCAGCACCACGCCCCGCATGAGGATCTCCTCTGCCACTGGGGCCAGCAGGCAGACCTGCAATAGGCTTGCAGCAGGCGACTGCCGCAGGTGGTCCAGCGCTGTCTGATAGCCTGTCTCACTTTGTGGAAACACCCCCGCCAGCAGAGGGTCCAGGCCCTTATCCAGCAGAAGGAAAAATCCCACAGAACAGGCTAGGGCAAGCCCTATATCCGGCAGGCTCATATCAGCAAATAGCTTCGGCATCCGCCCTGCCTGTTCCAACAGAGCAAGGTAGCCTGCCAGGCACAGCCCCATTGTGAGTAGGTTCAGCCACCGGGCCTGCCCCGGAAAGGCCTTTCTCCACAGCGCCACATCCAGCAGTGTATAAAGCAGCATAATGCCCAGATATTTCAGCACCCACAGGGCTATCTCCCCAGGTCTCATGGTGTATTCCATCATTGCCTCCCCCTTCAAACATTTCCTTTTTCCTCTATGTTCCTACAGAGAAAAGCCGGACTCCTCGCTCAAGGTGTCCGGCTCTTTTTCTTTACTTTATGTTGGCCTTAATCCACTCGCAGTCCTCTTTAATACATTGGTCATGCTCTGTGTAGAAGCCCTCACGCTCTACCACCCAGAAAGCCTCGAAGCTCTGCTCGTCCAGGGCGTTCTTGATTTCCTGCCAATCAATGTTGGATTCAGGGGCACCCAGCTTGCACTGGACCTCAAAACGCTTTTTGCCCTCAGGGCTCTCGTTCCTGGCAGTGGCAGCGTCCAGCATTTTCTGGCGCTCTTCCAGAGACATCTCAGCCACATGGGCAAAGGGGCTCTCGTGGTTTCCCTCAGTATGGGCGGACTTGGGCTTGGGTCCAGGCCCCTGCACCCGGCAGTTCTCCTTCACGTGGATGGCCACAATGCGGTTCTTGTACCGGCGGATAAAGGAGGGAGGATAAGTACCGGCATTCATGCACCAGCCGCAGTCCAGCTGGAAGAAGCACTTGCTGGAGTTCTCTGCCACAATTTCCAGCAGGGGCCGGCCATTGTCCATATAAAACTCCTTGCTGTGGTTGTGGTATCCCACCTTAATGCCATAGGGCTCAGCCATCTCCGCCATGGCGTCCAGCTCATGGGCCACCTCAATGGCCTCCTCCTCGTTGCAGAAGTCAGTGCTGGCCCAAACAACAGCCTTTCCACCCAAAGCAGCCATCTTCTTAACGATTTCCTCTGTGGGCTTGGCGTGGACAGAGACAATCTCCAGGCCGGTTTCAGCAGCCCATTTCTTGATGTCCTCCACACTGTTGTCCAAATCCACAGGCAACAGCTCCACGCCGTCAAAGCCCAGGGCCTTGATGGTCTGGAACTTCTCCAAAAGCGTGGGGCCAAGGCCCAGATAGCTGGCAATGCCGCCAAAGGAATATGTACCGATATTGACTTTCATGGGAATCATCCTCCAATTTGTTAGATTGACTTGATTTTACCATGATTTTTCCCAAATGTCAATGTATATTACCCAAAAACGGATGGGGTTTTCCACTGCCTGTTACAGGAAAAACAGGGACTGCTCATAGTCCTTCACATAGTATCGGATGCTTGTTCTGCCCTTTTGTATCACTGTGTGTCCCTCCTGCTCCAGCTGCTCTCTTTGCGCCGTCACGCCCCCAGGGTATTTAGGGTTCAGTTCCCCATTGGCTTTCAGAATCCGCCAATAGGGTGTCTTGTCCCCCTCCCGCTGATAGCTGGCCCAGGCTGCAATGGAAACAAAAATCCCCGCAGTAATGGGTTCTGTAAAATCCGCCCCATTCTCCTTGGCAAAGTACTCCCGAATCATCCCCACTGTCAGCAGCTTTCCAAAGGGCACCCGACGCATCACTCTATCATAGTCTGCCGGAGGGGCAAAGTACATCCTGTCTCCGCCATATTTTTTAATGCTCTTTTCATCTGTAACGATTTGAATCTTCGGCATATCCTTGCTGTCGCCCAGCATAGCGTTGAAATCTTTTTTGTTCTCGTTAGCCATAGCCGCCGCCTCCTTTTTCCCCCATTGTACTCCAAAACATTTCCTGAGGCAATGAGGCGGTTTCAAAAAAGTTTACTGCTTTCCCCGCCGCTTCCTGTTTTTTGCTTTCTCCAAGGCATCACCAACCGTCGCGCCCCGCAGGGCGGCCCGCTTCTCCCTCAGAATAGAGGCAATTTCCCCCTGCGTCTGCTCTATCTCGGCCCGCAGTTCCCGGGCCGACATGCGCAGGGCACCATGGCCAAGAATAATCAGCTGCTCCGCATAGTCTGCACTGGCCACCCGCACCCGCCGCTTCTCTTTGCTCAGCTGATAGCTGGCCTTTTCAATATACGCGTCCGCTGTCTCAGCCTCCTTGGTGTACACCACATGGATGTTGTGGTAAGCGAACACCGTGCCCGTGCCCTTGGGCACCCGGTAGGCGTCAAACACTAGAATCACCCGGTTTTTCCTATACCCCTGGTAGTTGCTGAGGATGTCCATCAGGGCCAGGCGGGCGGCCTCCAAATCCTCTTTGGCAATGGCGTTCAAATCCTCCCAGGCGAAAATCATATTATACCCATCCACCAGCAGATACTCCGGACCTGCCGGAGGCAGGCGCACTGGCTTAGCCGGGGGCTCCTTTGGCTCTTTGCGCTGCTTGGGCGTGGGCTGCAGAGCCCGGGGCTTCACAGCCCCATAGGTCTTCTCAAAAATTGCCAGCAGTTCAGCATCCTGTTCCAGGCTGCTTACAGCTGGGCTGCGGCGCGGCTCAGCCTGGGGTACGGCCCCGCCGCTTTCGGCAAAAGGGGGCAGGCCGGCCTCCCCGTCCGGCGCTGATTCTGCCCCGCGATATCCGGGCAGGTGCATATAATTCTCCACCTCATCCCAAGGCACGAAGAAACCTGCCCCGTGAGAGCAGAACACCGAGCCCGCCGGGTCATCGGTATCCTGCTCCGGCTGGTAGCCAATGCGCTCCATGACCGTGTCCGGCTCCACACAGGGCCGGTAACCCTCCGGCGTGCAGGAGGCCCGGCCCTGTCCCCGGGTGTAGGCTGCCACCTGCGCCGCGTAGTCCCCAAAGGCCGCCACAGGCACGCTTCCAGTCAGAATAGTCTCTTCCCCTACAGTACGGGGTTCCCCAGTCTCGCCGCCCATGCGCTGGATGTCCGTAATGGCACGGCCCAGGTGCTGAGAGGGCAGCTCCAGCCGCAGAGCGTACCAGGGCTCCAACAGAATATTGTCCGCCTTCATCAAGCCCTGGCGCACTGCCCGGTAGGTGGCCTGGCGGAAGTCCCCGCCCTCAGTATGCTTCTCGTGGGCCCGGCCAGTGAGAAGGGTAATGCGCATATCCGTAATGGGGGAACCGGTAAGCACCCCCCGGTAGGTTTTCTCCTCCAAATGGGTTAGAATCAGCCGCTGCCAGCGGCCTGCTAAAAAGTCCTCTGAGCAGGCAGTACCAAACACCAGCCCGCTCCCCCTGGGCAGGGGCTCTAAAAGCAGGTGGACCTCAGCATAGTGGCGCAGGGGCTCAAAATGGCCCACACCCTCCACAGGCCGGGCGATGGTCTCCTTATATACCACGTTCCCGGGGCCGAACTCCACTGCCAAGCCGAAGCGCTCTAAAATCACCCGCTGCAGAATCTCCGCCTGTACCTTACCCATCAGCCGCAGGTGAATCTCCTCCAGCTGCTCGCTCCATTCCAGACAGAGCTGGGGATCCTCCTCTGCCAGCTGCCGCAGCTGAGGGAGCACTGCATGGGGCTGGGCCCCTTCCGGAAGAATCAGGCTGTAGGCAATCGCAGGCTCTAAAACCGGCAGAGTACCGGAGGGCTCTGCACCAAGGGCCTGGCCGGGGAATGTCCCTGTCAGCCCCGTCACAGCGCAGACCATCCCGGCCTGGGCTGTATTTACGGTAGTGTACTTCTCCCCTGAGTAAACCCGTATCTGGTCAACCTTTTCCTCACCCCCAGGCAGGGGCAGAGTGGTCTTCACTGCCAAGCTCCCGCCGGTGATTTTCAGATGAGTGAGCCTCGCCCCCTGGCTGTCCCGGTTGATTTGGTACACCCGGGCCGCGAATTCCTCTCCCCATTGGGGGCGGGGGCCAAACTGAATCAGCGCCTCCAGCAGCTCGTCCACCCCCTGGGCCCGCAGAGCGCAGCCGAACAGGGCCGGGAAGCATTTCCGCTCCCCAATCAGCCGCTGGAGGGTTTCCATACTCAGCCTGCCTGTGTCCAGATATTCGGACAGCGCGGGCTCGTCTCCCAGCGCCGCCTGCTCCCAAAGAGAGCCCTTGTCCCCAAAGTCCGCAATGCGGTCAGAGAGGCTGGCCTGCAGCTTGAGCAGCAGGGCTTCCCTGTCCACAGGCTGGTCCATCTTATTGAGAAACAAAAATACCGGGATGTTCCTGCTCTCCAGCAGGCGCCAAAGGGTCAGGGTGTGGCCCTGGGGGCCATCCGGGCCGGAGATAACCAAAATCGCGCAGTCCAGTACCTGCAGGGTCCGCTCTGCCTCAGTGGAGAAATCCACATGGCCGGGGGTGTCCACCAGGGTGAGCTCCACATCCCCCACTGTGAGGACAGCCTGCTTGTTAAAAATCGTGATGCCCCGCTCCCGCTCCAGCGAGTGGGTATCCAGGAAAGCGTCGGCATGGTCCACCCGACCCAGGCTGCGCAGTGTGCCGCCCCGATATAAAATCGCCTCTGACAGCGTGGTTTTGCCCGCGTCCACATGAGCCAAGATGCCCACAGTCAGCCTGCGCATACCGCTCCTCCTTCCCGTGTCAGCTGCTTTGCAAGTTCTGCTCTGCTGAGATATTCTTCGGATATTATAGCACGAAAGGGGAGGCCGCGTCCAGGTTTTTTCACCAAATGACAGTATATAGTTAACTTCCACTCTCCGGCCCAGGGCCGGGGAGAATC
>CAJTXF010000060.1 GCA_910580045.1 uncultured Eubacteriales bacterium
CTGAAGCGCGAAGCGCTTCTCTTTTGCGAAGCAAAAGCACCGGTCTTCTCCAAGCTATAAGTATGATAACCAGTAAACCGGACAGCATTTATTATTCCGAGCAAGCAGGACCCTGGAGAATCAGCGTTTTCCGGGGTCTCTTTTTGGCCCGCGTGGCCCGGGGCCGGGGCTGAGCCAGAGGCGGAAAAACCTCTGCCGGATTCCGGGCCCCCCGCCCAAATCTTCCCCGCCAACCGCTTGTGATGCCCTGGGGCTCTTCCACAAGAAATCGTGAAAAAGAAAAGTGCCTGTTTTTTTTTCAGCACCTCTGTTGACAAAAGCCACGCTCTGGTGTATAATTCCCAGTGTAAAGATGACAACTTTACAGAAAGGATGGCCCCCATGGCAAAGGACTTGCGAATCTCCTACCTGCTGGACTTTTACGGTGAGATGCTCACCGTGCCCCAGCGGGAGGCGGTGGACGCTTATTATAATCAGGATATGTCCCTCTCGGAAATTGCCGCTGACAGGGACATCAGCCGCCAGGGGGTGCGGGACGCCATTAAGCGGGCAGAGCAGCTGCTGTGCGATATGGAAGACCGGCTGGGCCTTGCCAAACGGTTTGAGGAGGTCCAGGCCGCGCTGGTGGCTGTGTGCGACTGCGCGCTGGATATCCAGGAGCTCACTGCCCTGCGGGGCGGGGACACGGAAATCGACGAGCGCGTCGGGGCGATTTTAGAGCTGTGCAAGGTGATTGCGGAGAAGGAGTAACCAAGGGGAGAGGTGAGCCGGATGGCTTTTGAGGGCTTGGCGGAAAAGCTGAGCAATTCCTTTAAGAAGCTGCGGGGCAAGGGCAAGCTCAGCGAGGCTGACGTAAAAGAAGCCATGCGGGAGGTGCGCCTGGCCCTGCTGGAAGCGGACGTAAACTATAAAGTGGCCAAGGAGCTGACCGGGAAAATTACCCAGCGGGCCGTGGGCGCGGAGGTTATGGAGAGCCTGACCCCAGCCCAGATGGTCATAAAAATTGTGAACGAGGAGCTGACCGCCCTGATGGGCGGCAGCGAGGAGCGGCTGAAAATGCCCCCCCACCCGCCTGCCGTCATTATGCTGTGCGGCCTGCAGGGCGCGGGCAAAACCACCCACGCCGCCAAGCTGGCCTATATGCTGAAAAGCCAGGGCCACCGGCCCCTGCTGGCGGCCTGCGATATCTACCGCCCGGCGGCCATCCAGCAGCTGCAGGTGATGGGCCAAAAGGCCGGCGCCCCGGTGTTCGAGCGGGGCACCCAGGACCCGGTGGAGACCGCCAAAGAGGCGGTGCGCCACGCCAGGGACTATGGCCATGACTATCTGCTGATTGACACGGCGGGCCGCCTGCAGATTGACGAACAGCTGATGGATGAGCTGCGCAGGATGAAAGAGGCTGTCAGCCCCACAGACGTGCTGCTGGTGGTGGACGCTATGATCGGCCAGGAGTCTGTGAACGTGGCCAAAACCTTTGACGAGCTGCTGGACATTACAGGCGTTATCCTCACCAAGCTGGACGGCGACACCCGGGGCGGCGCGGCCCTGTCCATCAAGGCGGTCACCGGCAAGCCCATCAAGTTCGCGGGCACCGGCGAAAAGCTGGACGGCCTGGAGGTCTTCCACCCGGACCGGATGGCCGGGCGCATTCTGGGCATGGGCGATGTGCTCAGCCTGATTGAGGACGCCCAGCTGCGGATGGACGAAAAGGCAGCCGCCAAAACCGCTGAGCGGATGCTGAGCAATAAGCTGGACTTAAACGATATGCTGGACCAGTTCCAGCAGGTGAAGCGCATGGGCCCCCTGAAAGGCATTTTGTCCAAGCTGCCGGGGGTGGGCAATAAGGTGGACGACCTGGACATTGACGACCGGGTGATGGACCGCACAGCGGCAATCATCCTGTCCATGACCCCCTATGAGCGCAGCCATCCGGACAGCCTGAACGCCTCCCGCAAGCGGCGGATTGCCGCTGGCTGCGGCCAGAAGGTTGAGGACGTGAACCGGCTGCTGGCCCAGTTCAAGCAGACCCAGAAGCTGATGAAGCAGTTTGGGGGCAAGAAGGGGAAGAAGATGATGCGCGGCCTGGGGGGCATGGGGAACCTGCCGTTTTAGGGAGAGCAGAAACCGAACGGCAAGCCCATACCGGGGTCCAGGGGGGCTTGCCCCCTGGCAGGGTTCGGGACAGAGTCCCGAGGTCTGGCCCTTGCCCTTGACCTTAGGGGCGGCGCTCCAAGAGAATGGAGCGAGGCAGAATCCAAGTCGGCCTGCCCGAGTTGGAACGTGGCACTCTGAGCGCCGCCCCCAGGCACGCCCCCAAGCCGCAGCCAGCAGCAAGATTCCGAAAGCCAGGAAAGCGGCGCTTTCCTGGCTTTCGGAGAGAGGCGGACGCCCAGCAGAAGCGTAGGGAGGCTAAGCGTTCCCGGGAAATGCTGCTTGCTCTAAGGCCAAGGGCCTGGCGGTCAACAGCTTCCCAGCCGCAAGCGGCATTTCACGGGAACGCTTAGCGGCCCAACGCCTGCGCAGACGGCCTGCGGCTCTCTGTGGGAAATCTGTGATTTCCCAACTCAACAGATTCGCGCGACTGGCTTCTTTGGCGGCGCTCCTGGTGCCACGTTCAGACGCTTGGGGGCCGTCTGGCGTACTGCCTCGCCCCTTTCTCTGTGAGCGCCGCCCTTTTTTTGCTCCGCTCTTGGGGAATGCGCTCTTTGCGCAGCGCCGCGACCTTGGGGACTCTTGACGTTGGCTTCGCCAAGTCGCCCCAAACCCCTGCCACCTTTTGAAAAAGGTGGACGAAAACTTTCGATTGGCCCGCCATCAGGTGCCCGGCTTCCGCTTTTTTCAAAATTTCCAGAGGAGAGGAATTACAATGAGCAACTATCTGTTTTGGCCCGCTATGCTGGCCGGTTTCGGCATCACCGCACTTCTCGGCTGGTGGATGATACCCTTCCTCCATAAACTCAAGTTCGGCCAGACTATCCGCGAAGTGGGCCCCAGCTGGCACAAAAAAAAGCAGGGTACCCCCACCATGGGCGGCCTTATGTTTATCGCCGGTACCTGCGCCGCCGTGTGCGCCTGCATCCCGGTTTATTACAGCCTGGCCGGCCGGGAGACACCTCTCATGATGACGAAAATCTTCGGCGGCCTGGCCATGGCCGTGGGCTATGGGGCCATTGGGTTTATGGACGACTACATCGGCATTGTGAAAAAGCGCAACCTGGGCCTGACAGAGCGCCAGAAGCTGATTCTGCAGTTTTTGGTGGCCGCCGCTTACCTGTTCACCCTCCGCCTTGCCGGGGACGACACTGCCACTGTCATCCCCTTTGTGGGCAGGGTAGAGCTGGGCCTGCTCTATTACCCCCTGGCCGCGGTGCTGATTGTGGGCCTGACCAACGCGGTGAACTTTACAGACGGCATTGACGGCCTGAACGCCACGGTCAGCCTGCTGGTGTTCGGAAGCCTGGGCCTGTGCGCGGGGCTGCTGTCCATGACAGGGCTGTCCGCGATGGGCCTGGCGGCGGCGGCGGCGTGCCTGGGCTTTCTGCTGTGGAACTTCCACCCCGCGAAGGTGTTCATGGGCGACACAGGCTCGCTGTTTTTAGGGGGCATGGCAGGGGCGCTGGCCTTTGGGCTGGATATGCCGGTTTTGCTGCTGCCGGTGGGGCTGATATATTGGGCGGAGATTTTGTCGGTGGTGATGCAGGTTGCGTATTTCAAAAGCACCAAGCGCAAGTATGGGGAGGGCAGGCGGCTGTTCAAGATGACGCCCATACACCATCATTTTGAGATGTGTAAGTGGAGTGAGGTAAAGATATGCGGCGTGTTCGGGCTGGTGACATTGCTGGGGTGCGCGGCAGCAGTGGGCGCAGTGGTGTGGGGAGTGTAGAAGCGCAGCGCTTAACGGCGAGCCCCGACCGGGGTCAAGGGGCGCATGGCCCCTTGCAGGGGTTTGGGGGCAGCGCCCCCAAGGTCTTGCCCTTGCCCTTGACCGTAGGGCGGCGCTCCAAGAGAAAGGAGCGAAGCCAGAATGTCAGACGGCCCTCTCGAGCTGGAACGTCGCTCTCTGAGCGCCGCCCATACGCCGCAGCCAGCAGCAAGATTCCGCAAGTTAGGAAAGCGGGGCTTTCCTAACTTGCGGAGAGAGGCGGACGGCCAGCGCCAGCGTTGGGAGGCTAAGCGTTCCCCCACACTGCCGCTGACCTCAGAAGACGGGAGCTAACGGTTAGGTTTAGGGCCTGGCAGTAAGCGGCTTCCCAACAGCAGATGGCATGTTCCGGGAACGCCCAGGGCCCAACGCCTGCGCAGACGGCCTGCGGCTCTCCGTGAGTTGGGAAATCTTTGATTTCCCAACTCAACGGAATCGCGCGGCCGGCTTCTTTGGCGGCGCTTGCCTGTGCCACTGACGGACTTGGGTTTGCCATCGGGCGTACTACCATGCAGTTTTCTTGGTGAGCGCCGCCCAAGGTCAAGGTCAAGGGCAAGACCTCGGGACTCTGTCCCGAACCCTGCCAGGGGCCTGACGCCCCTGGACCGCGCTTCCCGCCTTTCAACCTCTGCTTGGCGTAAGCCCCTGCCCCGCGCCGTTAGGCAGCAAATATGAAATCAGGAGATGAGAGTATGCTGAACCGGAGGAAGCAATTCACTGCACTGATTGCCCTTATTCTGACTGCCGCGCTGAGCTTTCCCGCAGCCGCGGCTTCGCCCGCGCCAACCTCCTCCCCCGGCCCCAGTCTGCGCCCGGAGAACCGGCAGACCCTCAACCGGGAGTGTGTGGACTGGTGTTATTACCAGGGCTTGATGGACAGCTATAACTCCGCTTCCATTTTCAAGCCCTATGACCCCGCAACCCGGGCGGTAGTGGCGGAGGCCCTCTGCCAGCTGGACGCGGGCCCGGAGAAGCGCCCCACCGGCCTGTTCTCTGGGGTGGAGTGCGGCCAGACGGTTGCCTCTGGCGCCCCGGAGCAAGCCGTCACCCGCCAGGAGCTGGCCTGGATGCTCTACCGCTGGGCCGGTGAGCCGGAGGACTGGCGGGATGCCTTGGGAGAGAATCCCTGGCCCCCTCCGCCTGTGGAGGAGATGGACGACTGGGAGGACATCGCGCCCCAGGCCCGGGCGGCGGTGGACTGGGCTGTGGGTACCATGGTGATGCCCCACTACTATTTCGGCGATGGGGAGCAATACTTCCTGCCCCAGGGCGATGTCACCAAAAACGACTTGGCTGTGGTGTTGTACAGGCTGTACCTGCTGAGGCCGGAGAAATATATGATTGAGCCAGAGGAGGTGGAGTCCATTGACCTGGCGCTGGGCGATGCCAACCCCTCTGCCCGGCGTGACATCACCAGCCGGGAGGAGATTCAGGAGTTTGTGGAGTTGCTGAATGGGCTGGAGGTGAAAAATGTTCGGGCCATGCCTCTTACTACTGGCTGCGGCCAGAGGGTCAGGCTGAATTATCGGGGCGGGCGTTCTGTGGATTTGGATTATTACGGCTCCTCGCTGGAATATGGCAACTTTACCAATGAGACTGACATAACCATGTTTTACACGGTGGACGCGCCCCCTGGCTTTTTGGACAGCTGGTTCGCCCCCTTGAAGCAGGAATAAAAGCAACGGGCCCTCCCAATTGACTCGCCCCAGCTTATGCGGACAGCACAAAAAGAGCCCTGGCAGGCGGAGCAGAACGCATTGCGGCTTGAAATTGCCGGGCCTGGCGCCCTGCGTTTCACCTCCCGCGCAATAGGTGACTTTAGCAGGGTGATGTATTTCGCGCCGGTGCCCAGCCCTTTCCCTGAGGATGAGCTGGCCCAGTGGATATACGGCCCGCCGGACGCTGGAAATTAGGAGAAACCAGTGGAGTTAATATTTCAAAACAGCATAACCCCTGACCAAATCAACCGGCTGCGGAAGGCGGTTGGCTTCCGGCAGCTGGATACAGAGCAAATCAGCGCCGGGCTGGCAGGAAGCCAGCTCACCCTGGCCGCCTGTGGGCAGGGTGAAGCCATTGGCATGGCCCGGCTGATTTGGGACGGCGGCGGGGTTGCCCTGGTGACAGATGTTATCGTCCTGCCCGAATACCAGGAGCAGGGCATAGAGGCAGAGCTGGTAAAGAGGATTCTTGGGTATCTGCGGGCAAGGCTGAAACCTGGCTATGGCATTCAGGTGGACGTGCGGTCCTGGGGCAGCCAGGAGGAAATATACCAGGAGCTGGGTTTTATCGAGTCCACCCGGGAGCGGCGGGGCCTGCCCATGCACATCTGCCTGACAGAGCAGATAGAGCTGACAGACAGCCGGTTCGGGCAGGGGGACTTTTCTCCGCCAGCCTCATAAAAAATGAAAGGCCCCTCCCATTTGGGAGGGGCCTTTATTCGTAGAGACTTTTAGAAGGACTCGTAATTGTGGGCCTCTTTCAGCACCATATCCTTGACCTTCATCAGCCGGATTTGGGTAGAGCGCTCGTTCTCGTCCAGCTTCATGGAGATATACTTGATATTGGCCTGCAGCTCAGGAATCATCACGTGCTCCAAGGCGTTGACCCGGCGGCGGGTCTTTTCAATTTCCACCGCCATCAGCTGGCAGGCTTTTTCAATCTCTGCCAGTTTGAGCATATCCGGGAACACATCCGCCAAAGACTGCACTGCCCCGTCCAAATCACTGGACGTGAAGGCAAAGCCATAGGAGAAGATGTCGTTTTCATCCGGTGAGCGGGTTTTGAAGTCAAAGGTGGGAATTTCCACGCTCATCACATTCTCCACCCCGCTCTCCACGGAGACCCGCTGCTTGGGGGCCAGCATGGCTGTGTTCAGCACCTGGTCCTGCATTCCGGCCCGGGCCAGCAGGAAGTTCTTGTTGGCGGCCATAATGCCCGCCTCCACCTTCTCCCGCAGGGCCCGGTTCTCCCGGACTTTGTCCAGGAACTGGCGCATCAGCTCGTCCCGCTTATCCTTGAGCAGCTTGTGGCCCCGGGTGGCTGTGACCAGCTTTTTTTTCAGCCGGGTCAGCTCCATGCGGGTGGGGGTTATCTGTTTGCTCGCCAAGGCGCATCACACCTTTCCGTAATACTCATCCAGGAACTTGTCGTTGATACGCTTCAACTCACTTCTGGGCAGGATGGACAGCAGCTTCCAGCCAATGTCCAAGGTCTCCTCAATATCCCGGTTGGCATTGTAGCCCTGGGACACGTACTCGCCCTCAAAGGCATCGGCAAACTTGGCGTACAGCTTGTCGATTTCAGTCAGGGCGGCCTCGCCCAGAACCACCATCAGCTCCTTGGCCTCCTTGCCTCGGGCATAGGCTGCGAACAGCTGGTTCATGGTGGCGGCATGGTCAGCGCGGGTGCGGCCCTCGCCAATGCCCTTGTCCTTCAAACGGCTCAGAGAGGGCAGCACGTCAATGGGCGGGGAGATGTTCTTGCGGTACAGCTCCTGGCTCAGGATAATCTGTCCTTCCGTGATGTAGCCGGTCAAGTCGGGAATGGGGTGGGTCTTGTCGCCTTCGGGCATGGTCAGAATGGGAATCATGGTGATAGAGCCATTCTTGCCCTTCTGGCGGCCAGCCCGTTCGTACAGGGTGGCCAGGTCAGTGTACATATATCCGGGATAGCCCCGGCGGCCAGGCACCTCTTTCCGGGCGGCGGAAACCTCTCGGAGGGCGTCGGCATAGTTGGTGATGTCAGTGAGGATGACCAGCACGTGCATGTTCTTCTCAAAGGCCAGGTACTCAGCAGCGGTCAGGGCCATCTTGGGGGTGGCGATACGCTCTACAGCCGGGTCATTGGCCAGGTTCACGAACATAACCGTACGGTCGATAGCCCCGGTCTCCCGGAAGCTCTGCACGAAGAAGTTAGACTCCTCGAAGGTGATGCCCATGGCAGCGAACACAACCACGAAGGGGTCGTTGGTGCCCCGCACCTTGGCCTGGCGGGCAATCTGGGCCGCCAGCTGGGCATGAGGCAGGCCAGAGGCAGAGAAGATAGGCAGCTTCTGGCCCCGAACCAGGGTGTTCAGTCCGTCAATGGCGGACACGCCGGTCTGGATGAACTCCTGGGGGTAGTTCCGGGCGGCGGGGTTCATGGGCAGGCCGTTTACGTCTACCCGGCGGTCAGGCAGAATCTCAGGGCCGTTGTCAATGGGGCGGCCCAAGCCGTCGAAGACCCGGCCCAGCATATCCTCGCTCACGCCCAGCTCCATGCTGTGGCCCAAAAAGCGGACCTTGGAGTTAGAGAGGTTGATGCCGGTAGAGTTCTCGAACAGCTGTACCAGGGCGTTGCCCTCGTTAATTTCCAGGACCTTGCAGCGGCGGCGCTCGCCGTTGGCCAGCTCAATCTCGGCCAGCTCATCGTAAGAGACGTTCTCCACGTCCCGCACCAGCATCAGAGGGCCCGCCACTTCCTGGATGGTTCTATATTCCTTTGGCATTAGAAGTCCTCCTTTGTCTGCTTGGCGTCGTTCAGTTCCTTATCGAGCTCTGCCATAACCTGCCCGAAGGCCTCCTTCACCTTGTCGGGCTCGGTATACTTAAAGCGGCCGATCTGCTCGCGAACGGGCAGGTCGATCAGCTTCTGAATGTCCACCCCAGCGCTGAGGGCCTGGAGGGCCTTCTCATAGTAACCGGTAATCAGAAGCATCATGTCATGCTGCTTCTCCAAGGAGGTGTAGGTATCAATCTCGTCAAAGGAGTTCTGATGCAGGAAGTCCTCTCGGATAGAGCGGGCGGCCTCCAGCTTCAGCCGCTCGGGGGCGCTCAGGGCGTCCATACCGACCAGCTGCACAATTTCCTGCAGCTCGGCTTCGTCCTGCAGCAGGCCCATCAGTTCGGTACGCAGAGCAATCCAATCCTCGGCTACGTTTTGGTTGAACCAGGCAGCCACGTCATCCAGGTACTGGGAGTAGCTGGTCAGCCAGTTGATGGCCGGGAAGTGGCGCTGCTGGGCCAGGGCGGAATCCAGGCCCCAGAACACCTTGACGATGCGCAGGGTGGCCTGAACGACAGGGTCGGAGTTGTCGCCGCCGGAAGGGGAAACCGCGCCGATAACGGACAGGGAGCCCTCGCGCTCGCCAGAGCACAGTGCCTTGACAGAACCGGCGCGCTCGTAGAACTGGGCGATACGGCTGCCCAGATAGGCAGGATAGCCCTCTTCGCCGGGCATCTCCTCCAGACGGCCGGACATCTCGCGCAGGGCCTCAGCCCAGCGGGAGGTGGAGTCAGCCATCAGGGCCACGGAGTAGCCCATGTCCCGGAAGTACTCGGCGATGGTGATACCGGAGTAGACGGAGGCCTCGCGGGCGGCCACAGGCATGTCGGAGGTATTGGCAATCAGAACGGTCCGCTCCATCAGGGACTTGCCGGTTTTGGGGTCCACCAGCTCGGGGAACTCGTTGAGAACGTCGGTCATCTCGTTGCCCCGCTCGCCGCAGCCGATGTAGACCACAATGTCCACTTCAGCCCACTTTGCCAGCTGGTGCTGAATGACGGTTTTGCCGCTGCCGAAGGGGCCGGGCACGGCCGCCACGCCCCCCCTGGCAATGGGGAACATGGTGTCCACCACGCGCTGGCCGGTGACCAGGGGCATATTGGGGGACATTTTCTGCTTATAGGGGCGGCCCTGACGGACGGGCCATTTCTGCATCAGGCCCAAGGGCTTGGGGCCGTCGGCAGTCTCCAGGGTGGCCACAGTGTCCGTGACCTTGAACTTGCCGGCCTTGATGTCCGTGAGCTTGCCGGAGAGCCCGGGGGGGACCATGATTTTGTGGGAGACCGCTGCAGTCTCCTGCACGGTGCCGATAATGTCGCCGCCGGTCACTTCGTCCCCCGCCTTGGCGGTGGGCACAAAGTCCCACTCCAAATCCCGCTTCAGAGAGGGGACCTCCACGCCGCGCTGCAGGTTGTTGCCGGAGATTTTCATAATGTCATCCAGCGGGCGCTGGATGCCGTCGTAAATACTGCTGATAAGGCCGGGCCCCAGCTCCACGCTCAGGGGCGCGCCGGTGGATTCCACCGGTTCGCCGGGGGCCAGGCCAGAGGTCTCCTCGTACACCTGGATGGAGGCCTCGTCGCCGTGAATCTCGATGATTTCACCAATCAGGCGGCGCTCACTGACGCGGACCACGTCGAACATGTTGGCGTCGCGCATACCCTTGGCAATTACGAGAGGACCGGCTATTTTTTTGATGGTGCCATTGCCCATGTTTACCAATCACCCGTTTCTCGAATTATTTTAATTTCCATTGAAAATGATGTCGGAGCCCACAGCCTGCTCCACCGAGTGCTTGACCATATTGATGCCAAGGCAGGTGTTCCCGTGCACGCCGGGGATGGGGATGACCGCGGGGAGAAGGCTGTCCCGGCAGCGCTCCAGCTCGGGGCCCAGCTCCTGTGCCAGGGCCTCGGTGATGTAGATTACGGCGTAGTCCTGCTCCGAGAGGCGGCGCAGGGCCTTTGCCCCCTCGTCGCCGCTGCTTACAGGGAACACCTCCAGGCCCAGGGCCGCAAAGCCGTAGATGCTGTCGCGGTCGCCCAAAACTGCAATCTTATACATACATTTCCCTCAGTCTTTCCCGGACCATGCCGTCGTCCAGCTCGTTGAGCTTGCCGGAGAGGATAATCCGTACGGTGCTGATTTCATTGCGCCGGGCGAGGACATAGGCAAACAGGGGCCCGATGGTGAAGGGGTTCATCTTCTGGTCCTTGATAAGGTCCATGACCCGGTCGTCACACCATTTTTCAAAGGCGGAGTAGGATTCTTTCAGCCGCTCGGCAGCTTCACTGTAAGGGGTCACTGCCAGATAGGCGTACAAATCGTCCAGGCTTTTGCAGGCCGCCCCAGCCAGAGAGGCCATGGAAAGGCTCCCGCAGGGGGCCAGGGCCGCGTCCAAAAAGGCCCGGTTTTTCCCGGTCTTGCAGGCGCGCACCGCCACCTTGATGTCAGAGACCGCGCAGGTAAGCTCCGCGTAGTCCCGCAGAATATCGCTGCCGCTCTCCTGGCCGCATTCCAAGATGCCGCACAGGCAGGCCTTATCCAGGATAACGTCGCACAGCTGGCCGTCCTGGGTCTGCAGCAGGGTGTGATAAGCGCTGTCCGCCGCGGCGGCCATGCTCTCGGGCAGGGGGGAGAAGTCCCCCTCCCGCACGCATTGCAGCAGGGTCTCTGGGGGGATGGAGCCGCCGGGCAGGAACACATCGTGGGGCTCCGCGCTGGTGACCACCGCTTTCACGGCAGCTTTCAGGTTGTTGTAATCAGTGGGGAACAGGAGCACCCGGAAGGGGCTCAAATCGTCAGTCAGCTCACGGATAAAGGCCCAGGTTTTCTCCTCCTCGGCGGCAAGCACCTCTTCGGGGGAGCCTGTGGCCCAGCCCTTGTCGCTTAAAGTGCGCAGGCACTCTTCCACGCTGCGGCAGGCCATCAGCTGGTCCACATCCTGGCGGCTGAGCAGGCTGAGCTCCCGAGAGCGCACCCGCGCCACCGCGTAGATATATTCTTCAGTCATAGCAGCAGGTTTCCTTTCTCCGGGCGGGGTCACGCCACGGGGAACAGCAGCTTGCCCGCCGCGTCCCGAAGCTGGTCAGAAGCGTCCTCAAAAATGGCCCGGAAGGTGCAGTTGATGTCCACACCGCCGTAGACCAGCAGAAAACCGCTCTCTATCTTCTGAGGCTTGGGGGAGATGGTGACCTCCGCCTCAGGCACGGCTTTGCGCATACGGGCCAAAAAGTCGTCCGGCAGGCGGTCGATGTCCTTTTTGTTCAAATACATTTCCCCCCGGCCCTCTTGGGCAAAACGCTTATAGAGGGTGAGAAGCGTGCTGAAATATTCCTCGTCCGGGGCGTTCTCCAAAGACGTTTTGGCCGCGTCCACAGCCTCGCGAATCAGCTCCTGCTTAAAGACCAGCATTTGGTTGCGCTGCTCCAGCTCGGCGGCGGACTGGGCACGGTCGCGGATGTCCTGGGCCCGGCGTTCGCCGTCCTTTAAGACAGCGCGGACCTTCTCGGCCCCCCGGGCCTTGGCGTCCTCGGCTATCTCACCGGCCTTTGTCCGGGCCTCGGCCAGGATTTCGCTGGCCTCCTTCTGCCCGTCGCCGGCAATCTGGTTGATAATGGATTCCAGTCCGGTCATGGATGTCCCTCCTCTCTCCTGGTAATGGGGGTCCGCATCAGACCGGGATCTTGGCGATGCTGGTGATGGCCAGGATGGAAATCAGCAGGGCCAAGACAGCGTAGGTCTCAACCATGGCAGGGAAAATCATGGACTTACCGAACTGGTCGGGGCGCTTGGCCACCAGGCTGATGGAGGAGACAGCGGCCTTTGCCTGCCACTTGGCAGAGACCATGCCCACAATGGCCATGGGCAGGCAGGCGGCCAGGTACAGCAGGCCCTTGGCCAGGGTCATCTCAGCGGTGCCGCCGAGAACGCCAATCTGGGTCAGGGTGACGAAGCCAATCAGCAGGCCGTAGATGCCCTGGGTGCCGGGCAGCAGCTGCAGAATCAGGACGCGGCCGAACAGGCTGGGGTTTTCAGTGACCACACCGGCGGCCGCCTGGCCGGTCATGCCAACGCCGATGGCGGAGCCGATGCCGCCCATCAGGGCCGCCAGCACCGCGCCGATTAAAGCAAAAACGATACCCATAGTGCTCCAGTCAAAGTTTTCCATTTCATTATTCCTCCGTAATCTTAAAATGTTTGGTTTTGGCGGCAAAGGGCTCAAATTTCCGCCCGCCGCCCTCATAAAACTTGCCGAAGAACTCCACGTACTGCAAGCGGTTGGTATGTACGTAGGCGCCCAGCAGGTTGATGAGCAGGTTCAGCACATGGCCGATGACGAACACCAGAATAAACAGGATGGCGCCAATCACGCCGCCCCCGGCCATGGAACCCAGCATATTGAACACCTGGGCAATAACGCCGGTGGCAAGGCCCAGGGCCAGAAGCCGGGAGTAGGACAGGATGTCAGACAGCCAGCTGGACACGCCGTAGAGGCCGTACAGGCCCTTTAAGAGCCGCTTTACCCCCCGGCTCTCCCGGCCGGAGGTGGCGATGATGCCCACCGCGCCGATACCGGCGAACACCAGGGCAATATTGGTCACCACAGGGGGGATGGCCAGCTCCAGGCCCATCATGGTCTGGAACATCTCCATGGACACCAGGGCCACAATCAGGCCGCCCACCAGCATGTACCAGAACCCGCTGTCATACAGGGCGTCCAGGTATTTTCGCTGGCGGCAGAGCTGGTAAATCTGCATGCCAAGCCCAGCGAACAGGTGGATGATGCCCAAAAGGAAGCTGAACAGCATCAGCCGCATGGGTTCATCCAGGGGCGCGAACCACAGGGGCTTTACATGGATGTCCGCGCCGAAGAAGGTGCGGGCAATCACGTCAATGGCATCGCCGAAGTAGCTGCCGAACATAATGCCCCAGAACAGGGTGGAAAGGCCGCAGAAGAAGAACATTTTCAAACTCTTGCGCAGGCCCTCTTCAATGTTTTTGAACTTTAAGAGCACGATGCCGCAGCAAAGGCTGATCAGGAAGCCGTAGGCCGCGTCGGAGAGCATCATGCCGAACAGGACATAGTAGAAAATGCACATGACCTTGGCTGGGTCCACCTCACGCCTGCCGGGCAGGCTGTACCCCTCGATGACCCCCTCCACAGGGGAGCCGAAGAAGCCGTTCTGCAGCTTGACAGGCAGCTCCTCGTTCTCGCCGGGAGTCTCCACCTCCACAAAGGCCCCGAACCTTTCCTCCAGCTCCTTCTGCAGCTTGGGGATACGGGCAGCCTCTGCGTAGCCGGTGAGCCAGAACACGTGGGGGCTCTGCCAAAGCTGGCCCAGCACACTGTATTTGTCTGCCCGCATGGAGTAGTAGTCCGCTGTGAAAAGCAGCTCCTCCCGCTTTCCGGCATAGGAGATAATCTCCTTCTCCGCTTCGCTGGCGTCGTCCCGGGCAGCCTGGATGCGCTTTTTCAGCTCTTCCACCCGCTGGGGGGGCGCGGTCTTGGAGGGGGCGGCAGGATAGGTGAAGCCCATGCCCCGCAGGGCGCTCTCCACCTTCATGCCCACCTTGCTCAGACACACGATAAACACGCAGGTCTGCTGGGACTGGGTGCTGATAACCTCCACCTCGACCCCTTCCGCCTCTGGGGCGGCCTGGGCCAGGCGGGTTTTGATTTCTCCCTCTGTCAGCTCGTCAGGGAAGGTGCCGATAAAGACGCTGGACGAGTGGGTGCCAATGGTGCGCATGGGCACATCCAGGGCCATCCAGGGCTTCAGGGCGTCAATCTGGGCCTCGAGCCGGGCGATTTCCGCCTGCTGGTCCGTAATGCGCTTGCCCAGGGCATTGATTCGGGAGGCAGTCTTGTTGAGCTCAGGGGCGGCCTGGGCCGTCTGCTCGTACTGATGGGCATTGATGCCCTTGCGTCCTTCCAGCATAGCCAGCATGGACTTCTGCGGGGGGGCGTAGCTGTCCAGCACTTCAACAGCGTTTGTAATCATCTGGGAATTCTTTTCAAACATCTGCCGCGCGGAAGCGGTGTCTGTCCTGGAGAAGGGGCCCTGTGAGAGCTCCTCCTGTGCCTCTTCTGGGGTGTTGACCTCCACAATGGCTTTCCGCTGCAGCATTTCCAAAATCTTTTTGCGGTTGTTCTTCAGCGCGTATACATGGATGCGCTTCATTTCCACTACCGCCATCTGCATCGAACCTCCTTTGTGTCTAAGAGCAGTGCGCTCTGAGCGATGCGCTCTGAGCGATGCGCTCTTATGAAAAGTCCTACGTGCTCTCACCCAAAACGACCTTGCGGACAGCTTCCACGACCTTGCCGCGGTTCTCCTCAGCCCCGCGGCGCAGGCTCTCCTGCTGAGAAAGGGTCTCTTCACGCACCCGGGCTGATAGCTTCTCCGCGTCCGCGCGGGCAACACCGCAGAGTACATCGGACTTTTTGCGGGCTTCCTTCACGGCAGCGGCAATGGCCTGCTCGCCCTGAGAGGCAGCTTCCGACACGAGCCGTTCGCCCTCTTCCTTCGCGTTCAGCACAGCCTGGCGCGCCTGGGACTCAGCGTCGCTGATGGCCTGCATGGTCTCTTTTGCCAAACTTATTCACCTCCTGGTTCAGGTCCCGGCAGGAGGCCGTTCCCCGTTGTTCACCCGGCGCAAAGGCCAGCCGGGCGCCGCTAAAAATTGTATGGGCCCCACAGCCGGCGCAGAACAGAAAAAGCGCGGCTGGGACCCGCGATAACGCGACATGGATATTATACCTCGAAAAGAAGTAAAAGTCAAAACATAAATCCCGGCAGACGGCAAAAATTATGCGGAAAATATAAAATAACCCCGCCGCCGGGAGCGTTCGTGTCCCGGCGGCGGGGTTGGGCCCGCAAGTACAGGGTTATTCTTCTTCTGAGCTCTCCTCAGAGGCGCTGTCTTCTGAGGAAGTGTCAGAGCTCTCCTCTGCCTCAGAGGAGCTGGAAGAGCTGGAGGAGGACTCCTCCAAGGAGGCGGAAGAGACGCCCTTTTCTCCCATGGCCTCTGCCAAGGCGGAGAGGCGCACAGCGGCAATGGCCTTCTGGTTCAGCTCCACGCCCAGGTTTCTGCCCTGCTCCATGGTGTACTCCAAGAATTCCTCCCCGCGCATGGCGCGCAGTAGGTTGGCCGTGCGCTCCTCGTCCGCGGCCAGGGCGGCGTAGTCCTCCTCAATATCCAGCTTCACCACCACATAGTACCTGGAAGAGGCGTCAATCACAGCGGCCTGGCCGTTCTCCAAAGGTGTCAGGGCATTGGTAAACAAGTCGCTGAGGCTGTCATTGGCCACGGCCACAGGCTCACCGGCAGTGGGCTCCTGGCCGTCATGGGAGTTGGAGTAGTTGCTGATTATCTCGTCATAGGTCAGGCGGCCCTTGTTGAACAGCTCTACCCAGTCCTCCAGCATCTGCTTTTCCGTGGCCTTCTCGTCCTCGGTCAGCTCCACAGAGCTGCCCTCCTCGCCGGTCTTGGTGAGGGGAACGGAGAAATACTGGTAATAGGTGTAGCCGTTTACATAGTAATCCTTTACATCCGCCTGGGGAATCTCCAGCTCACCGCCCTTGCCGTACATGGCGGGCAGAAGCAGGGAGAGCCTCTGATTATAAAGGCCATAGGCCTTTTCAAAGGAGCTCTCGGCAATACCCAGGCCCTCAAAGGCCGCCTTGGAGTAGCTCCACATAGTGTTGACAGAGGTCTGCACAGCCTCCTGCTCCTCCTCGTCAAAGCTCAGGCCCAGCTCATTAAACTTCTGCTCCACAAAATAGTAGGAATACAGATAATCCACAGCCCTGTTCCGCAGCCATTCCTCAGCGCCCTGACCGTCAATGGAAGAGCCCAGTACAGAGTTTTCAGAGGAAATCTTCTCAGCGGCCTCAGAGTAGGCGCTGGTCAGATAGTAGATGTAGCCGCCGATGGGCATGGTATCATCGCCCAGCTTGGCGGACCAGGCCTTGTCCTCGCTGTAGCATCCGGCAAGCCCGGCGCACATGGCCAGCGCCAGCACAGCGGCAGCGGCCCGTTTCAAAATTCTTTTCATGGTCATCATGCCTTTCATAAGTAAATGGTATAGGAAGCACTGATTAAATCTGGTGCGCATATCGTGCAGTCAATTTTTTCGTCAGAGTGCATA
>CAJTXF010000061.1 GCA_910580045.1 uncultured Eubacteriales bacterium
TGATGTCCCTATTCTACATCACTTTGGAGGTTTACACAAGATTGGGGACAGGCTCCAAACTGCTGGCCGGAATGCCCCAGGTACTCATCCATTTCCTCGCTGTCCTTGATAAAATAGCCGGTGCCGCTGTCCCAAAATGAAACGTAAAGGTTGCCCCGGTCGGTAGGAATCCCCTGCTGCTCATACCCTTCCCCTAGGCCGTCACTGTTCTGGTCATGAATCCATTCCCGCAGCTCGTTTTCTTCTTCCGCTGTCATAGGCTCGGTCAGTCGGACATCTACCTTGCCGTACAACTCATCGTCCAGGACTCCAAAGCCCCAATCAGCCAGGAGCAGCTTGTCCGCGCCAGCGTCAGTGTAGTACACGGACATATTGTTAATATCCCGGCGTGTATATTTGGCGAATGACTCCTGAATCGTATCTTCCATACCCAGCAGGAACCGCTTTCCGGCAGGCAGTTCTTCGCCATATTCGTCATCCCAAAGTTTGCCGGCAAGGGGGAAGTAATAGGTCTTGCTGACGGTCCCGGCATCGTAAGTCATCTGGTGAATATCGGCGCGCAGTTCCTTGGCGGTACGGTACTGGTCGTGAATGATATTCTGCTCCAAATCCTCTTTGATGAGATCGCTTGCCTGGGTAACGATGTGCGCCATGTCGTTGGCGTCCATCAAGGTGTAGCCCTCCGGGAGCAAGCGCCTCAAGTGTTCGCCCATCTCGTTGTCTGGAATAAGCTCTCCCCGGACTCTCTCACCGTTGCCGTCCATAGAGATGTGCTCCGGCCACAACCGTGTGCCTGACGAGGCCACTGCCTCGCTCAGGGGCGAATAGTCCTGGGGCAGCGTGATGGTGACGGTTTCCCCGGTGTCTTTCGTGAGTTTAGCTTTGAACATCTACATTCCTCCTAATTCGATTTCATTACGTTTTTCATGGAGTATCTTCACCACATCGCAGCCTTCCTCCATGCAGACAAAACTGCCGGTCATGAACTCGCCCTCGCGCTCCTGTATGAAATATTCGCCCAGTTTGTGATAATCCAGGAAGTCCCGAAGGTATTCTCCGGCCTCATAGCCATGCTCTTGCCGGGTGACGTATTCACCCACACCGGCAGGCGTCTGTGCACCCTTTATGAAGATAAAGTCATCCAGGTGGTCTGCCAGCTTTTGGATATCCCCGCCACTGACCACTTCCGCATAATCCGTAACACATAGCAGCTTGTGGAGGTCTATGTTTTCCCGGGCGAGAACCTCGGCCAGGTAATTGGCCTCATACAGACCCGCTATTTCAAAGTTGGTTTCCAGCCTGTCCCACCAGCATTCATCCGGGCAGTTGAAGATTTCCATCTCCATAGTGCAGTCGCTGAGACATGGCGCGTCCAAACGCTTTAGGGCTTTCTTGATGGAGATACTTTCCTCCGGCAGGTACAGGTATTCGGTCCTTCCCTGGTAGTGCATATGTATGATTGCTACCTCGTTGCCCTTATAGAGATAGGGCGGGAATGTTGTGCCATCGTAGACCTGCTGAAAGGGCACTTCCTTATTCTCAAACAGCAGGCCGTATTCCGTAGGAATGCCCTTGCCGGAAGAGAGCAGATCGCGGCCTACTTGGGCGAAGTCGATGGTTTCCAGCTCAGTTTTGGAAAGGCTGCCCCGAATATTCAGAAGGTGGTACTGGCCTATCCCGGCCAGGTCGGAAACATCCCGGATAACCGTGTAGTGGTTGATATTAAACGACAGGTTGATGAGCCTTTCCAGGTCCGGGCTTTTCTCGAGGCTTGCCGCCGCCATAAACTGGTTATATTCACTATCGTCAAAACGCTCGATACTTCTGGCGAGAAAATTGAGTTCGTCCGTGCAGACCTTAATGCCATTTAACATGTGCAGGCCATCCGGCCAGATAACGCTGGAAATCGGAATTTCACTGCCGCCTATGTACTGCAGTTTGTCCTCCAGCACGCTGTCCTTCATGGGAAACTCCCACTCGATAGGGCCTTCATCGGTGTGGATCTGTACTCGGATCGTTCCCATCTTCCACCTCCATTTTGTTCGATGTTTTCTATCCTGGTTTTACCGTATTTAAATGTAATCACTATTTCATCCACTTGTCCTCCTTGCATGCGGTACAACTGTGTTGGATGTCCTTGCGGCCAGCCGGAGGCTCCGTCCATCTACATCCCCCCAAACTCAATTCCCTCTGGCGCATTCCACATGATCTGCTCCAAATCGCAATTATCCTTCATGCAGATAAAGCAACTGCCCATAAATTTTCCATCGCGCTCATCCACAATATATTTGCCCAGCTTATTGAAGTCCACGAAGTCTTCTATATATTCTCCAATCTGATAGCCGGGCTCATGCTGCGTGATGTATTCTCCCACGTCCGCGCAGGTTTCCGCTCCGTCCATGATAATAAAATCATGAAAATGGTCTGCCAGTTTTCTGATCTCATCCGCCTCAAGCGTTTCCGCATAGTCCGCAATATACAATAAGCTATGGGCGTCCAGGTCTTTTCTGCTAAGAACCCCGGCAAGAGTATTGGCGTCTTCCAGACCCGCCTGATCAAAGACCTGCTGCAATATATCCAGCCAGATTTCGTCTTCATATGATAGGAGTTCAATCTCCATCGTACAGTCACTCCGGCATGGCGCCTCCAGCCTTTTCAAGGCTTTCTCGATAGAGATATCTTCCTCCGGCAGATACAGATATTCGGTCTTTTCCATATAGTGCATATGTACGACTGCGATTGCGTCCTCTCTATCCATGAGGGGAAAAACTGTGCCATCGTAGACCTGCTGAAAGGGTACTTCTTCATTCTCAAACAGCAGGCCGTATTCCGTAGGAATACCCCTGCCGGAGGAGAGCAGATCGCGCCCTACTTGAGTGAAGTCGATGGTTTCCAGCTCGGTCTTTGAAAGGGAGCCCTTGATGTTTAAGAGATGGCGCTTGCCGATCCCGGTCCAATCGGAAACATCCCGGATAACCGTGTAGCGGCTGACATTGAATGATAGGTTGATAAGCCGCTCCAGGTCTGGACTTTTCTCAAGACTCGCCGCTGCCATAAACTGGCTATACTCGCTGTCATTGAGGCGCTCCAGGCTCTTGGCGAGGAAGTTCAGCTCATCCATGCTGACAGCCAGCCCTCTTAACATGCCCAAGCCCTTGGGCCAGATGATGCCGGAGCTTGGCACCTTATTTTCGCTGCCAATGGACTTTAGTTTGTCTGCCAGCTCGCTGTCTTTCATAGGGAAATCCCAAGCAGCGCTGCCCTCATTGGCGCTGATTTGTATTTTAATACTCACCACTTTTACCTCCATTTTATTGCATATTTTCCGTTCTCGTCTTACCATCCTTAAACGTGATTTCTATTTCCTCTGCCGACTTCACATGGATGGTCGAGACCAGCCTGCGGGTGAGAACGTCATCGTATTCCATACCGCTTTCGGCAAACTGCCCCAGCAGTTCGTCAATTTCAGCCATGCGGGACTCCGTGATGGCCCGGTTCTTTTGCTGGCTCTCTATGCCTGCCAGCCGCTGATTTAACTGTTCCAGCTCGTTCACAATATTGGTGAGGAGCAGTTCATATTTTGTAATGTCGTTTTCTTCCATGCACCGGGCTACTAAGTCCTGTTTTTGCCGGGTCAGCTCCGTAATCCTAGCCCGGATATCTGCCTCGCCGCCGGGTATCTGGGGGGCCAGCGCCCGGTCCAGGTTCGCTTTAAGAAGTTCCATGTCAGCGCCCACATTTATGTACTGGTTCATGATGCCGTTGACAATGGCGGTGTGGAGGGCTCCTTCTTCCAGCGTAGGGGACTCATTGCAAAACTGAGTGCCGTAGTCCAGCCGTGTCCCGCACCGCCAGACAATTTTCTTCTTGCCCTTTTTTGCCCAGGTGGTTCGCCGGTAGGGGGAACCGCATTTTCCGCAGACAAGTAGTTCGCTGAGTGCGTATTTACCCCGATGCCTCCCCGCAAGCGGGTTCTTGGCTTTCTCCGTGGAAGCCCGCTTTGCCCTGCGCCGGGCGATTTCTTCCTGTACCTGCTGCCAGAGCTCCGGCTCGACGATGACCGGCAGGCATCCTCTGACATAATATTTGGTCAGTTCGCCGTTGTTGACCTTGCTCCGCTCAGAGAACAGGCTGGGGCTGAAGGTCTTTTGCAGGAGGGCGTCGCCCCGGTATTTTTCATTTTGGAGCAGGCCGAGAATTACAGTGGTATTCCAGGTGTCACGCCCGAAGGCAGTCTTGATGTGCAGCTTTTCCAGCTTCTTTTTGATATCCCCGGGGGTCATGCCGTCCAGATAGTCGTTGTAGATCATACGCACCACCTGAGCCTGCTCGTCGTCTATAGCGATCTCACCATCCTCACCCCTTTTAAACCCGAACATGGTTGGGCTGATACTGACCTTGCCCTGGGCGTAGGCCATTGCGTTGCCCCGGATGATGTTCTCCCGGATGGACTCGGACTCTGACTGGGAGAAGGCGCTGAAAAATGCCAGCATAAGCTCCGAGGTCATCTGGCTGGTGTCCAGGTTCTCTTTCTCAAACAAGACGGTGATGTTTTTCTCCCGCAGGCTCCGCACTGTACGCATCACGTCCACGGTGTTCCTGCCAAATCGTGACACTGATTTTACCAGAATCATGTCAATGCGCCCCTCCCTGCAGTGCCGGAGCATTCTTTTGAACTCGTCCCGTTTTTTCATGGACACGCCTGAGATGCCCTCGTCTGCGAAGATATCAGCCATCTTCCAGTTGGGGTTGCTCAAAATCTTTTCGGTATAATAGGCTTTTTGCACCTCAAAGCTGTTAAGCTGCTCGTCCTTGTCGGTGGAAACCCGGCAGTAAGCGGCCACCCGCAGTTTCTTCTTGGCAGGCTGGCCGGGGGCGGGGCCTTGGGTCTTGGCGGGTATCACGGTGACGTTTTTTGCGTGAGCGTTCATGTTCATTTTTTCCTTTCTGTTACGATATGTCTATTCTGCAATTCCAGCCCCAGCGAACCGTCTGGACGCAGCAGTATTCTCCTGACTGTACGTTGAAATATTTCTCTCTGAAAATCCGGGGATGGCGCTGCCTTTGCGAAGTCAGCCATGAGCCTTGCTGTAATAGCCTCCCGGCTGTCAATGGCCTGGTAATTTGCCGCCCCGATTTCAAATACCATCTTGATGAGCTCACCCTCGCTGGCCTGCCTACTGTCCAGCGCACGGTGGAACTCGTTGAGCAGGCGCTTGCTTTCCAGAGTGTGGACCTCCTGGGGGAGTGTATCCAGCATTATGGCTGCGGGATCGTGTATCAGGGTGTTCATCAAACTGATGACCTGTGCCTTAAACCTTTCATCTGACATCCGCACCGACCAGCCGCAGTCCGGGCACTTCCAGGAGACCGGCTCGGCGGACCGGGAATCTGTCCGGCGGGTGACCTTTTTGCCGCATTTGGCGCAGACTGTAAGCTCTTTAAACAGCTTGGTGTCATCGTCTATGGTGAGCTTGTTGGTATTCGTCTGCTCCTTTTTGAGATTGGCCGCTACAAACTGTTCTCTCTGGATGAGGGCTGGGTATTCGTCTGAACCGATATACCTGCTGTTCTCCAAAATGCGCTTGATGCGGGCCTTGTCCCAACTCGTCTTTCCGGGGCTGTACTCCAACTGCCGGTGGGTCAGGTCCTCCGCTATCACCTTGAGGGAATCTCCGGCGCAGTAGCGGTGGAATATCTCCCCCACGATCTGGCTCTCGTCGGGGTGGGGGACCGGCTGTCCGGCCTCAAACTTGTATCCGTAGGGAATGTAGCGGTTACTCATGATGGGATTTCCTCCGTAAGCTCCAGACCGCAGTGCAGCCGGAAGGTCAGTTTATTGTCTGCCGTGGGGATGATTTTCTCTACTATCTCGTCAAATTGGTCAATGTCAAACTCTGTGGGCACACCCGGCCAACTGGAAAGAATGGCCTGCAATTCCTCCAGCTTTTCCATAGCTGAGTGGGATTGCAGGCCATGTAGTTTTTTGCTTCGCTCTGCTGACAGCTTTTTCCGCTGGGAGGCAAGGCTTTCGTTCTGGATACGGAACTCGTCCGGGCTGATGAAACCCTTGCTGCTGAGTTTTTGCAGAGTGAGGGATTTGTCATTAAGAGCGGCGATGGATTGGTTCAGCTCGAAGAGTTTGGTGTCGGTACTGGATTGGGTGTATTCTATTTCCTTCAATAACCCTATACTTGACGTGATTATTGCATCTCTAACTATGAACAGTTTTCGCCTATCCCCGTAGCGTCTATCATGAACTATACTTTCTGAAAGAAAGCGGGCCGCAAGAGCGGCGGCACACACTTGTCTTTCAAAAAGTATCCAAATCTGATTTTAGTTCATAGTGGCCGTATTTGTCTTGGCCCCCGACCGGGGAATGTATCGGACGGGCGTTTAGCTATACGCCCTCATGGTGATCTCAACCCCGCGCGGTTCTCGCCCGGCTGCCCCCATTGCTTGAGTCTGTGGCTGGACAGAAGTTCTCTGTCTCCTGCTGATCATCGCCGGGATGGGCGCCGCCCATTCCTTGGGCCGCTCGGCCCGCTGGCTTGCAGTCAGGAGGTGATGTATCCGATACACTGTGTGTTCTGCTGTCAAGGTCCGCAAGAGATACAGAGGGCGTTTCCGGGGTAAGTTATGGCCTTTTGGCGTTCCCCGGAAAATATCCCTCTATATATTCCGTACATTTTTGGGGCAAAACCGGGCGGTCTGACTCAAATTTTCTCAAAAAATTTCTTTAGGGAAGTAAGGCCACGCTGGATACTCTTTCTCACTGAGGTTTCCTCACTACCTTCTGCATGGGCGATTTCTGCCTTGCTCATACCCAAAAAGTAATAGGCAATAAGCCGGGAGCGCTGCTTTTCCGGCAGAGACCGCAATCCTTTGTAGAGCAGTTCCCTCATGTGGCTCTGCTCCAGGATTTCCTCCGGGAGCGGCCCCTCTGCCGGGAACTCCCGGATCTCGTTTATCAGCTCCAGAGAGTACATGGCCTTGTGCCGGTATGTACGGATGCGCCGGGCGTCCTCGGCCCGCGTGAACTCCTGCAGGAGTTCGGCCACTTCGTCTGGGACCTCCACCATTATGTCTTGGGCGTAATGCGGGTAGTATTTCCGCAGATTTATTTCCTTCACTTTGCTCTCTCCAATCTGAATTTTGTTGTTGTGAACCAAAATCAGATTGAAAAGGCGGGGAGCGGCAGCGGGGATGGACCGAAAAAAAGGACATAAAAAGAGCCTGTATGCGTTCTCTGGGACTCTCCAGAAAATGCATACAGGCTTTTAAGACGGTTATTCTATTGTAAAGGGCGAGTTTCTGGCAAGTGGGAACGGCTGACCACTGCACGGAAAAGCAATGGTCAGAAAGGTGGCTTTAGCAAAACAGGATTGAATTGGCGGTAGCACAGGAATCGCGGAAACCAGGACGTATCAATACCCATTTTGCAGCTTAATTCCCTCCCCTTCATTGGTAACGATATCTTATAAACAGGCATGGAAACTGGAGCGCTGCCGAGAGGATTAGTCCAGACCCAACCGAAACAGCAGCCCAGGTCTGATGAAAAGCCGTCAGCACAGCGCATATGGCAATGGTGATCATGGATAGGGCGATGGTAATTTTCTTGAAGACCTTCTTTTCGTTCTGCGTCAGCCTCCGGCCCTCTGAATCTATAGGGCTGAACACTATAATCTGAACAGCCGCAAGTAGTAGCACCACACACCACCAGCCATATCCCGATGTATCAAGGACCAAGCGTATTCCTAACAGGAATGCGGTCAATACTAAGGTTGACACGATGCCGCAGAGCACTGGTGACTGGAAATGAAAGCCGCCGCAAAACTTGCGGATCAAGATAAAGGGGATAATCAGCAGAATCCCCTCTACAACCATGTGGAGGAGCACGCTGATAATCAGCACCAGTCCCAAAGGACACAGGGTAAAAAGAAAACTGTAGATGCCGTATTCGTAAAGTTCCACGTCACTAGCAGAAATGGCTCCTGCCTGCAGGAGCCATTTTGCAGTGACGGCAGCGGCCCGCTTGATCACTTGATCTTGCTGTACCGGCGCAGGGTTTCGGGGGCTTTGGGCTGGTGGATCATGCCCGAGGATGCGGTGTTAGCTCCAACAAAGAGCACTGCCGAGAAGAAGAACGCTGTTGCACCCGCAAATTTAGTTATCAATGAACCAATTCCCCTCAATTTTAACGCAAAGCAATTTGGGAAGAGAGTCGCAAATAGGCGGGTACAGGAAGGGTTGCTGCAGAAGGAATTGGCCATCGCCATAGGTATAAACAATAACCATATGTCTGGCATTGAAAATGGCAGCGCGGTATTCAGTTTCCATGTGTTCCTCCGGCTATGCCTTACACTTCATGTGACGCCAGACTACCTTCTGGAGGGAATCACAGATTCAAACAATGTACCCCAGAGCATTACGGACAGCCTTAAGCTATGCAGTGAGGCAGATATCAAACTCGCCGCTGACTTTGTTGATCTTCTGAGGGAACGGAACATCTAAAAAAGGCGTGACACCGCCTGCGTTGTGTGGTATAATTTAACTATTACCGCATGGTGAGAGTGGTGGCTATGAGGATCGTTCTATGTGATGATGACAAAGATGTATTGAACCTGTTGGAAAAGTATTTGCAGGAATATTTTTCCTCCTGCCGCTTAGCCCAACCAGTGTATTCTGAATACATGAGCGGCGAGGAGCTATTGCGCGCAGAGTCGCGGGGTGGGATGGAAAAGGTGGATATCGCTTTTCTTGACGTGGAAATGCTTGGGTTAAGCGGTATTCATACAGGGGCTAGGCTGAAAAAGCTATACCCTAAAATCAAAATCTTTATTGTAACGTCTTATCCGGATTACCTTGACGAGGCCATGCGCTTTCATGTGTTCCGCTATCTGTCGAAACCGGTTGATAAAAAGAGGCTTTTCCGTAATATGAAGGATGCTCTTTACCAGTTAAGTATCGATACGAGAGAGGTTTCAATTGAAACGAAAGAGCAGACGGTTATTCGAAGTGCGGATGACATTGTCATGGTGGAAACCGTGGAACGGCATAACTGTGTGATTACAATTGGCGGGACCTTTGAATCCGTCAATCCGGCTGCGGATTGGGAAGGGCTCTTGAAAATGAACTGTTTCTTCCGTCCCCACCGGTCATATATCATCAACTTTAAGTATATTGACTCTTACTCTCACAATTCCATATTATTGTCAACGCCCAATGGTGATACATATACCGCCTATCTCACCAGGCGAAAGTACAAGGAATTTAAGGACGCACATCTGCTTTATCTGGAGGCGATGTCATGACCCTAGAGGTTGCGTTTTTTCTATGTGTGTACCTTGTGGAAGGAATCACGGCTTGGCAGTATTTTCGGGCGGTTTTTCCGTTGAAACGTCCGCTCTGGATGGCTCTTTTTTCAACCGCAGCCGCATACGGGGCAGCTTTCCTGTGGTTCGATGTTTCCCTGATATGGCTGAATTCCGCATTGTTTTATGTTATAAATTTTCTTCTCCTTGCCACTTTCTTTTCCGGATCATGGAAAGGAAAGATATTTCATACAGCCATACTTACCGGCTTGATGCTGGCTACAGAAACGCTGGTCGCGTTCCTTTTAGGTCTCCTTTTCGGTGGGTCTGCCCAGTATCAAAGCAGTATGAGCTTTCTCGTTATCTTCGGCGTACTGAGCAAATTGTTGTTTTTCCTTTCTACAAAGCTGTGCCTGCGCATCGCGGGGAAAATGCCTCATGGTGCGTCCGATGCAGGCCCTACCGCTTTATTGTTCGGCAGCGTTTCAATTGCAACAATCATTATCTTGGTGTTGTTAGCTCAAATTGTACTGGCTGTTGATGTTCCCCCACACATTGAGAAGTATATGATGATTGGCTCATTTGTGATGCTTTTTTCAAATATCCTCATTTATGTAGGGTACCACCAGACTCAAAAGATAAACCAGCGCTATCTTTCCTTGCAGCTTGCCAAGCAAAAGGATGAGGCGGAGGCAGCGTATTTCAGGACCTTAGAAGAACATCACGACCAGCAGCGTGTCCTTCTTCATGATGTAAGAAGACACCTGACCGCCATAAAGGGGATTGCCCAAAATCTCAATGCGGATGAAGTTGTTGATTATGTCACGAATATTGAGAATCTTCCGGCGCTGCGGAATAAGGTCCATTACTGTGAAAACTCCATGATGAATGTTGTACTGTCCCGCTATAAAGAATTATGCCAGGAGAAAAACATCCCCTTTTCTATCGATGTGAGATTTAAATCCTATGATTTCCTCGCGCCCCATGACATCACAGTCATCTTTGGAAACCTTTTGGAAAACGCGGTGGAGGCTGCGGAGGAGGCGCCCGATCCATACGTCGAACTGCGGGTGGATACGCCCAGTGGAACGAATCTATTTGTTTCCATTATTAATCCATGCAAGGCCCCGCCGCAAAGGGACGAGGGTGGAGGTTATCTAACGCATAAGCCGGACAAGGAGAAACATGGGATGGGAATCAAGAACACGAAGTCCCTGATACGGAAATATGGAGGCGTCTTAAAGCAGCATTATGATGAGGAGACAGGCTTATTCCATACGACCGTAGTGATAAAAAAGAATATAGAAATCTGATAATTTGAGCCCGCCATAGTCTAAAACGACTCTGGCGGGCTTAAATTACGCAAAAACGCAAACCACAATATATTGTGGTAGCTCAATTGATACTGAAATATCGACTGACCAAAATCGGCCGTTTTTCGACCACTCGGTAAAAAGGGGTTGAAAAAACAAGGGATATTTGCTAAACTTAGGGCAGTTGAACGACAGCCGTGCTGCAGACCGGTTTTCGTCAACAAACGCTGGCCAGCGTGATGTTCTAAAGGAGATTGAGGCGTGTCTCTGCGGGAGCGTTTCGGCTCCTGTCCGCCCCGGCACCTTGTGTACACGGAACGAAAAAATTTAGGAAGGAGGCTTTCTTTATGAAAGCGAAAAGGCTCGTTGCTCTGCTGATGGCCCTGGTGCTTATGCTGGGTATCCTTGCTGTTCCGGCTCTTGCTGCGAATGCGCCGGATGAGGGGATTGACCCTCAGAGTCAGGTTATCAAATGTCCTCGTTGTGGCGGCTCAGCAACTACCACTCTGAAATATGTGCCCGAGGAAGAGATTTACGGTTATCGTGAGTGCCCATATAATCCAGACCCGCATACACACCCAGGTACTTCAATATATCAGACCGCGTCGTGCAAATGCGGCTGGTCGTACGGCCCGGTTGATATTAGTGGTCCTTTCCCCTGCCCGTACAAATAAAGAACTTTATTCATCTAACGGCCTGTACCATCCTACAGGCCGTTAGGCCATTGAGGTGAATGAATTTGAAAAGGCAAAAGTTCATTATTTCTTTTGGAGTACTCTTTCTTCTTGCTATAAGCATTTTACTATTCTGCGGATATCCACAAAGTAAAAAGTCTGCGGGTGACACTACAACTACAGAAGAACACTCTCTCCGAGTCTTGCTGGATATAGACTATAAAAGTGATATTCGCTCCTCAGCTCTTCGGGATATGGGAGATATTCGACAACAAATAGCGGACTTGTGTCCAGAAGTTTCAATACAATATGAAAGTGCTCCAGCAGATGGAGAGGAACGTGACTCTTATCTGACGCGTATTCGAACTGAATTGATGGCAGGCAATGGACCGGATGTTTTTGTATGCATGAGCGGGTACCGTCCTTCGAAAACACCTGGAGAATTCATACAGCCACTTTTTTCTTTTCCGGAACAAATTATGAAAAGGAAAATCTTTCTTCCCCTAGATAAATATATAGAAAAAGCCCAGTTTATGGAATGGAATCGCCTGCCCCCTGTTGTTATGGATGCTGGCAAGAATGAACACGGCCAAATGCTCCTGCCAATGACGTATACTATGCCAGTAACAATATACAAAAAATCAGACTATAGTGACAATATATCAGATATCATGACTTGGAACGATGCAAGAACTGATTCAACTGAGCTACAAGCAGCTGCAAGTAGTTGCACTTCCATGCTCATGGCTAATGTGTTTTCCATCTTGGCAGATTACGAGAAGGAAGTTCTTGGATTTACTGAGCAAGAGCTTTTTCAGTATATCAATATCAAAGTTGATTATCTTGAACATGAATTTTCTGGAGGGACAGATAGAAATTACTTTATTAATAGTATTTGTCCTGATATCACTTACAAAACGGAAAGTGGGATAATCAAATTTAAGCAATCGGACGACTTGACTTTCATTCCTTTATACACCATGCAAGGAGGATATGTAGCTACAATTACAAGCTTTGGCGCGATAAACGCAAACACTCGTTATGCTGACGCGGCTTTCCGCGTGTTAGATGTTTTACTCAGCAAAGAAAGTCAATCTTCCTTATTCTATTTACATCTGCTAAGGCATCAGTCCATTCCTACCTATCGGTTTGATGATGCGGAGTTGCGTAAGATTTTACAGACATCCGAGCATAATACGGCGTCTATTATAGATTTATGTGACAACATTACAAAAGCTCGAGTTGAATCCAGATTGGAAAAAGAGATTTACGCGATTCTCGATAAGTATTTTCAATCGGACTCGGAGAAGTCTTTGGAGGATATTGTGCACCAAGTATATACCAGTATGAGTATGATGGTCGGGGAAAGCTAACATGTCATTTAGCTTAAAATCATCTCTCCAGGGCTGGCTCCTAATAACTCCCCTTCTCATCGGCTGTTTATTATTCTACGCCATCCCTTTTGTGCTGGTAATCCAGTATTCGCTTAGTACCGGCAGCGGCGGTTCCAGCGACTTCATCGGCTTCATCAACTACCAGGATGTTACTGCCAACGGCATGTTCACCCTGGCCTTTGGCAACACCATGCGCTTTCTGGCGGCAGCCCTGCCCCTCATCATGGTGCTGGCCTACCTGATAGCGCTCCTGATGCAGAAGCACGCCAATAAGCACAAGCTCTTAAAGTCTGTCTTCCTGTTCCCCTACATCATGCCGGTTGTGGGCGCGGTCATTCTGGTGGAGCTGCTCTTTGCCGATTCCGGCCTAGTCCCCAGCATTGCCAATGCCCTGGGCCTGCCCCTGGTAGACTGGCTGGGCGGACCCGCGGCGTTTGGCGTGGTACTGCTCCTGTACTTATGGAAAAACACCGGCTACAGTGTGATTCTGCTGCTGGCCGGGCTTGTCACCATCCCGGAGGAGCAGTACTCCGCCGCCGATCTGGACGGGGCATCCAGTTGGCAGAAGTTCTTCTACATCACCACGCCGCAGATGTGGTACTCGGTGTTCTTCGCCATCATCTTCTCGCTGATCAACGCGTTCAAGTGTTTTCGAGAGATTTTCCTCATCGGCGGTACCCATCCCAACGAGAACATCTACATGCTCCAGCATTTCTTAAACAACAGCTTTGAGAATCTGAATTACGCTAAGCTGTCCGTGGCCTCGGTGCTGCTCTTGGTTGTGGTTCTGGTAGTATTTGCCGTGTTCTACGGGTTCGTCCGCAGGAAGGAGGCGTTCCGGTCATGAGAAAAGCAATCAAACCGGGTGAGGTGTTTGCCATTCTGCTGGCGGTTATCTCCATCGCCCCCTTCTGCTATGTGCTGATTCTCAGCTTTTTGCCTGCTGGCGGCGGCATCACATTTGACTATTATTACGATGTGTTCCTGGGTTCGCCCCAATACCTGCTGCGGTTCTGGAAAAGCATGGGCATCTGCCTGTGCATCGTGGCGGGACAGCTTGTGGTATCTGTACTGGCGGGCTACGGGTTTGCCAAGTGTGAGTTCAAGGGGCGGGACGCCATCCTTTTCGTGCTGATGATCCTCATGGTCCTGCCCCTGCAGGTTACCTTGGCCCCCAACTACATCATGCTGGACAAATTGGGCCTGCTGGATACCTACTCCGCTCTAATTCTTCCGTCCATCTTCGTACCTCTGGGCACCTTCATACTGACCCAGAGCTTTAAGTCCGTCAGCGACGACATCATTGACGCCGCCAAGTTGGACGGCTGCGGGCTGTTCCGTCTGCTGACAAAAATCATCTTGCCCATGAACACCAGCGGGCTGGTCTGCGTGACTTTGCTCTCCTTTCTGGACGGCTGGAACATGGTAGAACAGCCCATCGCCTACATCAAAGACTTCCTGCGGTACCCCCTCTCAGTGGCCTTGGCCTATGTGCCGCCAGCGGACCCGACTCTACAACTGGTCTGCTGCATTTTGGTAGTACTGCCTCCCCTGTTCCTGTTTACCTATTTTAACCGGGAACTGGTGGAGGGCATCGTCTTGGCGGAGGTGAAATGATGAAGAAAGAAAAAAACGACCCGTATGAGAGGTATTTGTTTAGTGACCGGCCGCCCTGGAAACCTACCACACTAAAGCAGAAAGCCCTGTGGGTGTCGGCCCTGGTTTTCTGGCTGATTGCCGCCTGCACCCTCTTCGCTGTTAAAAACCAGGAGCTGATGACCCCGCAGGTCACCACTGTGAGTGCCGAAAACAGCTACAGCTCAGGTTCCCCGGCAAAGCTGCCTCTTGACTGCCTGCAACCGGACAGCGAAGGTGGGGTGCATCTTTACGAGATTTATGAGGGTACCGGCTGGGAGGCCGGGGTACGGGTCTGGGAGGTACAGGGGTTCTCTATGGACGAGGACAATGTACTCCTAGACAATGGCGGCTGGGGAGAGTATGTCCAGTATGCCTCAAAAACGCTGACCGATGGCGAGCTGGTGGAGGTAATCCGGGGCGGGGACAAAGCCGCCGATCAGTGGCTTGCCGTGTTCCCGGAGGACGCGCCGGAGCTAGATCATCTCCCCAGCGGCGTGGAGATCGTGGCCCGGGACGGCAACGCCCTGCTGCTGTCCGTGGAATCTGACCAGCAGCCCTTCATGGAGGGCCGGGCCAAGAGCCTTGTGCCGGAGCTTTCCGGGGCCAGGATCTATAGCTTGTCTGCCATGGAGCAGTTCCAGGGCAATTTCATCTGCATGGGCCTGCTGCTCATGATATTTGTCATCCTGTTCTGGATGTGGGGCTACGCCTGGTATGAGAATCAGCTTGACAAAAGGTATCCCCGGATGTGGCCCATGAGCGTTGGCATCAGCGTGGTGCTTTTGGGCGGCATAGCGGTGATCCTGCACTTTGTGAACCTGCCCTCCTCCCTGTTGCCGCCGGAGCAGATCACGGACCTGTGGTATTACGGCCACGATTTTGGCCAGGCTTTCCCAGCCCTGGAGCGCTTTGGGGAGCAGTTTGAGAGAGGGAACCGGCTGGTTATAATGCAGACGGCCGCACTCTTTTGCAGCCTTGGGTTTATGGCCGTGGGCGCGGGGATCGGCTACCTCATCGCTCGGGTGGAGGAATTTTATATGGAGGAGATCTGCGTTAAGAGGATGCGCCGGGGGGAGTGGCGGTGATACTGGACTGTCATGAAAATCAGGAAACAAGGTGATGCCGCAGATTTCTGCGGCATCTTTTTATAGCCCGTACTTTTTCTTTATATATGCAAAGAACCCCTCTATTTCCGCCACAGCCTCATCCGGGATTCTTCCCACAGTCAGCCAGGTTGGAAGTTTTGCGTGGGACATACCTTCCTCTGCTCTGCGGAAGGTCACTTTCTCACGTTTCAAGTCCAAGTCACCCAATGTTAATGTATAGCCCTCTGTCACCCACGCCTCCGCCATGGCGTTCTGGTCGGGCCGGGTGTACCAACGGGAGGTATGTTTTCGTACAGATGGTGAAAACTTGTGATCCAAAATGGTTTCTATTTCCTTGAACGATAGGGTAATAGAGGCCGCTTTTTGTTCCGCAAACCACTTTTTCAAAGGCATGAACGGCCAGTTTGCCCGAAGCGGGCCGGGGAGTTTCTCCCTGGCCTCCGGGCCAAGAGCTGTAGTGATCTCCTGTGTCCCTTCTGCTAGTTCGCGGCGGGTATACACGCCAACATCCCCTAAAACCTCAAAAACAGATAGCTCGTTCGTCCTGCACATCTCATGCACATACACAAGGTTGGCCACTGTTGCAGGTTTATCCATAGCAAGCTGCACCACATCCCTGGCCTGGTCTGGCAAGATCGGCCTGCCGCAGT
>CAJTXF010000062.1 GCA_910580045.1 uncultured Eubacteriales bacterium
GGACATGATATTGTGTTGAATACGCATAATTTTGCTCCTTCAAAATTATTTTCTCGGTGGATCCATCCACCGTTTTGCGCCGGGCCCAAACAGCCGGCCGGACTATCCGGCCCCAACGCTGCATTTATTTCAACCGGCTCGCGACTGCCGGGTGAAATCACGGCAAGGGGGTCGTCCGGAAATATATATATTTCCGATTTGGCTTCTCCTTGAAGCTCCCCCGGTTGCTTACACTGAGTATATCGGCGATTTTCCAAGAAAGTTAAGAGTTCCCTCAAAAAAACTTTTTGTTCCGGGAAACATATCATTTCCAATCAGCCTGCCCCGCTGTGATTCAGCCGCGAAAAAAGGGCCCGCCCAACGGCAGGCCCCCTTGTGTCAGGGCTTGTCCTTTTCCCCTTTTTGGCCCTCGTTCTCCAAGAATTCCTCCACCCGGTACCGGGGCCGGGCCTTGACCTCGCTGTAAATCTTGCCGATATAGCCCCCCACGACCCCCAGGCACAGCATCTGCAGGCCGCCCAGCAGCCAGATGGAGCACACAATGGCCGTCCAGCCGGACACGGTCAGGCCCATAAAATGGGAAACCAGGGCATACAGCAGGCCGAATACACTCAGCACGGAGACGATAATGCCGAAATTAGAAATCAGTTTCAGGGGCTTTACGCTGAAGCTGGAAATGCCGTCCAGTGCCAGTGCAATCATCTTTTTCAGGGGATATTTCGACTCCCCGGCGAACCGCTCGTGGCGGTCATAGTACACATAGTCGCTGCGGTAGCCGATGAGAGGCACCATGCCCCGCAAAAACAGGTTGACCTCCTTGTATTCCGAGAGGCCCTCCAGGGCCCGGCGGCTCATGAGCCGGTAGTCCGCGTGGTTGAACACCACGTCCACCCCCAGCAGCTTCATTACCTTATAGAAGCCCTCGGCAGAGGTGCGCTTGAACCAGGTGTCTGTGTCCCGCTTGTTGCGCACGCCATAGACCACGTCACAGCCCTCTTTGAACTTGGCCACAAACCTGTCCAGGGCGTCCACGTCGTCCTGCAAATCCGCGTCCAGGCTGATGGCGCAGTCGCACCGGGGCATGGCCGTCATCAGCCCGCAGAGCAGGGCATTCTGGTGGCCCCGGTTGTGGGCCAGCTTCACCCCCTCCACATAGGGGTTCTCCCTGTTCAGGCGGGTGATGATTTCCCAGGTCCTGTCCTTGCTGCCGTCGTCCACCAGCAGCATCCGGCTGTGCTTATTGGCAAGGCCGGCCCGGCCCATGGCGTCCAGCTTTTGGGTGAGCTTTTCCACCGTGACGGCCAGCACCTCCTCTTCGTTATAGCAGGGTATCACCAGGTATACGGTGGGTTGGGTTTCCGGGTTCATTCCGCGTCCTCCTTCTTATCTGTCTCTTGTGTGGGCCCGACAGCCTCCTCCGGGCGCTGGGGCCAGGGGCGGGGCTGCATATTGCCCCAGTCCCGGGCAAAGGTCTTGCTCTCCTGCTCCGGGCTGCCGGGCAGCTCCGGCCCCTCTGCCTCCGGGGGCTCGGGCACAGTTTCCGGCACGTCCGGGGCCAGGGGGAGCTGGGGCTCCGGCTCTGGCTCGGGGGGCAGCACCGGCAGGGGCACAGGCTCCGCCCGCTGGGGCGCGGCGGGCCCGTCCTCCGGCGGACAGGCCGCCTCTCCCTGGAACTTCACCCGCAGGCTGCCCCCTTTGGGGAAGGTCTTGCCGTGGCGCTTCATATAGGCCGAGAGCCTGCCCGGCCGCATAAGCCGGGGGGGCACAGGCCCGTCCTTGGGCGCGGTGTCCTCCAGGCGCTTGCACAGGGTCAGGTAGCCCACCAGGCCCATCAGGGACAGAATGGTGATAAACGCCCCCAGCCCCAGGCCCGGGGTGCGGTACACAAACTCAATCTGCACGTTCTCCCCCTTGGGCACCGTGACAGCCATAAAGCCCACATTTGCCCGGATAATATCCGTCTCCTGGCCGTTGACCTTTGCTGTCCAGCCCGGCTCCCAGGGCACGCTGAAAAATACCAGCCGGTTCCCGGGCACGCTGATTTGGGCGGAGAAGCCTGTATTGCTGTAGGCAAAGTCTGTGCAGCAGTGCTCCATCCTGGCCGCGCAGTCGTCGAAGTAGGTCTCCTCTGTAAAGTGCTGGTTCCCGCTGTCCAAGGGCTCCAGCAGCTGGTGCACGGCCCGGATATCCTCGTCCTCAATGACCACTGCCCGGAGCATGGACAGCTCCCGGGTGCCGGTGGAGCTGTCGCTGCCCTCCGTGCGCTCCTCATACTGGGTCCGGGTCTGGTAGAAGTCATAGGTAAAGCCCATGGGGATACAGCACTGGTTCTCCCAGATATCGTAGCCGTTGGCATTGCCGTAATAGGCCCAGCCGGGCATGGTGGGCTCGCCCAAATCCTCCCCGGCAAAGTAGTCCGAGTCATGGTCATCATCAAAGAGCCAGCGCACAGAGAGCAGGCTGCGGATAGGGTAATGGCTCACCTTGGGCCGGGAGCCCACGTCCCGCTGCACGCCGATGGAGTCGTAGAACTCCATCACTGAGCCGGGCACCACGCTGTGGAAGGCCTGGATGCTGGGAATCTGCCAGAACATGGCGGCATTGTCCATGGACTCATAAAAGTCTGAGCGGCAGGACTGGAGCTCAGACAGAGGCACATTGGCCCCGCCGTTGAGCTCATAGGGAATGATATGGTCCCAGGTGTAGTCAGACTGGGTCTTGCCCACAGCAATAAAGTAGATAGAGTACAGCACCACCACCGCGGAGAGCGTTCCCATGGCGGCCCGCTGAAAGGCCCGGCGGCTGGTGCGGCAGAAGTGGAGCAGGTACACCACCAGGGCGATGCAGATAAGCGAGATTGCCACATAGCTCCAGAACCGGGTGGGGTAATCCTCCAGGCCAAAGCTCCAGACCTCCGCCTCGTCCACCGTCTCCTTCACAGGCATAAAGCCCACCACTGCCCCAATGGACAGGGTGATGACAAAGCTCCACAGGATGGAGCGCCGCCAGTCCACCCTCTCGTTTTCCAGGGCCATCACTGTGGCCAGGGCCATCATCAGGGTGAGCATATAGTACCAGCGGGCATAGAAGGCGGAGTTCATCATCTGGAAGGTTGAGTTGAGGAAGGGCACCAAGGCCATGGTGAACAGCACCCAGAGCATCTTTTTCAGCCAGTGCTTCCGCCGCAGCTGCAGCCAGCCAATGACCCCCGTCATGCCGAACAGGGGCAGCCAGGCCCCCAGAGAGGACCACTTGGACTCAGATTCCGGGGTGAAGTTGGGCCGGGCCGGGTGGTCGGGGGGGAAGAAGAAGCATTCCAGAATGTGCAGGTACCGCTGGTTCCGGTTATAGAGAACCGCGTTCCAGCCGTTAATCATATTGCCCACCCGGTTGTTCTGCATCACAGCCAGCACAGAGGGCACCAGCAGCAGGCAGGCCAGGCCCACCCCCAGCACAGCCTCCAGGGCCAGAAGGAAAAAGTCCTTTAAGGATATTTTCCAGCTGCCGCACAGCAGGCGCAGGAAGAAATAAATCAGGCAGAAGGTGACCTGCCCCACAAAGAAGTAGTAATTGCTCACGCAGCAGGCCAGCACGGTCAGGGCGAACAGGCCCCTGCGGCGGTTTTCCATATACTCATCCAAAGCGGCCAGCATCAGGGGGAAGAAGACAATGGCCTCGTGAAAATGGTTGAAGAAAATATTATAAATAGAAAACCCAGAGAAAGCGTAGAGCACCGCGCCAATCAGGGCAGTATCCTGAGACTTGGTGTACCGGTGGATATAGATATAGCCGGTCAGGGCAGCGCAGGCGAACTTCAAAATCAGCAGGGGGCCCATCAAAAACTGCATCCACGAGGAGGGGAAGGGGATGGTCAGCCAGAAGAAGGGGCTGCCCAGCAGATAGAAAGAGTAGGAGCCGATGAAATTCGCGCCCAGGTCTGTCAGGTGGTTCCAGCCAAAGTTCCCCTGGCGGACAGCGTCATGGGCCAGGCGGTAAAAGGGTACCTGCTGGACATTAAAGTCCCCATAGAACAGAAAGCGGCCCCCGTCCACCAAAAGGAAGGGGAGGAAGATAAGGAAGGAGAGCCCCAGGCCGAGGAAGAATGCCTTCAGGAAATAGTTATCGCGCCAGGACTTTTTCTGCTGTGTATTTGCCATGATGATGACCTCATATCTGGATAATTGTGGAAGTACGATTTATAGTATATCACAAAAAGGAGTGAGAATAAAGGATTTTTTGCGGGAAATGGGATTTGGGGTATGCACAGGGGGAAAAGCTGTGGTATAATGTACACAGCACAATCCGTCTGCAAACCTTAAGGTCTCATGGCTGTGTACTGGAGTTTGGCAAAGTGCGTGCCAAACTCCCCCAATTTCATGGTATAATGTCCGCAGGCGGCAGCCGGGACACGCTGTGCTCCTACAGACGGTCTGCGGCTCTCCGTGAGCCGGAAAATCTAAGATTTTCCAACTCAACGGATTCGCGCGGCCGGCATCTTTGGCGGCGCTTGCCTGTGCCGCTGAACAACCTTCCCTCGCCGACCAGCGTACTGCCCCGCAGTTGTTTTGGTAAGCGCCGCCCTCACTTTCCTTTCGCTCTGATTGGACGGGAGCTTGCTGTCAGGTCTAGACCGCAGGGGCTCCGCCCCCGCACCCCTGCCACCTTTTGAAAAAGGTGGACGAAAACTTTACCCCCGCCTTATTCTTGTCTTCTTTGCGCCAGGTTCTGCCCCGTGCCGTCAGGCGGCGCTTCCCATCATCCCCTATCCTGAAAGGAGTCCTCATTATGCACGCCCTCAAAGAATACCCCCTCGCCCAACTCTCCCCTGACACCCTCCGCGTCTGGGGCCGCACCAACGGCTCCCTCTCCCCTCTCACTCTCTTTTGGACCGGCAGCGCCCTGGAGCTGAATGTCAAAGGCTCTGAGCTCTGGCTGGAAGTGGAAAGCGATTTCTCCACCTTTGAGCAATGGGCCGCTGTGGTTGTCAACGGCGATGTGATTGCCCGGATGCCCCTCCCCGTGGGCCGCCACTGGCTCTGCATCTTCCGGGGCATGGCGCCGGACAAGGTGAAGAACATCCGCTTTGTCAAAGAAATCCAGCCCATGGGCGGGGATGGGAAAAGCCTGTTCCAGCTCCACGGCCTGCGCACGGACGGGGAACTTCTGCCTGTTCCCGCCCTGCCCCGGAAGATTGAATTTGTGGGCGACAGCATCACCTCCGGCGAGGGCCTGGTGGGCGCAAAAGCGGAGCAGGACTGGCGCCCCATGTTCTTCTCCGCTGTCTGCGGCTATCCCTGCCTGACTGCCGCCCTGTGCAACGCGGAGTACCGGCAGGTCTCTCAATGCGGCTGGGGCGTTCTCAGCGGCTGGGACAATACGCCGGACTGCACCATTCCTCGGATATACGGCCAAATCTGCGGCCCGCTGGAGGGGCCGGGGCAGCGGGAGCTGGGCGCTCAGGAGGCTTACGGTTTTGCCGCCTGGCAGCCGGACGCGGTGGTCATCAACCTGGGTACCAACGACGCCGGAGCCCGCAGGCAGCCCCCCTGGCAGGATGCCGCTGGCCAGAGCTTTCAGCAGACCGGGGATATGGCAGGCCAGGCCCTGTTCCGCGGGGCGGTGGTGGAATTCTTAAAGGATGTGCGCCAAAAGAATCCCGGCGCCTGGCTGGTGTGGGCCTATGGAATGCTGGGCCGGGAAATGGTCCGGGAGCTGCGGGAGGCCATTCACGAATACAAGAAAGAGACAGGCGACCGGAATGTGGAATTCCTGCTTCTGCCCGCCACCACGGACGAGACCATGGGCTCCCGGGGCCACTCAGGCAAAAAGGCCCACGCCCAGGCAGCGGAGGTGCTGGCCGATTTTCTCAAAACCATGTGGGGGGAGTAAGGAATGTATCACTTTTTCGCCATGCTCTCCCGCATGAAGTACATCAACCGCTGGGGCCTGATGCGCAACACCCGGGAGGAAAACCTGTGCGAGCACAGCCTGGAAGTGGCCCTGGCAGCCCATGCCCTGGCTGTGATTGGCAACAAGCACTTCGGCAGAAGCTACGACCCTCAGCGGGCGGCGGTGCTGGCCCTGCTCCACGATGCCTCGGAAATTATCACCGGGGACATGCCCACCCCGGTGAAGTACCACTCAGAGGAAATCCGCCGGGCCTACGCTGGAGTAGAGGAGGCGGCAGTGGACCACCTGATTGGCCTGCTGCCCCAGGAGCTGCGGGAGGAGTACCGCCAGCTGATGACCCTCTCCGGGCCGGGGGACGAGGAGCTCCAGCCCCTGGTAAAGGCCGCGGACCGCATCTCCGCCATGATTAAATGTATGGAGGAACGGCTCAGCGGGAATCAGGACTTCCGGGAGGCGGAGCGGACCACCCGCCAGCTTTTGGAGGAAGACCCTCTGCCTGAGACCGCCTATTTCCTCCGGGAGTTCCTGCCCAGCTATGGGCTGACCCTGGACGAGCAGAACTACGCCTCAACCGCGGGGGTAAAGCTGGCTGACAGTGAGCAGATGTTCTTTTCCAGCGCCTTATAGGAGGAAACCATGAAAATCGGGAGTTTAGAGATAAAAGGCCAGGCAGCCCTTGCCCCTATGGCCGGGGTGACAGACGGGGCCTTCCGCCAGATATGCGGGGGCTTTGGGGCGGCGTATACGGTCAGTGAGATGCTCAGCGCCAAAGCCATGGAGTTTGACGACAAAAAGACCGCCTCCCTGGCGGACATCACCCACGACCAGGAGCCGGTGTTCCTCCAGCTCTTTGGGGCCGAGCCCCTATGCATGGCCCGGGCAGCGGAAAAGCTCTGCCGCCTGTCCCCCGCGGGCATTGACATCAACATGGGCTGCCCCATGCCGAAAATCACCGGCAGCGGCGCGGGCAGCGCCCTGCTGAAGGAGCCCAAGCTCTGCGGCCAGATTGTCCGGGCAGTCAAGGAAGCCAGCGGCCTGCCTGTTACAGTAAAGCTCCGCTCCGGCTGGGAGAAGGGGCAGATAAACGCCCTGGAGGTGGCCAAGCGCTGTGAAGAGGCCGGGGCTGACGGGGTATGCGTCCACGCCCGCACCCGGGACCAGTTGTACCAGGGCCAGGCGGACTGGGGGGTAATCAAGGCCGTGAAAGCCGGGGTGCGCATTCCGGTCATTGGCAACGGGGACGTGACCGACGCCCCCTCGGCAGAGGCCATGCTGGCAGAAACAGGCTGCGACATGGTCATGGTGGGCCGGGGCGCCCTGGGCAACCCCTGGGTGTTCCGGGAGATAAACGGGTACCTGCGGGACGAGTGCCAGGTGCTTCCCCTGCCCACAGTGACAGAACGTCTGCTGGTGCTGAGGAAGCATATGGGGCTGATGTGCGAATACAAAGGAGAGGGCCGGGCCATGCGGGAGGCCCGGAAGCACGCAGGGTGGTATATGAAAGGAATGAGAGGCGCCGCGGAGCTGCGACGGAGGGCAGGGTTGCTGTGCACCATAGAGGATTTGGACAGGCTGATAGAGGAGGCAATGAGGGCGGCAATAGAGCAAGGGGACTGACGGCAAAGGGCAAGCGCTGCGCAAAGCCCAGTGAAAAGTTTTTGAAGGGAGCATCAAATCCAAAGCAGAAGCAGCACCCCGCCTCTTGCCACGCTCTCCCCTTCCCGTCAAAATTTCTTCCCATTCTTTTCATGCGTTTCTCTTCTTTTCTTCACACAGCTTTCACATTCATGGGGCATACTATACTCACAACAACAAACCACCTGGAAAATCAAGGAACCACTGATTAAATCACGCCTAGCGACTTGGCACGCATCTCGTTTGCACTTTTTCCCTCATAGCGCACAGCTTTCGTTTGCCAATCGCCAGATTGGCTGCACTCAATCTATGCACTCTGACGAAAAAATTGACTGCACGATATGCGCACCAGATTTAATCAGTACTTCCTTAAAAACATCCATGAATGGAAAGGAGCACCTTTTATGTTTCACGATGACAATAACCATACTCCGGAGCAGAGTACTGCCAAGGCCACCCCTGACCAGCCTGACATGAACTCCAGCAGCCGCACCGATTCCACTGCCTCATCTGCTCCATCTGCCCCATCTCAGAATTACTCCTATACCGGCCAGAGCAATCCCTACCATGCCTCCTATGGCCAATATCCCTATCAGCAGCCTCAGCAGTCCCAGCAAGTTCAGTCTCAGCAGAACAGCTGCAGCTGGCAGGGCACAGGGCAGAGCTATTATACCCAGCCAATCCCAGTGCCTGCTCAGCCTGCCCAGTCAAAGCAAAAGAAAAAGGGCCGGGCCGGAAAATTCCTTCTCCGCACGGCTGCCGCGGTACTGGCCTGCGCGGTGGTCTCCCTGGGCTCAGTGGGAATATTCGCCGCCATGATTCAGAACGGCGTGGTAAACATCCAGTCTGCCGGGGAGGAAAACAACACAGCGGCTTTCACCCTCTATAAGAAGGCCGACAGCGGCAAGAACACCACTCCCACTGCCACCCTGGGCGATTTGAGCACCCAGGAGATTGCCAACAAGCTGATTCCCTCTGTGGTGTGCGTGCAGAACTATCAGGTGAACCAGCAGCAGGGCGGCGGGTTCTACTTCGGCGGCTTCTATGTGGGCGGCCAAGAGCAGGAGGAGGGCGGCGAGCTCTCTCCCGCTGGCGAGGGCTCTGGCATCATCATCTCCAAGGACGGCTATATTGTCACCAACCAGCACGTGATTGACGGCGCCACCAATATCTCTGTGGTCACCTCGGACGGAACCACGTATGAGGCTGAGCTGGTGGGCGAGGACACCCAGACCGATTTGGCAGTGCTGAAAATCAACACCACTGACGAGCTGACCCCTGCGGAATTTGGGGACTCCAGCGATTTGCAGGTGACAGACCAGGTGCTGGCAATCGGCAACCCCGGGGGCATGCAGTTCAACTCCAGCGTGACCATTGGCTATGTCTCTGCCCTGAACCGGCCTGTCACCAACAGCGAAACCGGCTTTATGGTCAACTGCATCCAGACCGACGCGGCCATCAACCCTGGCAACTCCGGCGGCGCGCTGGTGGACAGCAACGGCCTGGTGGTGGGCATCAACTCCTCAAAAATCGCGGCAACAGACTATGAGGGCATGGGCTTTGCCATCCCCTCCAGCATTGCCCAGCCCATTGTCTCTGACTTGATTGAGTACGGCTATGTAAAGGATAGGCCCATGCTGGGCATTACAGGCATCTATCTGGACAGGATGCAGGCCAGCTATTTCGGGTTCTCCCAGGGTTTCTGCGTGGGCAGCCTGGGCACTGAGAACGCCAAAGCCTCCGGCCTGCAGATGTACGATGTGATTACTGCCATTGACGACACCCAAATCACTTCCTCCGGCACCATTGCGGCATATATTGCCAACAAGAAGCCCGGCGACAAAGTGACCCTGACAGTTGACCGCTCTCTCACTGGCGAGAAGGACGTTAAAATAGAGCTGATCCTCTCCGAGAACTCGGGGACATCAGAATAACCAGCCTGGCGCTGGATTCCAAAATTTCGAGTACAAGTTTTCTTTTTCATAATCTCCTTTTTTTGCGCGGCCAGCCCAGGGCATATGCCCTGGGCTGGCTGTGTTTTTTATGGAAAAATAACCGGTGAATCCAGAGCCTTTCTCTGACTGTTTTATCCGCTTATTTTTTTGTCACAGGTATCCACACCTCATATTGGGCGTTCTGGGGGTCTGGGTTCAGGTAAACCTCAATATCCGGGGCATCGGCATATTCATAGCCAGAGCCCGGGAGCCACTCTGTCACAATCCGCCGCTCCAATTCCTGTATGGACTGGTTTGTCCCGGCTCCGGAAAAGACTGCCCAAGTGGAGGCGGGCACGGTATATTCTTCAAACTCACCGCGCGGTTTTGTGCTGGAAACAGCAATGAAATATTTCCACCGCTCCTCCTCATTGCAGGCGCTCACGCCCAAAAGCCCCATGGGCGGCGTATCCATCATGCCCGCCAGCTTCTGAATCACGCCATTAGCCGCGGCATCCTGCCACAGCTTTGGCACAACCAAAAAGTTCTTTTCGATTTCCTTATCCAGGGGCGCGGATACGCCTATAATGCGGAACGCCCCCTTTGTCTCAACACGGTACTCCATCTCTGCTGCTCCTTTCACGGCAATCTGAAACACAATGGGGGAAAATGACTTCACGGCCGCGCCCTGGGTTTTCACAGCGGAGGGGGCTATTCCGTGAAAGGCCTGGAAGGCCCGGTTAAAGGCAGTGGGGGACTGGTAGCCGTACTTCTCCGCGATATCCAGAATCCGCGTCTCCCCGCCCTGTAAGTCCACTGCCGCCAGGGACATTTTTCTTCTCCGGATATACTCTGCCAAAGGGACGCCTGCCATATACGCGAACATTCTCTGGTAGTGGTAGGCAGAGCAGCAGGCAATCCGGCCAAGCTGCTCATAGTCAATTTCCTCTGTCAGATGTTCCTCAATATACTTCACGCTCTGGTTCAATCTCTCGACCCATTCCATAAGCTGCCTCCTTGCCCGCGCACACTGGGGATTTGCGGGTGTGTTTTCGCCTTTATTATACCGCATATGCCTGGATTTTTCCTCTCTATCCCTGCACAAAAAAGAGAGGCGCCTCTGGGCAAAAAAGCGCGGCCAGGGCACAGGGCCCCGGCCGCGCGGTATGCTCTATCGCTTCTTAGAACCTGTATTCATAGCGGGGATATCGAAGGGGCGAGGGATTTTCCCGCCAGAGGGCGGGATATTTTCGCCGTCAACCTGCCGGTTGTTCAGAAAATTTACCGTCCTATGGCGAGAAAATCACCGCCCATGCGGTGTTCATCCGCTGTGAATACGGGTTCTTAGTACGTCCCCTCTGTGGAGAAGGTGATGGACGCGCCCTCCTTTTTCCGGGAGGTGGCCCGGCGCTTATCCAGCTCCTGCAGGAACAGCGCCTCGTCAAAGGGAATCTCCACTGTCTGGCCCAGCCAGCCGGAAAGGTGCATGGCGTTGCTGAGCAGCAGGCCATTAAGCCCCTCCCTGCCCTCTGCCACCAGGGGGCCCCCGTGGAGGATTCTGTCCGCAAAGGCATTGAGCACGCCCACATGCTGGGGGTTCTGCCCGTCAGTCTCTACAGTCAGCTTCTCCATCTCCGGAAGCTGGAAGCCCTGCTGGCAGGTCCGGCAGAACTGCCGCTCATCCTCCTTGAGATGCCAGAAGGTGAGGGCGCCGTCCTCACACACCAGCTTGCCCAGGGTGCCTGTGACCTCAAACCGGTTGGTGCCCGGCGCGTCGCCGGTGGTGGTGACGAACACGCCTGTGGCCCCGTTCTCGAACTCCAGATAAGCGGTCACATCGTCCTCCACCTCAATGTCGTGCCACTTGCCCTCATGGCAGAAAGTATGCACAGTCTTGGGCAGGCCGCAAATCCACTGGAGCAAATCCAGCTGGTGGGGGCACTGGTTCAGCAGGACGCCGCCGCCCTCCCCGGCCCAGGTGGCCCGCCAGTCGCCGGAATCGTAGTACATCTGGGTCCGGTACCAGTCGGTGATAATCCAGTTCACCCGCTTCATCTCCCCCAGCTGGCCGCTGTGCACGATTTCGTGCATTTTGCGGTACAGGCAGTTGGTGCGCTGGTTAAACATCATGCCAAAGACCTTGCCGCTCTGCTCCGCGGCAGCGTTCATCTCCCGCACAGCCTGGGTATAGACCCCGGCTGGCTTTTCGCACATCACGTGCAGGCCATGGGCAAAGGCCTCTTTTGCCAGCACCGGGTGCTGGTAGTGGGGCACAGCAATCAGCACCGCGTCGCACACGCCGGCGGCAATGAGCTGGGAGCCCTCGGTGAAGATGGGGGTGCCCGCAGGCAGGGTCTGTTCGGCCCAGGCCCGGCGTTCTTCCCGGCGGTCCGCCACGGCGGCGACTGTAATTTCAGGGGTCTTTCCGGCCAGGATATTGCCAATATGACTGGAGCCCATGTTGCCAACGCCGATGATACCTAAACGAATCTGTTCCATGGTGTACACCCTTTCGAGTAGAAAAATGATGGAGGTAATTGGTTGAGGAGCAGAACCCGGCAGCCCGCCAGCCGCGCCCTTGGCGGGCTTTGAAGGCACAGCCTCCAAGGCAAAGGCCAGAGGAACCCGCTTCAGGGGCTTTTCCGCCATGCGGGAAAGCCCCTGCCTGTGACGCTTAGTTTTTTGGGGGAACCCACTGCCCCAAACTGCCAGGCTCTTTGCTTATGGCCAGTATACTCCTAAGCCCAGGAAAAATCAACCAGAATTTATGGGGATTTTTACAAAAAGGTATACTTTCCTGTAAAAATTTCGCATCCTGTATTTGGTTTATTGTAACACTCCCAGACACAATTTGCAAGAATGTATCCAGGGATTTTCGATGGAAATTCTACTTACAACAAAGTATACTTTTTTGCAAGGAGATTGGAATATGGGCCATTCGAGGCGCAAACTGGATTTGCGCGGGCAGAAATTCGGCAAACTGACGGTTTTGAAGCCAGCGGAAAACGTGGGCGGCCGCACCGCCTGGCTCTGCCAGTGCAGCTGCGGCAGAACCGCCATTGTAAAAACCTATAACCTGCGTCAGGGCAAAACCACCAGCTGCGGCTGCGTGGGCGGGCCCACCTATATTGACGGCACCAGCGCCCCTGTACTGGAGGCAGCCAAGCGGGCCCGGGCTAACAACACCAGCGGCGTGCCCGGGGTGGTCTGGTGCCAGTCCAAGGGGCTCTGGCGGGCAACCATCTGCTTTCAGGGAAAGCGGCACTATCTGGGGGGATACGCGGATTTTGAGGAAGCTGTCAAGGCCCGGAAGCGGGGGGAGCGGGAGTTCCATGACAAGTTTTTGAAGGAGCACAGCTGAGCTCTTGCTTCCCGGCACAGGACGTGCTATACTGTGAAAAACAGATTCCTGATAGGAGGCTCTCCCCATGAAAATGACATTCCGCTGGTACGGCTCCCAAAGCGACAGCATCACCCTCTCCCAAATCAAACAAATCCCCGGTATGTCCGGCCTGATGGGCGTCCTGGACTACAAAGCCGCGGGCCAGGTCTGGGAAGACAAGGAAATCGAAGCCTATATGGCCGAAGTCCACGCCGCCGGGCTGGAATGCGAGGTCATCGAGTCTGTCAACGTCCACGAGGACATCAAGCTGGGTCTGCCCGCCCGAGATGAATATATCGCCAACTACTGCCAGAGCATCCGGAACCTGGCCAAGCACGGGGTGAAGGTGATTGTCTACAACTTTATGCCTGTGTTCGACTGGCTGCGCACAGATTTGGCCCGGCCCATTCCCGAGGACGGCTCCAACAGCCTGTATTTTGACGAGGCCCAGCTGGGGGACATGGGCCCCCTGGAAATCGTCCGCAGCACCATTGAGAACAGCAACGGCTTTACCCTGCCCGGCTGGGAGCCTGCACGGCTGGCTGAGCTGGAGAACACCCTGGAGCAGTACAAGTCCGTAAGCAGCGAGGATTTGCTGGCCAATTACAAGTATTTCCTGGACGGCATCATCCCCACCTGCGAGGAGACGGGCGTGGTGATGGCCGTACACCCGGACGACCCGGCCTGGCCTATTTTTGGCCTGCCCCGGGTGGCCCATTCCCAGGCTGACTTTGACAAAATCCTGGCCCTCCACGACTCCCCCTCCAACGCCTTGTGTCTGTGTACAGGCTCCCTGGGCTCTGACCCGGCCAACGATATTCCCGCCATCATCCGGCACTTCGGCGAAATGGGCCGCATCGGTTGCCTGCACGTGCGCAACGTGAAGCATCTGGGATACCACAAGTTCCGGGAAGCCGCCCACCTGAGCTCTACCGGGGATTTGGACATGTACGCCATTCTAAAGGCTGTCCACGACACCTGCCCAAACACCTACATCCGCCCGGACCATGGCCGGATGATTTGGGACGAGACCGGCCGCCCCGGCTACGGGCTCTATGACCGGGCCCTGGGCGCGGCCTATCTCAACGGCCTGTGGGAGGCCATTGGAAAGGGGGAGCAGGCATGAGACTGAACCTTGCACAGCTGAAAAGCTCCGGGCCTTGGCAGTCCGCCGGGGTGGCCCTGCCCCGGTTCGACACAGAGGCTATGTCCGCCGCCACAGCCAAAAATCCGGCCTGGCTCCACTTTGGGGCAGGGAACATTTTCCGGGGATTTATCGCCCGGCTCCAGCAGGATTTGCTGAACCAGGGCCTTACGGAGACAGGCATCATCGCCGCCGAGACTTTTGACTTTGACATCATGGACAAAATCTACGCCCCCCATGACAATCTCACCCTGCTGGTATCCCTTCTCCCGGACGGGGGCATGGACAAGGAGATTGTGGCCTCCATCCCCCAGGGCCTGCGGGCCAGCAGTGACTTCCCCCAGGATATGGACAGGCTCCGGGAGATTTTCCGCAGCCAGAGCCTGCAGATGGTCAGCTACACCATCACGGAAAAGGGCTACGCCCTCCGGGGACTGGACGGGGAGTTCTTGCCTTTGGTCCAGACGGATGCTGAAAACGGGCCCGAGCGCTGTGTCCACGCCATGAGCCTGACCGCCGCCCTGCTGTGGGAGCGCTTCCAGGCCGGGGGCGCTCCCATTGCCCTGGTGAGCATGGACAACTGCTCCCACAACGGGGAGAAGCTCCGGGAGAGCGTGACCACTGTGGCTGGTATGTGGGCCCAGCGGGGCCATGTGAGCCAAGCCTTTGCGGACTGGCTCCGGGACGAGAGCCAGGTCAGCTTCCCCTGGACCATGATTGACAAAATCACCCCCCGCCCGGCCCAGGCCGTGGAGGAGGCCCTCGCCGCCGCTGGGGTGGAGGATATGGCCCCCATCGTCACTGGGAAGGGCACCTACATCGCCCCCTTTGTGAACGCGGAGCGGCCCCAGTACCTGGTGGTGGAGGACAGCTTCCCCAACGGGCGGCCGCCCCTGGAAAATGCCGGGGTCTTTCTGACAGACAGGGCCACGGTCAACGCCACAGAGCGCATGAAGGTGACCACCTGCCTGAACCCCCTGCACACGGCCCTGGCAGTGTTCGGGTGCCTGCTGGGGTACACCTCCATCGCGGCGGAGATGGGAGACAAGGATTTACATAAGCTGGCGGAAACCATTGGATATCAGGAGGGCCTGCCTGTGGTCACGGACCCGGGCATCCTCAGCCCCAGGGAGTTTATCCGGGAGGTGCTGGAGGAGCGCCTGCCCAACCCCTTCATCCCAGACACCCCCCAGCGCATTGCCACGGACACCAGCCAGAAGGTGGGCATCCGCTTTGGGGAGACCATCAAGAGCTATGGGGACAGGGCCGGGGAGCTGACCGCCATCCCCCTGGCCATTGCCGGGTGGCTCCGGTACCTGCTGGGGGTGGACGACAGCGGGGCCCCCATGGAGTGCAGTTCCGACCCCATGCTGGAACAGCTTCGGGCCCAGCTGGCGGGAATAAAGCCAGGCCAGCGGTCAACCGCCATGGTGGAGGCTTTGGCCCCGGTGCTGAGCAATGCCGCCCTGTTCGGCTCTGATTTATGTGCGGCGGGGCTGGGGGAGAAAATCGCCCAAATGCTGGGCACCATGCTCACTGTCCCCGGCGGGGTCCGGGCCGCGCTGAAGGAATATCTGTAAGCCCTAGAGTCTGTTTGAAACCTCCGAAACACTGTCTGTTTTGCCCAGAAATGGTGTTT
>CAJTXF010000063.1 GCA_910580045.1 uncultured Eubacteriales bacterium
CATCCCCGGAGGGGCCGGGGGTGGGAGAGGGCTTTTGTGTGGGGTCAGGCGTGGGAGTGGGTTCCGCGTTGGGGTCCCAGCCGTCCTCAGGCTCGCTGCCTAAGGGCTGCCAGTCGTGGCCGTATTTTATGGCGTAATCCTTAATAATTGAAGGGCTGGTCGAGTAAAGGATGGCAACGCCTGGAATGCCAAACTGTTCATCCCCGCCATAATCCAAGTCCACCTCCTCGTCACCCACCATAAACTTTATGTTGTTACCCGCAAATGTAACAACTTTAAGGTTGCTGTTATCGCAGTGGGGCTTCCAGCCGATTGCGGTGGTTGTAGCCGGATAATCAATGCGGACAAGGGAAGTACAGTCAGAAAATGCCGAATTGCCTACTTTTTCCAAATATTGGGGGAGCTTTATTCTTTTCAGCGCGGTGCAGTCCCGGAACAAAGAGTCAGGGAGCAGCTTAACGTTGTCACACTTCATGTTAACCGTTTCTAGGCTCTTGCATCCCCAAAAGGCATCTTCTCCTAGTTCCGTCACTGTGCTGGGAATCACCAGATGGGTAATCTTTTCCGCTTCCAGGAAGCTCCCCTCGCCGATGGTCTCAATGCCTTCTTCCAGCGTCAGGCTTGCCAGCGCGTTGTCATAGGCAAAGGCATTTTTCGGAATATCTTTTACACTGCCCGGAATTCGGACAGTCGTGATACTGCTGCTCCAGCCAAAAGCTCCCTCGCCCAGTTCTGTCAAGGTGTCGGGCAAAATGACAGTTGTCAGAGAATCGCAGTTGTAAAAAGCATTATCTCCAATTGTGACAATCTGAGAGGGGATATTGCATTCCTCCAAACTGCTGTTCCAAGAAAAAGCATCATCCCAGATTGCAACTACTGTATCCGGTAGACTGGCTGTTTTTAGATTGGTAAGCTGGTAAAAGGCGCAAGCTCCGATTTCAGTCACACCGGGCTCAATCACCAGGGATTCTATACTGGTCACATATTTTCTCCAGGGGGCTTCCGGGGCAACAGTATCATAATCCACCATAGGCCCCGTGCCTGAAATGCGCAGTTCTTTTTTGCCTGTGTCCAGCACCCAGCGCACGTCTTCCCCGCACAGGCCCTTGTACTCCTCCGCCCGGGCCACAGGCCCTACGGCGCTCAACAGCCCGCACAGCAGGCACACCGCCAGCACAAAGGATACAATCCTCTTTCGCATTTTTCTTCCTCCATTTCTGTCCAGGCTTGCAAAAAGGTATACTTTTTTGCAGGCCGGAAGGATTCGGCAAAACTTCAAAAAAATCCCGCTGCCGGGCTTGCGTGCTGGTAACATTTGTGGTATAATTGTTCATAAAATATATATTGTCTAGACTTGCAAAAAAGTATACTTTATTGCAAGGGATGAGAAAAGAGCAAAAAAGGAAACAGCCCCCAGAATGGGGCCGTTTCCTTTTTCAGGGCGCTCACGCCCGTATCTCCGCCTTGATTTTCCCCAGCGCGCCCTTTTCCAGCCGGGACACCTGGGCCTGGGAGATGCCTACCTGCCCGGCCACCTCCATCTGGGTCTGCCCCTCCAGAAAGCGCATGGAGAGAATGCGCTTCTCCCGCTCGCTGAGATTGTGGATGGCCTGCTTGACGGCCAGCTCTTCCAGCCAATCCTGGTCGCCCCCATCGCCCACCTGGTCCATGATATACACTGGGTCCCCGCCGTCAGAGAAGGTGGGCTCGTAGAGAGAGACCGGCTCTACAATGGCCTCCAGGGCAACCACCACGTCCTCCCGTTTCATGTCCAGCTCCTGAGAAATCTCCTCCACAGTGGGCTCCCGGCCGTTTTTGGCGGTGAGCCGCTCCTTACACTGGATGGCCTTATAGGCTGTGTCCCGCATAGAGCGGCTGACCCGCACCGAGTTGTTGTCCCGAAGAAACCGGCGTACCTCACCGATAATCATGGGCACCCCATAGGTGGAAAACTGTACGCCCTGGCTCACGTCAAAATGGTCAATGGCCTTCATCAGCCCAATGCACCCCACCTGGAACAAATCATCCGGATTTTCCCCCCGGTTGCCGAAGCGCTGAATCACGCTGAGCACCAGGCGCAGGTTGCCGTTTATGAGCTTTTCCCGGGCTTCCCTGTCCCCGTCGTGGCTGCGGATAAGCAGTTCCCGCATCTCGTCGCTTTTGAGTACCTTCAATTTTGCGGTGTTGACCCCGCATATTTCCACTTTACCCTGCATAAAGAATACCTCCCGCGTTGGATTCCAGAGGTAGTGTTTGCAGGATTTTGGCGTTTTAATCCTGGAGAACCAGCTGCCGGGCTGAGGGAAAACCGCCCATATATAGGGGCAGGATATATGGAGGGAATTTTGGCAGGCGGAAAAATTTTTTCCGGGGTTTTGGAGTGCAAAATCTTCCGGGTTGTGGTATACTTTGGGAAAGAGACAGAGGAAGATGACAGAGTTTGAGAGCCTGACGGCACGAGATAAGAGCTTTCGCCCAGCATCAGCCGAGAATGGGCTGCCCTGGGCTGATAGGCTCTTGATTCACGTCAGCCTCTAAAAATGGTATGAACCGGAAAGGATAAGAACATGAAACTGGGAATCTGCACCAATCTGGAAAATTCCGGTCTTCTGGCAGAACTGGGCTTTGACTACATAGAGACCGGCCTGGCCGCTGTGTCTGCCATGAGCCAGGAAGAATTTGCCCAAGCCCAAAACTCCCTGGAGTGCTCTGGCCTGCGCTGTGAGGCCATGAACGGAATGCTTCCAGGGACCCTTCCTGTGGTGGGGGAGGCAGTGGAGCTAAAGCGGGTGGAGGCCTATTTGGGCACGGCGTTTGCCCGGGCCCATGCCTTGGGGGCAGAGGTGATTGTATTCGGCTCCGGGGGAAGCCGCCGGGTGCCGGAGGGCTTCCCCTGGCCCAGGGCCTGGCGGCAGCTTAGGGAATACCTTAGCTTGGCTGACAGCTTGGCCGGGGCCTATGACCTGCAAATTGCCATTGAGCCTTTGCGCAGGGAGGAGTGCAATATCCTCAGCCGGGTCAGCGAGGCGGTGGAACTGACAGCGGTTCTGGAGCTGCCCCATGTGGGTGTGCTGGGTGACACATACCATATGAGGTCAGAAGGTGAGCCCCTGTCCGCTTTGGCTGACGCGGGGGAGCTGCTCTGCCATGTGCATATTGCCTGCCCAGAAGGACGGCGCTTTCCCCAGGAGAAGGATTCGGAGGATTTGCGGGAGGGATATCAGGGGCTGTTTCAAGTTCTGGAAGCGGCGGGCTATAACGGCCGCGTCAGCATAGAGGCAGGCGCCCAGCAGCTGGCAGAGGAGGGCGCGGCCAGCCTGCGCCTGCTCCGGGCGCGGATGGGACAGCTGGCGGAGGGGAAACGGACTTGAAAAGCTGTGCCCTGACCCCCGAAAATTTTTCCGGCGTCCTCCCATAAAACGTGAAATAATTTGCCCAATCCATTCTATACTATACACAGACGCAGTATCCGGCAGGGCTTTCTTATCCTCTGCCGAGTGCTGTAAAAACGCAACTTACAGGAGGTCGGTTCAGATGGGCAAAATCAAGGCCGTGCAGTATGGCTGCGGCAAAATGAGTAAGTATACCCTGCGGTACCTGCATGAACACGGGGTGCAGATTGTGGGAGCCATTGACGTGAACCCGGAAATCGTGGGGATGGATGTGGGCGACTATGCGGAGCTGGGCATGAAGACCGGCGTAATCATCAGCAGTGACGCGGACGCGGTGCTGGACAGCTGTGATTCGGACATTGCCATTGTCACCTTGTTCAGCCTGGTCAGCGACTGCTATGAGCATTTCGTCAAGTGTCTGAGCCGGGGCATCAATGTGATTACCACCTGTGAGGAGGCCACCTACTGCTGGACCACAGACCCGGCCCGGGCCAATGCCCTGGACATGCTGGCCAAGGAGAACAACTGCACCTTTGTGGGCAGCGGCATGGAGGATACCTTCTGGGTGAATATGGTGGGCCTGGTGGCTGGCAGCTGCAATTCCATTCAGAAAATCGAGGGCGCGGTGAGCTATAATGTGGAGGAGTATGGTTTGGCTTTGGCAAAAGCCCATGGCGTAATGCTGACCCCTGAGGAGTTCGAGAAGCAGATTGCCCACCCCGAGGTGCTGGAGCCCTCCTATGTGTGGAACTCCAATGAGGCCCTGGCCGCCAAAATGGGCTGGACCATCAAGAGCCAGACCCAGAAGTGTGTGCCCTATTTCCATGACTCTGATTTGTATTCTGAGACCATGGGCGCTGTCATCCCCAAAGGGAACTGTATTGGCATGGCGGCAGTGGTCACCACCGAAACATTCCAGGGCCCGGTGATTGAGACCCAGTGTATCGGAAAGGTATACGGCCCGGAAGATGGGGATATGTGCGACTGGAAAATCACCGGAGAGCCGGACACAGAGTTCCATGTGGTAAAGCCTGCCACTGTGGAGCACACCTGTGCTACCATCGTGAACCGGATTCCCAGCGTGCTGCTGGCCCCTGCGGGCCTTATCACCATGGACGAGCTGGAGGAGCTCCGGTTCCCCACCTATCCGCTGGAGTTCTACTGCTGAGGATAAAAGGAAATTAGAAAAGCCGCCCTGTGATTCCTGGGCGGCTTTTTGTTTTAAGAATTCCCCCGCTTTTGGCGCTGGGCGGTAAAGATGTTCTGGATAATTCGCTCCTGGTCCTCTTCTGTCAGCTCCAGGAACTGGCAGCCGTATTCAGGGAACCCGTTCTCTCTTTCCACGATTCGCAGAACCTGGCAATACATCACAGACTCCGGCCTGTCCTCTATCAGCTTGACCTTCAGCAGGAATTTGTCCCCCTCATAATATTGGAACTCTGAGCGGATACAGGCTCCGCCCACGCTGATGTTCAGCATCCGGCAGGGTTTCTCCCCCATCTCCAGGCCGCTGAAGGTGACGGCAGTGGCCGGAAGGTCTGTATTCAGCCGGAAGAAGGCCCTGTCGTTTGCGGCCCGGGACACGGTCAGGCCTTCCACCTTCCAGGTATGCTTGGACACCGGAGAGATGGCAGCCTCCATATAGATAGCTTTTCTGGTATGGTCGTTGTATCCTCGAATGTGGACAGGGATGGCCTCCTCCTCTGGGGAGAGCTCTGTCTCGGAATACTGGTACAGCTCCGCCTTATCTCCCCGCAATCCCTGCAGTTTTGCCACGAAAAGCAGTTTCCCTTCCTGGTCTGTTACCTCCACCCGCATACCGGAATATACATCCGGCTGGGCCTCTTTTCGCGTTCCCCCAGCCTCTTGAGAGGCTGGCTTTTTCTCCTTCCTGTCAAACAGCCGATGAAATAAGTTCACTCTATCCCTCTTTCTTAAAGTATACGGCCTGGGGGTTCTGCTACTTTTCCCACAGCTGCCGCAGCTGCTCGTCCGCCCAGACCACCTGGTTCCTGCCATGCCTCTTGGCGTCATATAGCATAGTGTCTGCGATTTTTAAGTAAAAATCGTAGGCGCTGCCCATTTCCGGGACAATCGTTACGCCGCCGATGCTGATTGTGACCCATTTGGCCACAGCAGGGTCATGGGGAATGTGCAGGCTCTCCACTGCCTGGCGAATCTTTTTTAGATAGGCAAAGATTTGCTCCGCAGAGTCGCCCAGCAGAATAGCCACAAACTCCTCGCCGCCATAGCGGGCGAGGAAGTCTGTGCTGCGGTGCAAATGGGCGGCCGCTGTCTGGGCCACAGAGGCAATCACCTTGTCCCCGGCAGGGTGGCCAAAGGTGTCATTATACACCTTGAACCTGTCAATGTCGAACATGCAGATAGAGAAGGGGACGTGCAGGCGAATCGCTTCCTTCCATTTTGTGAACACATACTGCTCATACCCTCTCCGGTTGGCAATGCCTGTCAGCTGGTCCGTCATGGACTGCTGCTCAATCTGACGGCGGTACCGGTACAGCTTGATATGGGTGTTGACCCGGGCCTTGACAATGAGAGGGTTAAAGGGCTTAGTGATATAGTCCACAGCGCCCAGAATCAGCCCGCGCTGCTCGTCGGTTACATCGGAGAGGCTGGTAATCAAAATAACCGGGACGCTCTGGGTGATAATCTCCTCCTGCAGCTTTTTCAGCAGGGTGAAGCCATCCATACCCGGCATCACCACGTCCAGCAGAATCAGGGAAAACCCCCCGCTGCTTGCCTGGCGCAGACCCCCCTCTGCCGTCTGGGCGATGGTAACGTCATACTCATCCTCCAGGATGACTTTCAGATGGGCTGCTTGTACCACACTGTCGTCAACAATTAGAATTTTTTCCATTTATGACACTCTCCTCATCAGGTATGACTGTACAGGCTCCACGCCGCGGAAAATTTGCATCCTTCCATACTCTCTGTCCTTGAAAACATAGCTCATTTTTATATAAATCCGGCAAAACTTGATACATTAGGAAAAGTCTTCTGCCCAGCACATGCTTGTCTTACTCCGCGGCTTTTCAGGCCCTCAGGCTTCTTATGGGCTCTTTCTTCTGCGGCGGCAAAAGGGAGAATGGCCCTTGAAAGAGGAGGTCCTGCTGTATTATCATATGCGGTTATGTGCAAAAAGTCCGCTGGTAAGCCGCGTAACGGACAATAAAAATAAATGTTTATTTACCAAAACCGAAAGCAGCATACCCATTTTCTAGCCGAGCCGTCTCCGCTTCGGCCTTTCTGGTTTCAAATATCCGCTGAGCCCCACGGTCAAAAACTGAAACACAGTATTCTCTGTCTCCCGTGTATTGGGCAGCAGGCCCTCTACCACATATTTTGCATACATCAAAGTACAGGTCAGCATGTGAAGCCACAATGTATCTTGGTTGACCTGCCGCAGGCTGGGGAAAGTTTCCATAAATGCGCGGACTATATCCCCCAGGGACTGAAAATAGCTGGCATCCCGGGTTTTGTCATATTGGGGAAATGCCGCGCTGTCCCGGAAACGGTAGTAAAAAACAGTCTCGTCCGGATGGGCAACCCAGAAGCGGAAATAGGGGAGCCATAGCTTTTTTACGGCTTTCATAGGGTCAGACAGCACGACCAGCGGGTTAAACTTCAAATGGTCAAAAATAGCGGCAGCCTGCCTGTCCACATAGGTAAAGCACTCGGCCAGCATCTGCTCCTTGCTGTGGAAGTAGCGGTACAGGGCGCCGGGGGAAACCCCGGCCAGTTCGCTGACATTCTGAATGCGCACACCCTCTAAGCCGTATTGACGCACGGCCTTTATGGCTGCGAAGATGATTCGCGTTTTGGTGTCATCCATGCAGAGCAGTCACTTCCCTTTTGGCCCGGCCTGTGGGTGCGGCGATTCTTCTGAGTACATAGTATACACGATTTGGCAGTCCTTGGCAAGTCCTTTTTCAAAAAGAAGAAAAAAGCTCTGCCGGTGGGAGCTGGTGTCTTCATAAGGCCCTGGGGCAGGGCAAATATGGGCATTCCCGCCCCAGGGAATGCCCACAAACCTATCCCTTTCCCTGTGCCGCTGCCGGGAACCGCACTGTCACAGCAGTGCCCTCCCCTGGCGTGCTGCACAGGTTGAGGTTCCCGCGGTGAATCAGCACAGCGTGCTTTACAATAGAAAGCCCCAGCCCTGTGCCTCCCACAGCCTTGGAGCGGCTCTTGTCCACCCGGTAAAACCGCTCAAATACCCGGTCCTGCTCCTCCTGAGGAATGCCGATGCCTGTGTCCCTTACTGTAAGGAGGGGGCCCTGCTTACTGGCCTCCACCTGAACTTCCACTTTGCCTCCCGGCCGGTTGTATTTGATGGCATTATCGCATAGATTGTAGACAATACTGTGCAGAAGCTGGGGGATGGCTTCCATAGGGACAGGCTCTCCTGTCACCAGGACGCTTACGCCCGCGTCCTGAGCCTGAGCCGCAAGGCTGGCAGCCGCCTGCTCCGCAATCTCATGCAAATCCACTGCGCCCCACTGCATTCCGGACGCGCCCCCGTCCAGACGGGAGAGGCTGATAATGTCCTCTACCAGCCCCACCATACGCCGGGCCTCCCGGTACATTTTTTCCGCGAATGCCGGGGTATCCTCAGGTTTGGCCAGGCCATTCTGCAACAGCTCCGCACAGCCGCAGATAGACTGCAGCGGGGTCTTCAGCTCGTGGGACACATTGGCTGTAAACTCCCGGCGAATCCGCTCTGCCTTTTCCAGTTCTGCCTGCTTTTGCTCCAGCGCGGCCTTCTGTGTTTTGAGCTGGCACTGCTGGCTGTCCAGCCGGTGAAGCAGGGGCATTATCTCCTTATACCCTTTTTGGGTGAGGGGCCTGTCCAAGTCCAGCTGGGCCAGGGGCTGTACAATGCGCCGGGAGAGCCGTATGGCAAAGAAGACAGAGAGTCCCAGCGCGGCAAGGAATACAGCGCAGATGGGCTGGGCCATACCCAGAACCAGGGTAAACGCTGAGTGCTGGCCCATAGAGAGCCGGAGCACACTGCCATCGCTCAGCCGCCGGGCCGTGTACAGAGAGCGCTCCATCAGGGTGTCTGAGTACCGCCTGCTCTCCCCCTGGCCAGTGGCTAAGGCCTCCCGAATCTCCTCCCGCTCCAGATGGTTTTCCATCTGGGCGCTGTCGCCCCGGCTGTCAAAGAGCACCTTCCCCCTGCTGTCTATCCAAGTAATGCGGCAGGCCTGTGGGGGAAGATCCCGGAAGAAGCTGATACCCTCCAGCTCCGCGCCCTGGACTGCCAAATCCAGCTGCATGTTCAGCTGGGCCTGCTGTATGTCTGAGAAGTATCCGTACAGCACCCCCAGAATCAGCACCCCGCAGGCGAAAAACACTGCCAGCGCCACCAGGCAGATGGATTGGAAAATGCGTTTCGTCATAGCGCGTCCTCCAGGCGGTAACCCATGCCCCGCACAGTGGCAATCAGCCGTCCCCACTGGCCCAATTTGGTGCGCAGGGTGCCGATATGCACGTCCACTGTGCGGGTTTCGCCGGTGTAGCCCAGCCCCCAGACCAGCTCCAGCAGCTGGTCCCGGGTGAAGACCCGGCCCGGGTTCTCCAAAAACAGCAGAAGCAGCTGGTATTCCTTCCGGGTCAGCTCTATCCGCCTGCCCTCTGTCCGGACCAGGCAGGCTCCCTTATCCAGCTCCACGCCGCCTAGCCGGAGTACCTGCTCCGGCGCCCGGCGGGCGCTTCTGCGCAGCACGGCCCGCACCCGGGACACCATCTCCATCATGCCAAAGGGCTTGGCAAGATAGTCGTCCGCCCCCAAATCCAGGCCGATGACCTTGTCATACTCTGTGCCTTTGGCAGTGGCCATGATAACAGGGAGCTCCGCCGTGGCCGGGCGGGAGCGCAGAGCTTTCAGCACAGAGATGCCGTCCTCCCCGGGCAGCATAATGTCCAGAAGGATTAGCTCCGGCACCTGCTCTCCCACAGCTGCCCAAAAGGGCTCGCTGTCCGGAAAGCCCCGGACTTCAAAGCCAGAGGCGGCCAGGGTATAGAGCATCAGCTCCCGGATGCTGTCATCGTCTTCCAGGCAGTAAATCACAGGACATCCTCCTTTTTTTGCGCGTAGTTTTCGAGAGAATACTTCTCTTGATAGGCGGCAATTTTGGCCCAGAACCCTGTGCCGCTGTCCCGGACATCCCGCAGAGAGGCGTGGATGTTCATGTTGTTGTGGGCAATGTCAATGACACAGCCTGCAATGTTGGAGCAGTGGTCAGAGACCCGCTCCAGATTGGTGAGAATGTCTGACCACACAAAGCCTGCGCCAATTGAGCAGGCCCCCTGCTGAAGCCGCAGGGTATGGCGGGTGCGCAGCTCCTCCTTGAGGCTGTCAATAACCTGTTCCAAGGGCTCCACCCGTCCGGCGGCCTCCAAATCGTTGTCCAGAAAGGCACGGAGGGCGTGGCCGAGAATTTCCTCCACTGCCCCTGAGATGACCCGGTATTCCTCCAAAGCCTGGGAGCTCAGGGCAAGGCCCTTGTCCCGCAGTTCCTCAGCTGATTCCAGCAGGTTTACCCCGTGGTCCGCGATGCGCTCAAAATCCCCGATGACTTTTAACAGCTTGGCGGCCTCCGCGCTGTCCGCCCCGCCGGTCTGCAGAGCGCTCAGGCGCACTAAATAGGTGCCGAGGATGTCCTCATACTGGTCAGTGAGCTCTTCCTTCTGCCGGATGGACGCCGCCACAGCCGGGGTACAGGCCCCCAGAGAGGCCAGGCTCTCCCCCAGGGCGGAGACAGCGGCACTGGCCAGTTCACCCGCCACGGCCTGGCACCGCTCCAACGCGATGGAGGGCGTGGCAAGAAGCCGTTCATCCAGCTCCGGCTGGGGTTCAGCCTCCTGGCTGTCCCGAATCAGATGGCAGACCAGCCGCTCCAGCAGGCCGGTGAGGGGGAGCATCAGCAGGGTGCATAACAGGTTAAAGATGGAATGGCATACCGCAATTCCCAGCAAAGAGGCAGGCCCCTGCAGGAAGGCAGGCGCCAGAGCCCACTGGATGAGAGAGAACACCCCCAGCCACACAGCTGCTCCAATCACGTTAAAGGAGAGGTGTACCAGCGCGGCCCGCTTGGCATTTTTGGTGGCCCCCACCGCGGAGAGTACTGCCGTGACGCAGGTGCCGATGTTCTGGCCCATAATGATAGGGATGGCCGCCCCATAGGATACCTGCCCTGTAGCGGCCAGGCTCTGCAAAATGCCCACTGAGGCGGAGCTGGACTGGATGACAGCAGTGAGCAGTGCCCCGGCCAGCATACCCAAAAGAGGGTTCTGGAACAGCAGAAACAGCTCCCGGAAAGCGGGAATTTCCCCCAGCCCGGCCACAGCCCCGGACATGGTCTCCATGCCGGTCATCAGGGTGGCAAAGCCCAGCAGCACCATACCAGTGTCCTTCTTTTTGGCGGACTTGCAGAACATGTAGAAGATAATCCCAATTACCGCCAGCACTGGGGTGAAGGAGGCAGGTTTCAGCAGGCGGACAAACAGGTTGCCTCCCTCAATTCCCGCCAGGCTCAGCACCCAGGCAGTGACAGTAGTACCGATATTCGCCCCCATAATCACATGGATGGCCTGCCGCAGGCTCATCAGCCCAGAGTTGACGAACCCCACCACCATCACTGTGGCGGCAGAGGAGCTCTGTATCACTGCCGTAACCCCCAGCCCGGTGAGCAGGCCGGTAAATTTCCCGGTGGTGAGCCTGCCCAGAATATCCCGCAGCCGCCCGCCTGCCCGGCGCTCTAAGGCCTGGCCCATCAGGTTCATGCCGAACAGGAACAGGCAAAGCCCGCCTGCCATACTTAATGCCTGGAAAATGTCCATTCTGTATTACCCCTTTTCCCGCAATTCAAATACAATGACAATAGGAAGCGCGCTTGGAAACCGGCAAAATATGCCCCAAAAAGCGTGTGCAGACACTTATGTGAACACGGCCTAGGCGGCCTTGCCTTAATATGGTTCCCATACAGGAAAAGGTTAACACAGACAGCTCAAATTTGTTATCGGGGTTTTGTAAAATCCAAGTAAAATCTGCTGGACGGATACGAAAAGGGCCGGGAGTTGGCCCGGCCCTTTCATCTATATGGCAGGCGCACTCTGTCACCTGGCCAAGGGGTATCTCTGCCGGGCCTGGGCCGCACAGCCGCTCCAGTATCTCTGGGCATGGCCAGGAAAATCAAGGGTTTCCCCAGTGTGCTCTCACAGAGGAACTGCCCTTTCTGCCCGCTGCCTGCATTATAGCAAAGGCTTGGGGCTGTGTCAAGCAAAGGGCTTCCGGCTCATAGGATAGCCCTATCCGTCATTCGGGAATCAGCCCCAATCTCACAGAAAAACCGCGCATCCTGAATTGTGGGAGTTTATCCCTCAGTCTTGTCATTCGCCAGCACTGCCGCCTCATATTCCCCCAGCACACCAGAGAAGGCCCTCCCGGAAATCAGCTCAGTCTGTCCCTGGAAATCCGGCAGGGAAATCGTGCCGCCCTTTATATGGAAAATCAGGGTGGCAGATTTGCCGTCCAGCCGCCGCTTCATCACCAGCAGCCCTTTGGAGTCCTCAGCGTGCTGGCACACCAGTTCCCCCTCTGTCAGGACAGGCTCCTGATGCCGGAGCAGGATAAGCCGCTGGTACCAGGCCAGCATATTCTGGTTCTGGCGGGTTTTGTCCCACAGCATTCCCCGGCGGCAGTCAGGGTCAGGGCCTCCGTCCATCCCCACCTCATCTCCATAGTAGAGCATGGGCATTCCAGGCAGGAGGAGCTGGAGAGCTGCTGCCAGACGCTGTTTTTTTGGCTCCTGCCCTGCGGTGTGCAGGAACCTGGCAGTATCGTGGGTGTCAATGAAGTTCCATAGATACCCCTCCAGCTCCCGGTGCAGGTTTCCCCGGAGAAACCCCAAATCGCCCAGAAACGCGGACGGGCTCCGGCTCTCGTTGACAATCAAGTCTTGGAGCCCTTGACAGAAGGGGTAGTTCATCACGCTGTCCCATTCGTCGCCCCCAAGAAAATCACCGGCATAGTGCCAAATCTCTCCCACAATAAGGGCTTCTGGCTTCGCTGCCTTGATTTCCCGCCGGAACCGTTTCCAGAAAGCATGGCTGATTTCGTCCGCCACGTCCAGCCGCCAGCCGTCAATATCACACTCTTTTATCCAGTAAGCGGCCACGTCAATAATAAAGTCAGCGGTATCCTTGTTATGCAGATTCAGCTTTGGCATCCCGCCTGCATAGCTGAATGTTTTGTAGCTGGGCTTTTCTCCCTGTTTGGCAGTAAGAGGGAAGTTTTTGACATAGTACCAGTCCAGGTATTTTGACTGCTCTTCCTTTTCCCTCAAGTCACGAAATGCGAAAAAGCCGGTGGAAGTGTGGTTGAACACACCGTCTAAAATCACATACATTCCCTGGCCATGGGCCTTGCGGACAAGTTCTTTCAAATCCTCCTTAGTGCCAAAAGAGGAATCAATCGCATAGTAATCATCAATATCGTACTTGTGGCTGGACTTGGACTGAAAAATCGGCGTCATATACAGGATATCCACTCCCAGCTCATGGAGGTAGTCCAGCCGGTTGATTATGCCCCGCAGAGAGCCGTGAAGGTTCGTGGTGTGGTGAATGGGTGCCTGGTACCAGACTGTTTCAGGGAGCTCTTTGTCAGTGGCAAACCGTGAAGGGAAAATCTGGTAAACTACCTTGTTTTTGGCCCAGCCAGGGAGAAGGAAGCGCTCCTCCTCCCTGAGGGTCTGAGGACAGTCAAACATCTGGCCAACATCCTGGATGCACTGCTCATAAAAGCCCTGCTCTCCATAGTACAGCACCTGGCCGGAGGAATCCTCCAGCTGAAAGAAATACCGGGCACAGACCATGTCCATGGAGATGACAGCTTCGTAGTAGTCCCGGTACCGGTCTGTGCAGGCCAGCTTCATATCATGCACCTGCTTGGTGAGGCTGGCAGGAAGATACTTCTCTTGGGTGTGAAGGCGGACTTGGGCAATGTCCCCTCGTTTTGTTTCTAGCCGGACAAGAAAGCGCCCTTTCTCCAGGGCGTAGCAGTAGTTTCTGTCTGCAAAATGCCTGATTGCTGCAAGTTCCATATTGCCGCTCCTCTGTTTCTATGTTCTGCCGTGCTCCGGGCCGGGGAATTGGAACACGTGTTTCTCTTGCATTGTACTCTTTTTGGAAGTATAATTCTTGCAGTATCTTCCTCTATTTTTAGCATAATCCTATTTTTGGGGGCTGCCTATGGAGCATACGAACCTGCATGAAACAAAAATACACGGAAGCCCTGCCTTCCCTTACAGCGTCTACCATGGCCGTATTCCAGAGTGGATTCCAGCTTTCCCTCTGCATTGGCACGAGAGCTTTGAGCTGATATATTGTGACAGTGGAACCCTTTGCGCCACCTTGTGGGGGCGCTCCTATACGCTCTGCGTTGGAGACCTGCTGGTGATTTTGCCCCACGCGGTCCACTCTATCGAACAGGCAGGGGCAGCAGAGGGGGAGTATTTTAACATCATTTTTGCTCCCTCGCTTTTCAAAGGCGCGGAGGGCGACCCCTGCTATGATAAATATGTCCTTCCCTTTGTCAATGACCAGAGGGACATGGAATGCTTCCATCCAGCGGGGACAGCTTTCAGCCAGGCGGTCACACCCTGCATCCAATCTCTGATTGCCCACCGGGCGGAGAGCAGTTCCACCGGTGAATTGATCGTTAAATCCGGGCTGTTCCAGCTTCTCTATACAATGATTCAGCACAGCGCTCCAGCGGAAGGCAATATCCGCACCCTGCATCTTGCCTATAGCCGCCTGAAAAATGCGCTCTGCTATGTCCAGGACAGCTATGACCAGGCGGTTACACTCTCGGAAGCGGCAGGCCGCTGCGGTTTTTCAGAGAGCTACTTTATGAAACTGTTCAAGGACTTTACAGGAAAGAGCTTCAATGCCTATCTGGTAGACTACCGCCTGGAGCTGGCAGCCAAGCAGTTGTCAGAGACAGATTACAAAGTGATTGATGTGGCGGAAAACTGCGGGTTCCACAACCACTCTTATTTTAGCCGCGCCTTTCACAGGAAGTATCAAATGACGCCCTTGGCGTACAGGAAAGCAGCTCCTTTGGACGGGAAGTAAGGGGGCGTATTTTTATCGCGGAAGTTCAGCGCATTCCTGCCATTGGGGCAGTATGCGCGGCTCTGTGCGCGGTTCCGGCTTTCTCCATCCTTCTTCCCTAAACCCAAATTGGAATGAACCTAAACTACACTGGGGCGGTCATTGGGCCGGATTTGTATTGGGACAGCAAGGCAAGGGAAATCAAAGTGGATTGGAAAAATTTTTTGACAACAAGGTGAAAAAATCCTCAACGGAGGAAGAAATAAAAGAATTTGTCCTTCGGGCATATGGACTGCTTCTTACCCGGGGTATATATGGGACATACATATATGTGTGCGACAAGGATTTGCGAAAGTATCTTGCCCAGTATATCCCAAAGGCAGGGTTGGCAAATTGAAAAAGCGCTCTTATCCAGACAAGAGAATAACATCCAAATTGACGCAAATACTAGGCCTGTAAAAGCCGCCCAGCCGGCCCGCTTAGAATGGGAAGCGGACCACAAAAGCGGCTGGTAATTTTGTGCGAAAGGGTGTTTTTATATGAAAGCGACTGGTATTGTCCGCCGCATCGAGGAATGTGTTATAATAACACAAAAGCCCGCAAAGCCGCATGAATACTGGGGTTCCGCTGAT
>CAJTXF010000064.1 GCA_910580045.1 uncultured Eubacteriales bacterium
CAAACTGCGGTACACAGCCCAAAGGCCTGACGTTCTGATGCCAGTTAGTGCTGTGCTCTGTATACCGCCGACTTTGGGCAGTTTGGCTCGTCCTTCGCCAAACTGCGGTACACAGCCCAAAGGCCTGACGTTCTGATGCCAGTTAGTGCTGTGTACAGTATACCACACCCGCAAGGGCTTTTCCAGCTGCACTGGCAATATACCCAGAGAAAATCCTCCGCACCTATGTGACAGGCCCTCACCCGGCCCCCTGCCCGCGGAACAGCTCCGCCAGCTCCTCGGGAGATTCCCGCATCCCCCGCTGAAACCACACCTCAATCCACCCGTACAGGCTGTACGCGGCAAAGGCGGAGGCATAGGCCGCCAGCTTTGGCTGGGCGGGCGCATAACCGCACAGGGTGAGAAGCACCTCCTTGAGCAGGTAAACCAGCCCCCTCTCGCCCAGCAGGCGGTAGAACCCCTCATGGGCCCGGAAGTGGGAAAACACCAGCGGAATCAGCCTGTCCAGGGGCTGGTGCTCTGCCGCTGTGGCCAGCTCTGTGAAAAGCAGCCTGTGGATGTGCCCTTTTACAATCTCCTCTTTTGTCTCAAAGTTCCGGTAAAAGGAAGTTCTGCCCACCCCGGCCCGGCCGCACAGCTCGCTGACAGAGATTTCCCCCAAGGGCTTTTCCGCCAGCAGCTCCAGCATAGCGCTGCTCAGGTGCTCTCTCACATAGGTATTGCGCCCTGCATTGCTCATGGGCGATACAGTTTGCTGGGTTCGCTCCATTTTTCTGCCTCCCCTTGACTCTCCTTTGGATGGATGATACGCCGGTACAATTGTACCATAACAAAAGGATTTGTCAAGGAAGGACGGGATATGGGATTGTCCAAACCACAGAGATAATTATCTGTGTTCCCCGCCCGTAGGGCGGGGGAACACGAAAAACTCCTCGGAACGGACACTCCCCGGGATATGACACTGGTGCAAAAACGGCTGCTGATTCTGGCGGAAATGCTCCTGGCCGGGGCGGTTTCCGGGCGGCTGGCAGTGCGGGCGCTTCTGAATCTGCTGCTGGGCGGCACGCTGTTTTTTGGGGGGATTTTCTATGAAGGGCAGCACGAAAAAACCAGGAAATAGGAGAAAAGGAATGTGACCCATCCTATACGCCGGGGGCTTTACCAGCGGGGACAAAAGCGGCGACAGGGAGATTCTCCAATACTTCTGCGCCAAGGGCTAGGGCTTGTTTGAAAATAGAGGAAATGACGGATTTTTGAGCAGAAGTGGTCAGATTCAAGGAGAAAAACCGGGATTTTCGACGCGGAAGATGGCCGCTTCCGATGTTCGCTTTGCGAAATCGGGCAAAAAGACGGTGTTTTCGATTTTTCAAACAAGCCCTAGGCGGCAGGGGTAAACTACACCCTGTTCAGCCAGGAGAACCCCCAGGCCAGCGTCTACTCCCAATCCCTGGAGATTCAGCGAAGCATCCCCGCCATCCAGGCCCAGGCAGAGGAGCTGGGCTACCCCGTGGATTGGATGTCCATCTCCGGCGGCCCGGCAGGGGGATGCCTGGCGCTGCTCTACGCCTATCGGGACGGGGCCGCCTCCCCTCTGCCAATGCGGGCAGTATTTGAGATGGTGGGCCCGCCCAGCTTTTGTCATGAGGACTGGGGCATATACGGCCTGGCAGAGGGCACTCAGGATAGCCACGCAGCCGCGGCCGGGCTGTTCAGCGTTATGGCAGGCCAGGAGATTACCCCAGGGATGATTGCCGCCAACAGCTATACAGAGCAAATCCGCGGTATCTCCGCTGACATGTGGGTCACAGAGCAGTCCCCGCCCACCCTGGCTGCCTATGGCGTTCACGACCGAATCTGCTCCTTTCCCTCTGTGGCGCGCCTAATCCGCGCTTTGGAGCAGCATCACGTGCCCTATGACTACATAGAGTTCCCCCACTCTGGCCATGGCCTGCGGAATGACGGCAGGCTGTACGAGGCATACATGGATAAGATGGAGGAATATCTGGACAAGTACACGCAGCAGGCCCAAAAGAGCGCCCCTGCCGGTTTTCCGCCGGACAGGGGCGCTCCTAATATATTGGACTTATATTGACTTATCAGGCTTTCGGCAAGCCCATCTTCTCTGCCGCATATTCGTACAGCATCTGCTCGCGTTTGCCCTCCAGGCCCTCATGGCTGACAAGCTCGTCACCCAAGTCCATCCAGCCGTGGTTCTCCCCGCTTGCCGGCCAATGGGGCAGGCCCTCGCCGTTGGGGTCGCCGGTCTTTATGAAGTTGGCCCAGTAGCTGCTCATCTTCTCCGCCAGCTCCACGTCATACTCCGTCCAGGGGCGGATAGGCGGCACATTGCTGGCCCCGCTCCTGCCCACCCGCAGGGAGGCAAAGGTGTACCACAGCTCCGAGGAGTGCCAGGCCATCATGATGTCCGGGTCCCGCAGGGGGTTCTTCCTGTCATCCGGCACGCTGGGGGTAATGTGGGAGAACACGTAGCTGTAGGTCTTGGCTCCCGGGAACTTCTTGGCCCGGTACTCGCCGAAGCACAGGTTCTTCATGTTCCCCCCAAAGCCGGTCAGCCCCTCCACTGCCAGGTGCTTGGACAGGACATTGGCCTCCTCATCGCTGACGGGATAGGCGTTCTCAAAGTCATATTTATTGTAGAGCTCCTCGCCCAGCATCTCTTTTGCTTTGGCGTAGAAGTCCGCCGCCGTCTTAATGGGCCTGCCGCCCAGGGCGAACTCCTTGGACATAACGCACTCGCCGTAGTTGCCCCCAGCCAGATAGTCCAGCCCGCCCGCGTACTTGTCAAAGCTCACGGCAGCGTCCTGTTCAGGCACCCACTTGCCGTCAAAAACCATATTGCCAGGCTTGCGCACCGCGTTCTTGTCAAAGGGGTTGCCGCCAGTAATATTGAACACCTCACAGTCCGCGGCCCGCAGCTCCTCCAAAGAGGCGTCCGCCCGGAAGCCCAGGCTCTCAATAAACCGGACCCCCTCCTGCTCGGCCTCGGCCATGGCGGGATAAGTGCCGGTCCAGTTCAGGCTGCTCTGGTTGATGACCCGCTTCACCTTGCCCTGGGCCTGGGGGCACCGGGCAAGGGCTCCGGTTTTGGCCGTGCCGCCAGACTGGCCGCCAATGGTGATGTTATCCGGGTCGCCCCCAAAGGCCGCGATGTTCTCCCGCACCCAGTTCAGGGCCTTTACCTCGTCCATCAGGCCGTAGTTTCCGCTGATGCCCCCCTGCTCGGCAGAGAGCTGGGGCAGGGACAGATAGCCGAACACATTCAGCCGCTGGCCCACCGTGACCACCACAATGCCCTTTTTTGCCAACACCGCAGGGTTGAACTCCACCTCATAGCTATAGCCGGAGGACAGCCCGCCCCCATGGAACCACATGTAAACCGGCCGCTTCTCCTCCGGGCTCTGGGCGTCCGTGGCAATGTTCAGATACAGGCAGTCCTCGCTGTAGGCAGTGCAGCCCATATAGTAGAAGTCAGACGCCCAGGGCTCAAAGCCCAGCCCGCCCTGAGAGGGCTGCACAGGCCGGGGGCCATAGGTATCACAGTCCCGGACGCCCTGCCAGGGGGCAGGGTCCTGGGGCTCCTTCCAGCGCAGCTCCCCCACAGGGGGCGCGGCATAGGGAACGCCCTTGAACAGCAGCACGTCCTCCTCTATAACACCCCGAACCTGGCCATACTTGGTGCTTACGATTTCCAGTGCCATTTCATGTACCTCCTAAAAGTTTTTCTATGTATATCCTTGTATATCCTCATTTTAGAGCAGAAACGCCTCCAGGTCAATGACCAATTCCCGCAGTCCTGCCGGAATTTTGCCCGGCCTGTCTGATTTCCTGGCCAGGTACAGTTTTGGCCATGGGGCAAAATCCTGGGCCTCCGCTCATCCGGAAGACCCGCGCCCAAAAAGGCCGACATTCCCCCAACTGCTGGCCAGAAAGAGGTAAAGTGCCCTGCCGCGGCAGGGCGGCAGGGCACTTCCTGTCAAAGAATTCAGCGGGCCATAAAGGCGTCATAGGCCTGCTGAAGGATTTCAGCGGCACGCTCAATATCCATGCTCTGGATGGTCTCCACATAGGCGTCGTACTCATCCAGGGAGATAACGCCGCTGATAAACTGGGGCGTCTTCTCGTCCACCACGGTCTGGATATCTGTCATAATGGTAGAGTACTCGGTATACAGGGCCGGGTCCATGGCCAGGGCGGACGCCGCGGGCATGGACTTGGAGCTGTCGCCCTTGCCCCACACGTCAAAGCATCCCACATCCTTCTCCGGCACAGAGTCCAACTCCCGGAACCAAGCCTGGTACACAGGGCGGGCAGGGGGGAAGGTGTAGTAGGCCATAGCCTGGGCAAAGGACAGGCCATCCGGGTTGGCCTTGATTTTGTCGGTGAAATGGGCCTCACCAGCCTCGTCAAAGGAGAAGGTGTCATCCTCCACGCCGTAGTTGCAGAACAGGGCGCCCTCCTCGCTGAACCAGTAGTCGAACATCTTCAGGCACTCTTCAGCGTACTCGCTCTGGGCAGAGATGGACAGGCCCGCAGTGGCGGTAGCGTTGGAAAGGATAAGGCTCTGGAAATTATGGGTGTCGCCCGCATTCTTCACAGGGGTGTACACAGGGATAAAGTTATCCTTGTCCCCCTCAATGGCAGCCTCCCACATGGCCACATTGGTGTAGATTCCCACGAAAGCGCCGGTCTTTCCGGTGGTGACCATTGCGGTGTCAGGCAGGAAAGAGGCCGAGGCGGTGGAGGCCATAAAGTCAGGGTCAATCAAGCCCTTCTCATACCAGTCGTGCATCATGGTCACATACTCGCGCCAGCCCTCCTGGGCAGGGCCGAACTTCACCTGGCCGTCCTCCTGATACCAGGAAGAGGTCACGCCAAAGCCCATGACCATGCTATTAAATACATTGTCATAGCCGTTTTTGAACAGCAGCATGGGTGTGGTAGCACCGCACTTGTCCTTAAAGGCAGTGAGCATCTCCTCCCAGTCCTCAAAGGTCTCTGGGGTATCCAGCTCACAGTCCTCCAGCCAGTCGCCCCGCACATAGAGCCCGGCCCAAGGACCCTGGGGCCGCTGCATCAGCTGGCCCACCGCGCCAATGCGGCCGGAGCCAGTGTAGGAGGAGCGCAGGACGTTCTCGTCATACTGCTCAGAAAAGTCCTTGACAGCTTTCATGTAATTGGGGCAGTACTCCGGTACCAAATCAGTCAAATCCAGGATGTAGCCGTCGTCAATACAGGCATCCAGGCCGCCGGGATAGCCCGGACTCTGGTGGGAAATCATATCCGGCAGGTCGCCGGAGGCAAACAGCAGGTTATAGGCAGTGGTGCCGTTGCCTGCGGCAGGGTGGTCAAACACAATATGGATGTTGGTCTTTTCCTCCAGCTGCTGGAAGAAGGGGGTCTCGTTCATATTGTCCACCAGGGTGGTCAGGTTGGAGTCCATCCCGGCAAACCAGGTGACTTCAATCTTTTCCTCTGAAATGGGCAGCTGAACCGCCCCGGCCTGGGGCTCGTCCCCATCCTCCGCGGCGGAAGAGTCCTCCGCGGGGGGGCTGTCCTCGCCCTCATCCGGCGCGGAAACAGCAGAGGAGCTGTCCTCGGGGCTCTGGCTGCTGGATTCTTCCCCGCCGCCCCCGCAGCCGGTGAACACCGGCAGCATCAGCAGCGCGGCCAGCACCAGGGCCAACAGTTTGGCTTTCTTCATGGTTTTACCTCCATATTAGGAAAAATTTGCCGCACAAAAGGGGCCTTTCATAAGCCCGCGGCTTTACATTTCAGCCGCCCGCCCCGCCTGACGGCAAAAGGGCGGGGCGCACGGCTTGGCCCTATTATATCCTGCCCATTTTCCCCTGTAAACGGCCTGGTTTTGGGGATTTGGTGCCGATTTTTTCCCTTTTGCCCAGGCTGAAACAAATGGATATCCGTCAAAAAATGGCCATGAGAAGAACAAAAAATCGGGTGCCACCGCAAAGAGCGGCCCTAGCCACAGGGCATGGCCCCGGGTATAATGGGAGAGCAAACCATATGGAAAGGATGAAAACCAAACTATGAAAGAACGGAAATTCACCTGGGCGGCCATAAAGCGGGACATGCGCCAGCATTGGGCCCTGTACCTGATGGCAATTCCCCTTATCGCCTTTTTTATCGTCTTCGCGTATATGCCCATGGGCGGCCTGCTGATGGCCTTTGAGAACTATAAGCCCAACAAAGGGTTTCTGGGCAGCGACTTTGTGGGCCTGAAAAACTTTATGGATTTCTTCGGCTCACCCTTTGCCTTCCGCACCATCCGGAACACTTTGGTCATCAGCTTTCTGCAGCTAATCATTGAGTTCCCCCTGGTCATTGTGTTTGCCCTGCTTATCAACGAAATCAAGATGGGGCCCTTCCGCAAGGCAGTGCAGACTTTGACCTATATGCCCTATTTTATCTCCATGGTGGTCATGGCAGGCATTATCGTGGACTTTGTAAAGAGCACCGGCGTGGTGGGCCAGCTGGTGGGGGTCTTCACCGGCACGCCCACCAACCTGCTGGGGGACCCCAAGTACTGGCGGCCCCTGTACATAGCCACAAACCTGTGGCAGGGCTTAGGGTTCAGCAGCATCATCTATGTGGCAGCCCTGTCGGGCATTGACCAGGAGCTGTACGAGGCGGCGGAGATTGACGGGGCCACCCGGTGGAAACAGACCCTGCACATCACCCTGCCGGGCATTGCAAGCACTATCATCATCATGCTGATTCTCCGGGTGGGCTCCATTATGGCCGTGGGCCAGGAGAAGACCATTCTGCTCTACAACTCCCAGGTGTATGAGACCGCTGACATTATCTCCAGCTTCATCTACCGCAAGGGCCTGCTGGAATTCAACTACGGCTACAGCACGGCAGTGAGCCTGTTCAACTCAGTCATCAACTTCATTCTGCTGGTCACCACCAACCAAATCAGCAAGAAGTTCTCAGAGACCAGCCTGTTTTAGTAAGGAGGGAAACCACAAATGGTGAAGAATAAAACAATCGCTTACCGGATTTTTCTTGTGTTCGACTATATCCTGCTGGGTGCTTTTGCCATTATGTGCCTGCTGCCAGTGCTGCACGTGGCATTTGCCTCTTTCTCAGACCCTGCCTGGGTGATGAGCAATTCCGGGCTGATTCTCAGGCCCCATGGCTTTAATATTGACGGGTACCAGCAGGTGTTCTCCAACCGCTCTCTCATGGGCAGCTACGGCAATACCATCCTGTATGTAGCGGCCTCCACAGGCATTGGCCTGCTGGTGACTGTGCTGGGGGCCTACCCCTTGTCCAAAAAAGAGGTGCTGTTCTCCAACGCGCTGATGCTTGTCATCTCCTTTACCATGCTGTTCAACGGGGGCATGGTGGCCTTCTACATTGTGGTGAAGAACATCGGCCTGCTGGACTCCCGGTGGGCAGTGATTCTGCCCACCTGCGTCAGCGCTTTCAACCTGATTCTGGTGCGCACGGCCATGTCTGCCATCCCCAAATCCCTCGAGGAATCCGCCATGCTGGACGGCGCGGGGCCGGTGCGGATTATGTTCCAAATCTATCTGCCGCTGATTAAGGCCACAATGGCCACAGTAATTCTGTACTACGCGGTAGCCCATTGGAACTCCTGGTTCAATGCCTCGCTGTTTTTGAAGGACAGAGGCAAGTTCCCGCTGCAGCTGATTCTGCGGGAGATTCTCATTGCCAATGACACGGCCAGCAACGCCACCCAGTCAGGGGACGTGGCAGGGAACGCGGACCTGTATAAGCAATTGGTGAAATACTGTACGATTATGGTCGCCACAGTGCCGGTGCTGTGTTTCTATCCTTTCATTATGAAGTACTTTGAGAAGGGTGTCATGATTGGCTCAATCAAGGGATAGCCTGCCGCCTAACTGAAAAAACAGGACCCGCAAGCCTCTGCTCCCGGGTCCTGTTTTCCTATTTCTATCCTTTTTGCTTCAGCATCTCCTGATACTGCCCTGGCGTTATCCCCTCATACCGCTTAAACGCCCGTATCAGCGCCCGAGACTCCAAATATCCCACTTCCACGGACGCCTCCTGCACTGTACATCCCTGGCCCAGCAGCTCCTTGGCCTTTCCAATCCGCACCATATGGATATTGTCCAGCACCCCGATAGAGGTGGTCTTCTTATAGGTCCGGCTCAGATAGGAAATGTTCAGGGAAAATTCCTTGGCAATATGGGATACCCCCAGCTGAGGGTCCGCGTAGTGCTCCTCAATATACCCCTGCACCCCCCGCACCCAGCCAGGCGCGTCAGCGGGGCCGGCCTCTTCCTGCCGCACCCGAATCATGCACTGGAACACCACATCCGCCTGCTCCCGCAGGGCGCTGAGGGATTGGGCGGCCAAAAGGCCGTCCAGCGCGGCGGTCAGCTCTTCCATCTCCCCCTCCTCTGCCGGAGCGGGCAGGTTCTCCACCAAGGTGCTGATAAAACCATATATCCTGTACCGCTCCCGCTGGAAGCGCTTGAAGTCCTTGGAGATGCCGGAGCCCAGCTGCTCTGTCAGCACCTGGTGTGCCTCCTGATAATTGCCAATGGCCAGCAGGTTGAGAAACCGGTTCTCCACCCCCAGGGAAAGGGATGTGCTGCCGCTCAAATCGCTGATTTCGTCAGGGAACAGGATATCCGGCACGTTGTTCTCCCAAAACACCTTATACCTGTCCATCTCCTCCGCCATGGACAGCATCTCGGTCAGCTCCGCCAGGCTCTCCCCCCGCCCGGCGCAATAGATGCGCAGGCCCACCTGGAGCACGTCCTGGTGGAAGTCGTAAATCTCCTTCAGGGTCTCCCGCAGGGCCTCCTCGTCCGGCTCCCCCTCCGGCTGATGCAGGCATACAATCCGCCTGCCGTGGGCTGCTGTTACCCCTTTCTCCGGGCAGAGCAGCTCCTCTATCACATTGCCCCCTGCATAGAGCATCATGTCCTGGTCCAGCACCCCGTCCTGGGTGAACACAGAGCCCTCCACCTGGTGATAGCAGAACACAATCAGGGAGACTGGCCCTCTCTCCAGGGTGAACCCAAATTCCTCCATGCCCTCTTCCAGCTTATCCAGAGGCGTGCGGCCTGTGCACAGGCCATAGACAAAATCCGCCCGTTTCCGGCGCAGGCCCTGGCGGATTTGGTGTTGGGTCACAGACATCTCCTTCCGGTAGGACAGCAGCGCCTCCTCCAAGGAGGAGACCGCCTTGGGATAGGCCACTGCTGAGTCCAGCCGCAGGGCGTCCAAGATTCCCTCAATGGGCCTGGACACCCTCTGGCTGAAATACAGGGACATCACCACCCCAGTGAACACGCTTAGGCACAGGGTTGCCGCGAACAGGGCAGCGTAGATTGCGCTGGAGCGGGTGAACTCCCGCATGGGGACAGAGAAATAATAATTCCAGCTGTGCTCAGCAGAACACAGGCCCACGGTTAAATACTCTTCCCCGTCAATATCTACGCGCACCGGGCTGGTGTCCAGGGGCACGGACTCATAATCCAGCAGGTTCGCCTCTAAAACAGCTTCTCCATAGCTGCCGCTGTCAATATACAGCTGGTCGCTGCCGCTCTGCATATGGCAGATGCTGCCCTCCCGCCAGTGCTCTGCATTGACGGCCTTTTTCAGGTACTCCATGGAGACCCGGGTCATCACAGTGCCCACCTTCCGATAGGCGTCGTTGATAATGGGGACCATGTACACCAGCTCTGCCTCTGCCGTGTTGGGGCGCAGGATGCACAGCTCGCCATTGGTCACCTTGTCCGGCAGAAAGTCCCGGAACTCCTCCGGGCTCAGGCCCAGCTGCCGGGTGTAGGCATCCAGGTTCACGCTGCGGTACCGGTACGTTCCGGTGAGCACGGAATCCGAGGCGTCAAAGTAGACAACGGTCTCCCCCTCTCCGGACAGCAGGGAGTTCTGCTCCAAAATCACCTCATCCAGCATCCGGTAGTCCAGCTGATATCCCACTTCCTCCTCCCGGATGCCGGAGACTGACTGGGTCAGAGGGTACTGGGCCAAAAAGTTGCTGATGCGGGACACAGAGCTCAGGCGGATGTCCAGCTCCCGGCGGACCTGCTCCAAAAAAGAAATCTGTAAGGTCTCCACATCCTGCCTGGCCTGGCGCAGGGAATAAAAATATCCCCCTGCCAGCAACAGAAGCGTGACTGCCAGCAGCAGGAGATAGGTGACCAGGACAGACCAGAACAATTTGCGCCCCGTATTCTTTTGAAGCGTCAGGCGGTGCTGTTCCATCAACTTCCTCCTTTTCTCCATGCCGGCCGATGTGTCCTGCTGTTTAGAGTCTACTCCCATAAACAGGGTACAGAGATTTTTGAGATGCCGGATTTTTCACTCAGAAATGGCCAGACTCACTGAAAATAGTCCGGGCAGAAAGCCTGGGACCCGCGGTTCCCAAAGGACCTCTGGGACGACAAAACCCCGCCAACAAAAAATCTGTGTAAATGCACATTCAGATATAGTTTTATTATATTACATTATATCACAGCCTCCAGCTGGGCGCAAGGAGATTATTCTGCCGGAATCTCCAAAAATGTCGGAAAACTGGCAGGCAGGTCAAGAGTTGGCCATCCTCCCCTTCTCCGCAGAGACTGGGACAAAAGCCCTGCCGCAAAAAGTTGCTCTTGCAATTATCTCCTGAGAGTTGTATACTTTTGGTATATTTAAGATATAAGGAGGAACCAAGATGGTTTTGAAGATGAATTTCCTATCCAAGCACCTGGGGATGCAGACCAATGTGACAGTCTGCCTGCCCTCCTTCTCCTTTGCGGACGTGATGGAAAAGCGCCAGAGCGTGTACGTGAAGGGCATGAAGTACCAGACCCTTTACCTGCTCCATGGAGGCAGCGGAGATGACTCTGACTATGTAAATTTCTCCAACATCGTCCGTTACGCGGACAACCACAAGCTGGCTGTGGTCATGCCCTGCGATTTTAACGCGGACTATACCGATGCCCCCAAGGGACCCCGGTACCTGCGGTATGTTACAGAGGAGCTGCCGGAAATGCTCCAGGCCGTGCTGCCCCTTTCAGACAGGCGGGAGGATAACTTTATCGGCGGGCTCTCCATGGGCGCCCATGGGGCCATGAAAATTTCCCTGCTGTACCCAGAGCGGTACGCGGCGGTGCTGGTCATGTCCGGCGCGGCCCGCAGCGCGGCTACCATGGATTTGATGAAGCAGGCCCGGCCTCAGGATTCAGACGGTATGCCCATACCGGACATGGAGGCCCTTTACGGGGATTTGGCAGCCTTCCGGGGCAGTAAGCACGATGCCTACGCCGCCGCGGAGAAGGCCGCGGCAGCTGGAGGGCCTCTGCCTGAGTACTTCTTTGCCTGCGGCGGGAATGACTTCGCCCTGCCCAGATGCAAGGGAGGCTATGAGGCCCTGACCAAACTGGGCTTTGCCACCCACTATCTGGAGGTGCCAGGCTATGGACACGAGTGGGACTTCTGGGACATGATTCTCCGCAAGGCCATTGAGGAGTGGCTGCCCATCCGCCACCAGGTCATCTACCCCGCGGGCACGGAAACTGCTGGGGAGGCTGAGCGGGCATGACAGAGGCAAAGAGCCGCTGGCTGGACAAGTACTGGGTCACGGACAAGGGCTTTTACAAAAAAGTGATTTTGATACTTATACCCATTGTGTGCCAGTCCATTATCAACCAGGGTGTGAACATGATGGACACCATTATGGTGGGCAAGCTGGGGGAAGCCTCTATCTCCGCGTCCAGCCTGGCCAACCAGTTCTATAATATTTTCGTGTTCCTCTGCATGGGCATCAGCGCGGCGGGGCTGGTGCTGTCCAGCCAATATTTTGGGGCAAAGGATTTGAAAACCGTCCGCCGGGTGTTCGATTTGGTGCTGCAAATCGTGATTATCGGCGGCGCGGCCTTCGCGGTGGTCACCTTTCTGCTGCCCACCCAGATTATGGGTATCTTCACCACTGAGGAGGATGTGATTGAGCTGGGCGCCCAGTACCTGCGGGTGACGGCCCTTATCTACCTGCCCCACGGCATCAGCCTGGTGCTCAGCAATGTGATGCGCTCCATCGGCAACGCAAAGCTGGGGTTGTATGTGTCCATCGCCTCCTTTGTGGTGAACATTGGGGCCAACTACGTCTTCATCTTCGGCAAGCTGGGCGCGCCCGCCTTAGGGGTGATGGGCGCGGCAGTGGGCACCCTCATTGCCCGGACGGTGGAGTTCCTGTTCTGCGCCGTGTACCTGCTGAAATTCGAGAAGGTGCTGCAATACCATGTAAAAGGCCTGCTGCACCTGCCGGGCAAGGCCCTGTTCGGGGAGTTCCGGCGGCTGGGCATGCCTGCCATTATCTCCGACTCCCTGCTGGCCCTGGCGGCAAGCATTATCTCCATTATCCTGGGGCATATGGGCAAGGAGATTGTCTCTGCCTACGCCATTGTCACGGTGATGGACAGAATGGCAACCGTAGCCATCCAGGGGGCCACCAGCGCCGCCGGGGTGGTGATTGGCCAGACCGTGGGCGAGGGTGAATTCCAGCGGGCCCAGGAGGAGGGCTGGACCTTCCTCATCCTGTCGGTCATTATCGGCATATTCGGGGGCGTTCTGGTGCTGATTCTGGGGGAATGGTCCATTGGGCTGTACGAGATTGCCCCCTCCACAATAGAGATTACCGTGCATATGATGGAAGCCAGCGCTATTATTGTGTTCTTCCAGGCAGTGCAGAGCGCCCTGTCAAAGGGTATCCTCCGGGGCGGCGGGGACACCAAATTCCTGATGATAGCGGACATTATTTTCCAGTGGGTGGCTTCCATACCCCTGGGAGCGCTGGCAGGATTGGTGCTGCATCTGTCCCCAGCGCTGGTGCTGATTGCCCTGCGGATTGATTTTATTATTAAGTCAGTGTGGCTGGTGTTCCGGCTCAAGAGCGGGAAGTGGATACATAAAGCGAAGAAGATGACCGAGAGCGCGTAACAGAAGCCTAAGGGCTCGGGGCAGGCGCTGGCCCCAAGAAGTGGCTGGAAGCGGAATGGAAGTTTTCGTCCACCTTTTTCAAAAGGTGGTAGGGGTGCGGGGGCAAAGCCCCTGCGGTCTTGACCTTGACCTTTGGGCGGCGCAACCAAGTATCAAAGAGAGGTAGCCCCCCACTCCTACTCTTGCGTTCGTCAAAGGCACCTGCTAGCGCCGCCAACCCTCCCTGTCGCGCGAATCCGTCGAGTTAGGAAAGCTCCGCTTTCCTAACTCACGGAGAGCTGCAGGCCGTCTTCCAAAGCGTGGCGGCACTAAGCGTTCCTGTACCCTCCCGTTTCCTGACACCATAATAGCATATAGCGGCATTTTCCGGGAACGCTTAGGGCCCAGCGCCCAGTAGTACAGTCTGCGGCTCTCTGCGAGTTGGGAAACGGAAGCCGTTTCCCAACTCAGCAGATTCGCGCGGCTCGGCTTCTCTGGCGGCGCTAGCTGGTGCCACTGACCTGCTTGGGCTAGCCGACTGACGTACTGCCCCGAAGGGGGTTTGGTGAGCGCCGCCCTATACTTTGCTCCGTTCTTGGTTGGAGCGCTCTTATCGCACCGCTTAGGGCAAGACCTTGGGGGCTTTGCCCCCAAACCCCTACCAGGGGGACTTTTTGAAAAAAGTCCCCCTGGACCCTTCAAAAACTTTTCATTTGGCTCACCATGCAGTTTTCTATTTTTAACAGGAGGAATTCACATGATTCAAACCAACTACGGTCCTATCTCCGGCGTCGACATGGGCACTTACACCGAATACCGCGGCATCCCCTATGCCGCTCCCCCCATCGGCCCCCTGCGCTGGAAAGCGCCCCAGCCCCCCGCCCCCTTTGACGGCGTCTACGAAGCCCACAGCTTCCGAAACAAGTGCGTTCAGGCTGAGGGCTCCAGCCCGCCCTGGGACAAGGATTTCTACGATGACCCCTCTTTCGACCGCCCCATGGACGAGGACTGCCTGTACCTACACATCTGGGCCCCCAACCAGGCCGAAAACTGCCCTGTGGCCTTTTGGATTCACGGCGGCGCTTTCCTAAGCGGCTGGGCCACGGAAAAGGAATTCGACGGCGCGGCCTACTGCAAACGGGGCATTATCTTCATCAGCGTGGAGTACCGGTGCAATGTATTCGGGTACCTGGCCCATCCCTGGCTCACGGCAGAGAGCGGCCTTTCCGGCAATTACGGCAGCCTGGACCAGATTGCCGCCCTGAACTGGGTATATGAGAATATTGCCGCCTTTGGGGGCGACCCGGAAAACATCACTGTCTTTGGCCAAAGCGCTGGGGCCATGAGCATCCAGACCTTGGTCTCCTCCCCTCTGACAGAGGGCAAAATCGCCAAGGCCATTCTTCAAAGCGGCGGCTCCTATGGCGGAGGCTTCCACCGAGATATCCCCCTCAGCCAGCAGGAGGAGTATGGCAAGGCTTTCCCAGAGGTGCTGGGGGCCGGCAGCTTGGAGGAGATGCGCCAAAAGTCCGCGGCAGAGGTATTCGCGGCCATGGGGCCCTTCTTTGAAAAAATCATGCCAAAGGCCCAGGGCCTGTTTCTGATTCCCACCCTGGACGGCCATCTGCTGACCCAGGGCTATTACCAGACCATGGACGAGGGCAAAATCCAGGACATCCCCTACATGATAGGCTGCACCAAGGACGACCTGATGAATCCCCCGGACCTGGAGGACAAGACCAAGTCTCCCCTGTATGTGGGCAGCGTAGCCTTCAGCCACAAGCTGGAGGAGCTGGGACGCAAGCCTGCTTATGTGTACCACTTCACCCGGGATTTGCCTGGGGACAGTCTGGGGGCCTGGCACTCCTCTGAGCTGTGGTACATGATGGGCACCCTGGAGCGCTGCTGGCGTCCCTGGACTGAGGGTGACCGGGAGCTCAGCCAGCGGATGCTGGACTACTGGGCCAATTTCATGAAGACCGGCGACCCCAACGGGAACGGTCATCCAACCTGGGTGCCCTGCGATAAGGCCGGGCAGTTCGTGATGGAGCTGAACGCCTAGAGTCTGTTTGAAAACCCGAGAAATCCTGGATTTTTGGCCAGAAATGCGTGGTTTCAAGGAAAAAACCGCAAGAAATGCTGCCGCCTT
>CAJTXF010000065.1 GCA_910580045.1 uncultured Eubacteriales bacterium
ACCCCCCCCCCCCCCCGCCTGCCGCCGTCCACAACAATATTCTGCCTTGTAATATATGACGAAAGCTCCGACGCCAGGAACAATATGGCATTCGCTGCTTCTCGGGGTACCCCCTGGCGCCGAAGAGGGGTCTCGCTCAAAATTTTATCCCTTATTTCATCCTTCCGTCCTGCCCACATATCCGTGTCAATAAAGCCGGGCGAAACCGAATTTACCCTTATCCCATAAGGCCCCAGCTCCAGGGCCATAGTCTTTGTCGCAAAGATGACAGCCGCCTTGCTGCTCCCGTAGGCAATGCCACCCTCCTCGCTTTCTATCCCCGCAACGGACGCAACATTTATGATGCTTCCGGCTTTGGCTCTCACCATATATCGGGAAACCAGCTGTGCCAAATGTACTTGGGACAAGAAATTCACGTCCATGGTTTTCTGCATCTCTTCAAATGAGGTCATGCTGAAAAATTTCTCGACGGATATCCCGGCGTTGTTGACCAGTATGTCAATTTTCCCCGCAGCCTTGCCAATTCCTTTGACTGCCTCTTTCGCCGCTGCTTTATCAGAAAGGTCAAAATAAACCGGGGTAATCGCAACGGAATTTTTATCCGCAATTTCTTTCAGCTTGGCCTCAAACTCCTCAGACCGCGTACGTGCGCACGCCCAAACGGCAGCGCCCTGCTCCGCGAAAACTTCCACGGCAGCCATTCCGATTCCTCTATTTGAGCCTGTTATGATAGCCGTTTTCCCTGTCAGCATACTACTTTGTCCTCTGTTTTCGTTTTCGGTTTATATCGGTTGAACACGCAGGGTATCACCATGGTCACTTCCACTTCGCAGGCCAATTCCCCGTCAACATAGCTCTTGGCGTACCCTTTCCCCACGCCGCGGGAGTAGGATTTGACAAACGCTTCAATATCCAGCCTGTCTCCCGGGTGGATCTCCCTGTGGAATTTCGCGCTCCATCGGGAGCCCACTACATCCACCTGGTCTACTTCCGGGAGCGTTGTAAACGCAATGGTTATCATCTGGCTCAGGGCTTCGGTCTGTATAGCCGCAGGCATGAAAGGGTGGCCTTCGTAATGGACGGGAAAAAACCACTCGTTATTCGTCAGGTTCTTGTATCCTTTTGCGTATTCGCCCGGCACACATTCTGTCACCCTGTCAATAAACAAAAACGGATACCGGTTCGGCTCATACTTTTGCAGCTCATAGGCGTCAAAGGACAACACTTTTTTCTCATTATTTTCCATATTTACCTCACAACCTCATTATTTATTGAAAACCTTGTGTTCGCTATTCCCCTTTGTCACCCTGGCAGGGTTGCCGATAACTGTAGCGCCGTCTTCCACATTTTTGAACACCATGGACCCCATGCCGACAATAGCCCCGCTGCCAATATCGACCCCCTGCATCATGGACGAACCCAACCCTAAAAACGCGCCCGCGCCAACATGGCTGTACCCGCCTACCGTTGCTTTAGGGCTGGCCACACAATGGCTTTCCACGACCGCATGGTGGCCGACAATGGTTTGGAGCATGAACATACAGTTTTCTTTTATCACCGCTTCTGAGGAAACAACCGCGTGCGCCTGGATGATGCATCCTTCGCCTATCAGGGCCGTATCTGAAATGACTGCAGTCTCATCAATCAGCGTTGCAAAAGAGCAGCCTGCTGATTTAACTTTTTCATATAACAGCTCACGCACCGCAGGTTCCCCGGCGGCGACAATAAACGCGGCGCCGTCATCCTCCATATGCTCTCTGCACGAGGTAAAATGGATCCTCTTGGTGCCGTAGTATTCTTCTTCCGCCGCGAAATCGTCCACAAAACAGACATCTGTATACCTGCATCTTATCGTTTCATTTCTGCGCACAAGATCGCAGGTTTCAAGCCCCGCGCCGCCCGCGCCATAAATAAACAACTTCACCGACAGCTACCTCTCTTACATCTGGATTGTCCTGGTAAGCCTTTCCACCAGGTTGTATCCGTCCCAAATTAAGTCAAAGTCCATAGTATACCCTATGGGAACAACGCGGTCCACACCACGAATTCCCGCCTGAATCAGCGGCTCCAGCAGGCTTTTCCCTCCCAGCAGGCCAACCGTCTGACAGCGGGGATCGCCGCAAAAATCCCGCAAAGCCAAAATGTCATCGCAGTCAAACTCATAGAAGTATCCAGAATTCCCTCTGTAATCCATAAGCTTTGGCGGCAGCTGCGTAATCTGCACCCGCACCAAGCAGTTATCACCCTGGGATATTTGCTTCATTCCACCCAAGCCGGCGGCGGAAGCCAAGTACTCTGTCGAGAGCTTGTCAACTGCCTGTATGGGCTGGAAAGGGTATTTCTGTTTTACTATGGCAAGCAGGCTCTCCCAAAAAGCCACTTTTGCTTCTTCCCTGGCGCACCCCGCCCAGGCCACCACCCGGGGGCTGGTGCAGGCGTTCTGGTCGAATAGGTAGGTATCATTATAGAAATCCGAAGCTGTACGGCTGGCCGCTTTGCTGTCAGCTTTTATGCGCCTTATGTACTCACCGGAGTCGATTACTGCCAAGGAATACCTGTCTGCAAAGGTGACCTCCGTAGCCCGTGGGGGCAGGGGGGATTTCCGCAGCTCCATGATGGTAGAGTCCCCTCCCCAGATAACCCGCACATCACACAAAGAGGACAAAACATCATTGATATCCTTATCGCGCTCATACCGCAGCAGTAGAATGTACGGCTTCAATTCCGCATATTTTTCCAGCTCGGTACGGATTGCCCGGTTGATGATTCTTATCTGCGGGAAGTCCCTGGAGGGTATCCGTACAACATTCGCGTTGCCGCAAAGAAGCCCTGCGAAAAGGGAATAGGCATAATTTACCGGGACATTGGACGGTGCAATATGGAAAACCGTACCCCGCCCCATTTGCCTGCTTTTCCCGGCAAACCGCTCTTTTAGTGATAAGGTTGATGCCTTCCGCAGCCAGAAAGCCAGCGCCATAATGTCACTATATGCTTTTGCTTCACGGTCCTGCGTCAATTCCCGCGACAGGTCCTGCAGGAAATTCAGTACATTTTCCGCAAATGGCTCCATAGGCGCCGTATGGGGAAGTTCCAGCAAACTTCTCTTATCACCAAGCAGAAAAGATATCTTGTTTAGGCCCCCTTTATCGTCTCCGGGCGTTCCCACTTCCCCACGGCCTGCCGCGAAGGTATCGCTGCATCCGCGGATTTCCGCGTTTTTAAGCCGGCCGTAAACTTTGAAATACCTGCCTTTCCTTCCGCAAGGACAATCATCCTCTCCAAGGATTTCCCCCTCGTCCTCCGTAAGCAGGCTATGTCCCGGATAAGATTCCGGAAGCGCGGATACGACCTGTATGATCCCACGCTCCCCTGTCCCGCACACGGAAAAATCTTCCGGGCGCCGGACGATCACATCGGAGAAAACGCTGGCGTGCAAGTGTCCGCATTCACATTCCATATAGATACAGCCCGTCTGTTCCACCATGCCGTAATAATCGTGTACGCTTTCGATTCCGCATACATCTTTTAGCGCTTTGCGGAACGCCTCTGGGCTGACCGCTTCGCCAGCCAGCTTTTTCCAGCCGCCTCCATGTATCAGCACAGCCTGGGAGAGGTCAAAGGTTTTCCCTTCTGCCTTCAAACGGGCAAGCTCCTTGTAAAAATACTGCCAGACCATAAACGTAAAACCGAAAAGGAGAATTTTCCGGTTCTTGTTTTGATCGAAGAAGGCTTCCAAGCCTTCCATATCAAGCCGCATATCATCGTTCAGGGCATATATTTTCTTCGACCCAAAAATGGAAAATCCCAGTATCCCAGCGCCCCGCGCTGAAAACATTTTCCGGTCTTTTACCACCGATGGGCAGTCGATGATGACCATTGGCATCCTGGCGGTGCCGGTAAACTCATTTACTATTTTGACCATTGCTTTCTGCTGGTTGGACGAGGTGGCGCGGTCTAAAAAAATCCGCGAACCCCTTTGCCCGGATGTCCCCGAGGACGTCATGGTCTTTACCACCTCATCCTGCGCCACGCTCTTTAGCGTTAGTTCCTTGAACAGCCGCACAGGGAGGAAAGGGATATCCTCATAGGAACGGATTGTCTGCCTATCGTAAGATGCCGTACGGAGCATATCTCTGTATTCCGGGCAGTTCTGCCGATGAAACTCCGTGAGTTCCACAAGCCTTTCCGTAAGCAGCTTTTCTTTTTCCGCCTTATTCAAAGAATACGGCGGAATTTGCAGTAGATTCTGAAAGTCCACCCGGCTTCACCTCCTGCGTCCAGATTTTGCTTTTCAGCTTACATAAAATCAGAGATAATATTTTGCCAGCTCTTTATACAAGGTTTTCCCCGCGTCGTTCTTTGGGATTTCATCGATAACCACCGTTTTGAAAGCCACGGCGTTTATCCCGGTCTTTCCTGCCAGGAAAGGCTTAACTTCCTCGGCAACGGCCTGATCTGTGACGAAAACATACAGATGGTCATCCACTCCAGCGCTGGCACAGTCAGCGTTGTGGAACTGCTCCTTTATCATGCGGTCAATCTCATCCAGGTTTACCCGGTTACCGTACAACTTTAAAAACCTTTTCTTCCTGCCAACAATATAATAGTAGCCGTCCTCGTCAAACTGTGCCATGTCCCCAGTCTGCAACACTCTCCTTCGTTCGTCGCCTTTTATCAAATCTTCTCCGCATTCCGCATATCCCATAGTAACATTGGCACCCTCATAAACCAGTTCGCCAGTCACATGAGGCTCTGAAACCGTTTTCCCTTCCGCGTCAATCAAATGGAACCTGCCGCCGGGGATCGCTATGCCCATAGAACCATATTTTTCAAGGGCCTTTTCCGCCGGAAGATACCCCATGCGCGCCGTGGCCTCGCATTGCCCATACATGACAATAAACCTTGTCCCTCTTTCCTGCGCGTTTTCAGCAAACTTTTTATGCAGCTCCGGCGTCAACTTTCCTCCAGCCTGCGTGCAGTATCGCAGAGACGGCAGGTCCATCCGGTAAAAGCACAGACGGTCCAGCATCTCGTATGTATAGGGTACGCCGCCAAAAGAAGTTGCTTTCCGCTCTTTGAAAAAGTTCCAGAATTCCTTCTGCATGATGCCCTTATTGGTGAAAAGCAGCGCTGCCCCCACAAGCAGATGGCTGTTTATAATGGAAAGGCCATAGGTGTAGTTCATGGGTAAGGTGGTAATCGGCCGTTCTGTCTCGTCCAACTCTAAATACTGTACGATAGCGGCCGCATTCGATAAGACATTCTCATAGCTTTGCCGCACAAATTTGGGGCTTCCCGTAGAACCGGAGGTAGTAAGCAATAAGCACAATTCATCATGCAGCGGATAGGCCCTCTTATGGCCTGTTTTGAGCAGCATATATCCAAACGCTTCATGTTTGACAGGCATTGCCGGAAATGCGTCCCGCATATCTTCGGGTACCCATAGATAGCCGGGCTGATAAAGGGTTATAAGGCTTTCCAGCATATCTTTGTCAAGGTTCTGCGCCAATAGCAGCGGTACGGAACCCTCGTTCAAGCAACCGGTATACCCGGCCAGGCTTCCGATTGTATTTGAGCAAAGAATAAATACCAGGCTTCGGCCGCCTAAAGCCTGCCTAAGCCGCGCATTTTCTTCGCTGAGCTGCCTATAACTTAGCTGTGTCCCAGCCTCGTCTATGGCCGCAAGACGATCTGAAAATCTGCTAAAATCCCACATACCGTTCATATGCCTCCGTACGTTTTCCTGTAATACTCCTGATACTCTCCGGAAACGATTTCCCGCCACCAATCCGAGCTGCTTACATACCATCGCACCGTCCGCCTGATCCCATCATCGAATTCTGTCTGCGGCGTCCAGCCCAGCTCACGGTGGATCTTTTGGGGATCGATGGCATAGCGCCGGTCGTGGCCCTTGCGGTCAGCAACGTACTGAATCAGGCTTTCTGGTTTATTCAGCTCTTGGAGAATCAGCTTTACCACATCTATATTCCGTTTCTCGTTATGCCCGCCTATATTGTATATCTCCCCGGCCCTGCCATTCCGCAGGATCAGCTCGATAGCCCGGCAGTGGTCCTTCACATGCAGCCAGTCCCGCACGTTCAAGCCATCCCCGTAAACCGGCAGCGGCTTGTTGTTCAGCGCATTAATCACCATCAGCGGGATGAATTTTTCCGGGAACTGGTACGGCCCATAATTGTTGGAGCATCGGGAAATTGTGGCTGGCAGACCATAAGTCCGCACATAGGACAGCACCAGCAAATCCGATCCGGCCTTCGACGCGCTGTACGGCGAACTGGTGTGCAGTGGCGTGTCTTCCGTAAAGAACAGGTCCGGCCGGTCCAGCGGCAGGTCCCCATACACCTCGTCCGTCGACACCTGATGGTACCGCCCCACCCCGAACTCTCGGCAGGCATCCAGCAGCGCGGCCGTACCCAGGATATTCGTGCGCAAGAACACCTCCGGACCGTCGATGGAGCGATCCACATGGCTTTCCGCCGCGAAGTTCACCACATACTCCGGACGCTCCGTTCGGAACAAATCAAGCACCAGGTTTTTGTCGCAGATATCGCCCTTCACAAACCGGAAATTCGGCTTATCCATGACCGGTTCCAGCGTCGACAAATTCCCCGCATAGGTCAGTTTATCCAAGCAGACAACCCGGTCGTCCGCATGGTTTTCCATCCAATAAAAGATAAAATTGGAGCCGATAAATCCCGCCCCGCCGGTCACAAGAATCGTCACGGTTACCACTGCCTTTCCTAGAAATTCAGCGCAAAAAGCTGTCCTCCGCCACGCGCTTCAAATGCTCGCCATAGGGCGATTTCCCATACAAATCCGCGGCGCTGAGAAGCTCTTTTTTTCCGATCCAGCCCGCGTAATACCCAATCTCCTCCGGCGCGGAAATCACCACGCCCTGGCGGTTCTGCACCGCTTCTACAAAGGACGCCGCTTCCATCAAGCTGTCCACCGTGCCGGTATCCATCCAAGCAAATCCGCGTCCCAAAACCTGCACTTTCAGCCGGTTTTCCTGCAAATACAGCCGGTTCAAATCCGTGATTTCCAGTTCGCCCCGGCCCGACGGCTGCAGCTTTTTTGCAAATTCGCACACACGTCCATCATAGAAATATAGCCCGGTAACCGCATAATGTGATTTCGGATTTTCCGGCTTCTCCTCCACCGACAGCACGTTGTGCTCCCTGTCCAGCTCCATCACGCCGAACTGCCCCGGGTCCCGGACATAGTACCCGAACACCGTGGCAAATCCATCCTGGGCGTTTCGAATCGCCTGCTGCAAATTGCTGGAAAACCAGCCGCCATAGAAGATGTTGTCGCCTAAAATCATGGCGCATGGCCCGCCGTTTATGAACGCTTCGCTGATTAAAAACGCCTGGGCCAAGCCCTCCGGCTCCGGCTGCTCCGCGTAACGGAGTCGAATCCCAAACTGCCCGCCATCGCCCAAAAGCTGCCGGAATTTGGGCAGGTCCCCCGGAGTGGAAATGAGCAGGATCTCACGGATCCCCGCCAGCATTAAAGTGGATAACGGATAGTAAATCATGGGCTTGTCGTACACCGGAAGCAGCTGCTTTGACACCGCTTTTGTCAGCGGATACAGCCGCGTCCCGGAGCCGCCGGCTAAAATAATCCCGCGCATATTTTGCACCTCATTTCCTACAGGATAGGACGATATCACAGATTTTATCCACCACGTCCAGGGGCAGATCCGGATATAATGGCAAGGTCAAAGCCCTCCGGCTGACCTGCTTCGCCACGGGCGTTAGGGCGGAGTCAAACCTATCCTTGTAACAGGAAAACTCGCTGGTCAAAGGATAGAAATACTTCCGCGCATGGATATCATAGCTGGCCAATTTTGTCTGAATTTCATCCCGGCCCGCTCCAAAAACTTCCTCGTCAAACACTGCCGGGAAGTACGCGTAGTTGGGAGTCACTCCTCTTTGGATTGGGTTCAGCTGGATGCCCGAAGCGCTTTCCAGCCGTTCCCTATAACGCTCTGCCACCTGTTTTCGCTTTGCAATTTCCTCGTCGATATGCCGCAGATTGCAAAGTCCCATTGCCGCCCGGAACTCATCCAGCTTGGCGTTGCCGCCAATTTCACTGGCGTCCTCCTGGCCGTCCAGGCCGAAGTTTTTAAGCCTTGCAAGGTGCTGGCCGAACGCAATATCTGGATACGTAACCGCGCCGCCCTCGATGGTATGAAACACCTTGGTGGCGTGGAAGCTGAAGCAGCTTGCGTCTCCAAAATTGGCAATCCCCCGTCCCTTGTATTTCACGCCGAAGCTGTGGGCCGCGTCGTAAATCACTTTGAGTTTATGGCGCTTTGCAACAGCTTCTACAGCCTCCACATCGCACACGTTTCCATACACATGGACCGGCAGAATCGCCGACGTTTTTTCCGTTATGAGGGACTCAATTTTTGAAGCGTCCATGGTGAAATCGGTGGGGGTTATGTCGCAGAAAACCGGAGTAAGTCCACATCTTGCAATGGCGTGGGTGGTAGAGGCAAAGGTAAACGGCGTGGTGATGACCTCGCCAGTCAAGTTCATTGCTTGCAGGGCAAGCTCTATGGACAGGTGGCCGTTGGCTATCAGTTCAACGTGCCTTGCCTCCAAGTAATCCTGCAATTTCCCCCGAAGCCTTTCATGCCTTTCGCCCATGTTGGTCAGCCAGCGGCTCTCCCACATGTCCCGGATCTCTGCACAGTATTCTTCAAACGCTGGTAGACTGGTGCGGGTTACATTGATCCTATCCATTCCTACACTCTCGCAATACTGTTATTGTTTCGGATATCCCACTCTGTATCGAGAAGCCCGGTCTCCACCCCAATTTCTTCAGCTTTCCCCCATCCAACAGTGCTTTCTGCGCCTTGGAAAACCCTCGTTTCTCTATTTCATCCGGCAAATCAAAAACCACCTTTGTCCCTGCGCTGTCTGCCGAAATCTGTGCCAAATCCTTCAGCATAATATCCGACTCTTCGTCTGCCAAATTATAAGCCTCGCCCGTTTTTCCGTCCAAAATCACCCACAAGATACCGCTCACTGCATCGACCGCATGAGCATATGAGTACAGCTGCTTGCCCTCGCTCTTCAGCACGATATTCTCGCCGCGCACAGCGTTCTTAATAAACTGCGCAACGGCCTTTGTATCTGTCATCTGCATCGTGGGTCCATAGCACCTTGGCAGGCGAATTATCACCGCGTCCGCCCCGCGCTCCGCAATATACGCCTGGCACATCGCCTCGCTAACCCGCTTGGCTTCTGGATATCCCGCCCGCAGGGTATTGCAGTTGATATAACCGCAGTAATCCTCAGTAAACCGCTCTACATCACCGCGGTTCTCACCGTAGATCTCTACGCTCGACAACAGCAGTAAGCGACCGCCAAGTTCTGAAACCTTATCCAACATATTTTTAGTCCCGAGCACATTGGACATAATCGTGTTGATCGGTTCGGTGGAATAGGCCGCCGGATGGGTGGTACTTGCAGCATGGATCCAATAGTCTGGCACCCGCTCAAGCTCTGGCAATGGCTCGCAAATATCATGCTGCATACAACAAAATCCCTTAACATTCAGCCAAGGCGCGAATCTTGCCTCCGCTTTTGCTCTATTACGCACAAGCCCAATAAGATTACATTTCTCTTGAGAAGGTCTGCCTTTGTTCCATATCATGACAGCATCCACCAACAGACTTCCCAGCATTCCTGACGCGCCAGAAATTAGTATAGCTCTTCCGGCCAGTTTATCCCAATAAGGAAAATTCTCAACCATCCGCCGAAGCATGGTACAATACTCTTCATCTTCTATCATGTTCACTGCATTCACCTACCTCAGCCAGGAATCTTTCTCCATCTTCATGTATGCTTTGAACAGCTCCAGGTCATCTTTTGTCGTCAGCTTTATGTTCTTGTCCGATCCAGCCGCAAAATGCAGGCGTTCACCCAGCTCTACCATCAGCGTATTCGCGTATGTAGATGCCTGTATGCCTATGTTCTCACTGAAAGCCTTCTCATATGCCCACAGAAGCTTGTCAAATCTGTATGCCTGCGGCGTTGAAACCCGGCGCAATGTATCGCGCGGTACATATTCCGTGGTCGTTTCGCCATCAACGGTCACAAATATTTGCTCGTTATACGGCATGGATGTAACCGCATTCCCATACTTCTTGCATTGAACCAACACATCCGTCAACACAAAATCTTCCACTAAAGGTCGGATACCGTCGTGGATAATTATGATATCCTCAGAGTCGCAAACTTCCCGCAGATTAACTACGCCGTTGCGAATCGATTCCTGCGCCGTTTCCCCACCGAGAATAACCCATTTGAGCTTGTCTATTCCAAACTGTTTGGCGTATGCCCACAAGATATCATGCCAGCCATCCAGGCATACAACTTCGATCGCATCTATTCCAGGGTGATTTTGAAAATGCTCTAACGTGTAAATTATCACCGGCTTGTCGTTCACATTCAAGAACTGCTTGGGAATCTCCTGCTGCATTCGCTGGCCCTTGCCCCCGGCGATGATCAGCGCAATATTCATGGCTCATCCTCCAGCCCGAAGGCTTTCCAAATCCGGTCGACGATGGCCTCCGGGTCCTCGTCGCGGTCGTTTTCCACCACGATGTCGGAGCTGTCCGGCTCGTCCCATGGCAGGTCCACGCCCACCACCTGCTTCACGCCCGGCGAATACAGCCCTTTCTGGTTGCGCCGGTACAGCGTCTCCATGCTGACTTTTATGTAAACCTCCCGGTAGTTTTCGATGTTCTCCCGGTTCCATTGGCGCACGTCCTCGTACATCCCGATGCCGCAGAATACGCTGTCAATGCCTTGGTCGGCCAACTCCTTGCAGTGCCGGAACACCCCTTTCGCACCCCGCCTCCGGGCCTCGGTGGAGTAGTCGTGGTCGCCGCCGGCGATGCGCAGATTGTCGCCGTCCTTGAGAACCGCGTCCGGTCGGATTTTTTTGAGCCGCTGATAAAACAGCCCGCCGATGGTGGTCTTGCCCGCGCCTGCCAGGCCGGTGAAAAAATATACAGTCCCTTTCATTTCGGCCTCCTTAATGATACAGCGGCTGCTCCAGCAGCGCCGGGTCAAGTTCCAATTTGGGCATAAATTTCAGCGGGCGGCCGTCCTTCGTCACGAACCGCAGACCCGTTAAAAGCACCCGCGCCACGGATTTGGCCCGCTCCTCCTGGTCCTGCATATACTTTTCCAAGCGGACCTGGGCCTCCTCTTCCACCGTTTTCTCATACTCCTTCGATTTGCCCTGTTCCGCTTCTTTTTCCCGGATTTTGACAATGGTGTCCTCAAAAAACGGCTTCATACTTTTGCGGATAAAATAGTTGATTTTATCAAAATGCTGGATCAGCTCATTGATTTTTTCCTCGTCCATGGGCTGGCCGTCGTAATACTTAAAATCGTAGCCGTAATAGCGGTAAGCGTCCTGCAAAAAATATTCCAGGAAAAAGCGCTCCTCATCGCAAGCGTAGTCATCATATGTCTTATAGACAGACGTTGTATCAAAGCCATGAATCTCTTGGTTAAGAATGACTTGTGTAGGAAGCCCATTGAAAGAGCAGTAGGTCATAGACTTGGTATAAGGCAAATCCAGAAATTTTGCAAGCGCTGTAAATGTAGCTTTTGGATTCAGTTTTCCATCCTCGAACCTAACTAACACACAGTCCCTGAAAATCCGTAACTGATCGTCAACCAGATACCCCCTATATAGAACCCGTTCAACCACTTCATTGACTACGCGCAAAAACTTGCCGTCTTCGGTCTTAGTTTCTGAACTATTATCCATAAAACGGACCGCCCCGCCATAGCTGGTCGTAATTCTTCGCATAGGCGCGAAAGATTTGATATATTTGAAATGTCTAAAGACGGTTGATTTTTCCATGGCCTCATACTGCTCAGAGGCAACAATCGCGTGACCTTTGTTATCACCCATTATGTTTGTGTGAATAAAGCCAAAGTGCGGCTGGTAAAAAATGACCGGCGCAATGCGGGAATTCAGATCCAGACGCTTCACAAAACGTTTACAGCAGCAGAACGCTGTAACAAGGATATCCTTGTCAGTCCGGTCCCTCATAAAGTATAGCTCCCGAATCATGTCAAAATTTTCCCACTCACCATTGGAGAAGACTTCCTTGACCTCCGCCCAACTGCGGGCATCATCCAGCGTACAGCGCAAATCCGCCAAAGTTTCTTCCATTGAGTCATGGAAAATGGAAGAACTAGACAGTAAGTTGGGGTGTGCGTCCATAATTTCATTAAAAAAGTCGCCGCCATTATGATAAGAAAGCTGCATGTGCCAAATCAACCGATGGAATTCCCGTATTCCTATCGGCCTGAGCGGATATTTACAATAATCCAATCCAAAGCGTTCCTTGAAGTCGATAGGGTACTGACTTATTTCATCAGAAATCAGAAACACCAGCTTCTGATCTGCCAACAGTTTTCGAAAATTCAACACTTGCAAATAGGAACAAAATTCCTCCCAGCTAGAATAATGCAAATAAATATGGTTCTCCTTACTGACATACTCGCTAGGACGCACATTATCGTTCAAATATTCCAGTTCATATTGTGAATAAACATCCTTTGCCAGGATGGGATTTTCTAAATCGTGAAAAAAATTCCGTGTTATGACCGGCTCGCTATAATCCGTGGCATCCCCAAAGCAGCCGTTTTCCACATAGTACGGTATATAATGATTATCATCAAATGGATAAAATCGAATCGGCAATTCATCAAAAGGAATGAAATCTTTTTGGAATAGGTAGGGATACCTTTTTAGATATTTGCAGTTGTTCTCATAGTGAGAACGGAGGAGTTTCTGATTGGGCTCATAAAACGCCTCGGTCATAATCGCCATCACATCTTGAGCATATTGCTTTTCCTTGTACAGTTCTAAAAATGCTAAATACGCATATCGGTATTCCCCTTGAAACTGTAGTACAAATATGGCCGCCTCCAGCTTTTCATCTGCCGAAACATGCTTCTGTGCCCGCAGAACCAGTTCATACGCCTTCAGTGCGTCTTCCGTGTCCCCTAATCTTACCAATCTTCTAGCCACTTCAATCGGTTCCATATTTTATCCTCTCTGAAATGGAAAATTGGGACGGGCACATGCCCGCCCCAACTCCTTCTCTTTGTGAATTCACTTTTTTGAATACAGCCCCACAATGGGAACTGCGCTTTGTGACTAGAATTACTGGAGCAGCTGCAGAACACCCTGGGGAACAGAGTTTGCCTGGGCCAGCATCGCCTGAGCGGACTGGATCAGAATGTTGTTCTTGGTGTAAGACATCATCTCTTCCGCCACGTCCGTGTCACGGATACCGGACTCAGCGTCCGTAATATTCTCGTTCATGACAGACAGGTTGTTCAGCGTATGATCCAGACGGTTCTGGGTGGCGCCCAGCTTGGCGCGCAGGGTGGAGATTACGTTGATTGCGCCGGAAGCGCCGCTCTTCAGGGTTGCCAGAGCGTTGGCAGCGCCAGTCAAGGTGCTGATGTCAATGCTCAGGGCAGCAGAAATCAAAGCCTTGATGTCAGCGCCGTTCGTGTCAGTGATAATCGCGCTCATCTTCAACTGGTCGTAGCTGTTGGAGGTATCGCCAATCTGGAACTGGAAGTCTGTGGCAATGTTGGAGCCATTCGCAAACAGCTTCTTGCCGTTGAAGTTAGCACTGTCAGCGATGCGCTCGATTTCAGTCTGCAGTGCGCTCACCTCATCCTGCAGGGCGGCACGGTCAACATCATTGTCATAGATACCGTTGGCGGACTGCTCGGCCAGGTAGACCATGCGGTTCAGCATGTCCTGAACTTCCTGCAGGGCGCCCTCAGCGGTCTTAATCAGGCTGGTGGCGTCTTTAGTGTTCTTCTGGGCAGCCTCCAGGCCTTTAATCTGGGCACGCATCTTCTCGGAAATGGCCAGGCCAGCAGCGTCGTCGCCAGCGCGGTTGATTTTGTAGCCGGAAGACAGCTTCTCCAGGTTCTTGCTGAGCATGGAGGTGTTGTTGTTATAGTTCCGGTAGGCGTTCATGGACATAACATTGTGTTGAATACGCATAAATCTTCTCTCCTATGAATCTTTATTTTTTTGCGTTTCGGGCTTACCCAGCGTTCATCGCTGGGGCGCGCTCTCTGCCGGAGTGATCGGTTCCCGCTTCAAAGCGCTGTATATTTCAACCGGCCCGGAACCGGGTGAAACCAAATTCAAGTCTTAATTTCGCCGTTTAAGCGGGACACCTGCTCCCGCATAGCCAATATCTCTTTCCCAAGCTCCGGATTCCGGCTCTCAAGCCTATCCAGAAATGTGTTCAGCTGCTGTGCGGCGTCCGCCCGCCGTGCTAAAGTTTCTTTCCTGCGGATATTTGCGTTCCGTTCGGACAGGGTCTGCGTCCGGTTTTCTCTCAGAAATGCGGGGCGGTCATTTGTCAGCTCATAGACCTCTCCGCGTAGCACCGGGACCTCCCTTGGCGCCTCGACTGCCACCTCAAGGTAGTTCCGCTTTTTCTCAAACACCTGCACTGCTATGTCGTCGCCAATCACCAGATATTCACCCGGCTTCAGCCGTAATGTCAGCATTGGGCTCCCTCCCTTTTTGTCTCTTACTCCCCCGCTGACCGCTCCACCCGCTTTACTGCGTCATAGAACGTGGACGTCGGCATACCGCACAGACTGGCGGCCTCTTTCAGGTTCACTTCCTGGTTCCTCCAGGAAAGCCGGGCCTGCTCAAAGTTCTCGGGCAGCGGCCGCAGCCGGGTGCCGAACTTCACACCTCTAGCTTTCGCTTTGGCAATACCCTCCGCCTGTTTTTTCCGGCGCTCCTCCTTCATGGTGAGCTTGGTCGCGGATAAGAACAGCTCGGAAACCAGCACGCTCAACAGCTCCTGGCTGTGGGAGGGGGCCTGCTCCTTTAATGCGCAGACAATGTCCTGGGCCAGGC
>CAJTXF010000066.1 GCA_910580045.1 uncultured Eubacteriales bacterium
TTGCCCCGCCCTACGGGCGGGGGAACACGAAAAACTCCTCGGAGCGGACACTCCCGCCTCACGCTGGGGGTGGACATTTGGGAAGGAATCTGCTATACTGGTTATAAGTATACATATCCTTACGATTCAGTACAGGAGCGATTCGCCTATGCCTGAGATATTGAGACCCACAAATCCGGTCCCTGGTTATGACAATACCGGCAGCCGGAATCAGCCTATCAACCCCAATGACCCCAACCGGAATATTCAGAATGTGATAGACCCTACCCGGGTCACCAGAGGGGACTCCCGCTCGGAGCAGCAGCAGGCGGGAGATGCCTCTGTTTCCCACCGGATGCGGTATGAATCCAATTATCTGACATTCCTTCAGCGTTTGGCCAACGCCCCAGACACGGCGTCGGCTTTTCTGCGCCTTTTGCAGGGCCAGGGACTGCAGGTCTCCTCGGGCATCAGCCCCGGGCTGGCGGCAGAGCTTCAGGGCTTCCTGGAGCTGCTGAATATGGACGAGGCCCAGCTGGCCCAGTTTCTCCAGGGCCAGCTGAAAAGCGGCATGCGCTTTGGCGGGGCCCTGTTTTCCGCCCTGCGCACAGCCTATCAGAACGCTGGCTCAGAAATGTTCCGCACAGAGATTCTCCAGTTTCTCCGCCAGTACAGCGACTACTCCTCTACCAGCCACCTGCAGACCCGGATGCTCCGCACCCTGTATGACATGACCCGCTCCCTGCCTTCCCACTGGGCCAACCAGCTCACAGACATTGCCGGACGCATGGAAAACGCCTTTGCCGCCGGGGACCGCCAGGAGGGGCTGAGCATCCTGCGGGGGCAGGTCTTCCCCCTGATTGCGGACTACGTCACCCGCACCCATGACCACGGCATGGCCCGCAGCCTGCTCTCCCTGCTCACTTTGGACATGGTCCGCTATGAGAACGGTGACGAGCAGGCCCTGATTCAGTCCTTCCGGCACTTGGGCAACTATAACATCTTTAAGGGGGATTTGGGCGGCCTGTCTGACGAGAGCATCCTGCGGATGCTGAACGAGACTGATTTTGCCAAAGCCGCCCAGGCCGACAATTTCGCTGAGCGGTTTACTCAGCTGGCCCTGCGCTCCCTACGGGGCGAGGGAGGCACCGCGGCCCAGGAAATCTTCCGCAGCCTGCTCAGCTCTATCCTGATTAACGAAAGCGTCTATATGCCCCTGCAGCATCTGCTTCTCCCCTTCCAGTGGGAGGACAAGGCAGTGTTTTCAGAGATGTGGGTGGACCCGGACGCCCAGCACAGCGGCGGGAGGGAGGACCCTGCCCCCAGGCTTCTGATTAAAATGGACATTGAGGGCCTGGGCGCCTTTGATTTGATTATTGACCAGGCAGGGGGGCGCACCTCTCTGCAGGTGGCCTGCCCCCGGCAGATGGCCGCTTTCTCCGGGGACATCTCCCGGGATTTGTCCGAAATTCTCACCCGCAACGGTCTGACCCCCGGGGATGTCCGGGTGGCGGCCATGCGCCAGCCTATGAATATTTCCGATGCTTTCCCAACACTGTTCCAGGAGGTGAAAAGCGGTGTCGATGTCAAGGTCTGAGCAAAACAGCCAGCGGCCCGCCCGTCAGAGGGCCGTGGCCCTGCAGTACGGCGTCAGCGATTCCGCCCCGGTGATTGTGGCCTCCGGCATGGGGCATCTGGCGGAAAAAATCCTGGATGTGGCCCAGGAAAACGGCGTCCCCATTTATGAGGACAACTCCCTGGCCACCATCCTGTCTCAGCTGAACCTGGGCCAGGAGATTCCAGAGGAGCTCTACCGGGCAGTGGTGGAGATTTACGTCTACTTCCTTAATTTTGATTTTGAGCGCCAAACCCAGGGCCAGGGCCGCCGCAGGGGCCGGGATGCCCGCCCTGCCCCTGAGGAGGAAGCTCTGCAGAACCAGGAAAACCAGGAGGGATAATCCATGTTCTTTAGTAAAAAGTCCAAGCCGAAAAACGTCTGTGTCCTGCTGGACAGCGGCACCTCCCGGGTGCTGGCCCGGGGCTCCTCAGACAGCCCGCCTGAGGGGCGGAACATTCAGCTCACTGTGTTTGAAGGGGACATTTTGGCCGTGGTCAATGCTGACAGCGTCCAGATTGTTCCTGCTGACGAGAACCTGCACCCCAAGCTGGGCCATGCAATCCAGCGCAAGGGGGACTTGGTGGTATTGGAGGTTCTGCGGGATTTGGTGGGCAATGAGGTCCGGGAAAACCTGCGGATGCCTGTGGATTTCGAAACCTACCTATACCCCACCGGGGGCAAGGAGGGCCGCTGGATTGCCCAGGGCAATGATTTGAGCTGCGGCGGCATCAGCTTTTACTCTGACGCGCCCCTGAATTCCGGCGAGCTGGTTGAGGTGGTCATCCCCATCACCCGCACAGCCCCCCTGCTGCTGACCTGCCAGATTCTGCGCACCCGGCCGGAGGAGGGCTCCACCTTCTACGCTGCCAAGTTTATTGACATCCTCAATGAGCAGGAGAGCATGATTCGGGAGGCAGTGTTTACCGTACAGCTGCTGACCCACCAGCGCTCCCGCCGGTAAATGCTGGGAATCCTGCCCCTGTGGTTGATTTTCACGGAAAAATGGAATAAAATTAGATATCAGCATAAATTTGACTGGTTTGGGTCTGAGAGGGAGGTGAGCTGCAGCCTGATATTGCCGCCCGCAAACGGCGGCTTTTTTCGTCTACTGGCTTCTGAATCTGAGATAACAATCTCTAAACACATGAGAAAGGGACTGCAATGAATAGACTGAAACACAACGGAAAGCGCATTGTCGCCCTGCTGCTGTGCGCCATCATCCTGGCCGGCATCCTGCCCATGGAAACCGGCCTTACACCCCAGGCCTCTGCCTCCTGGTCCAAGCGCTATGTGGACAAGATGAAGGAGTGGGGCATCATGTCCGGCACAGGCGGCGGCAATATGGCCGAGAACCGGACTGTTACCCGGGCCGAGCTGATGACCATGCTTAACCGGGCCTACGGCTTCCAGCGCACCGGGCCCATCCCCTTTACCGATGTGCCCCGCAGCGCCTGGTTCTACCAGGATATCTGCATTGCTTATAATGAAGGGATTATGTCCGGCACCTCCTCCACAAAGGCCTCTCCCAACATGCCCGTGACCCGGGAGCAGGCCCTGCTGCTGATTGCCAACGCCATGCGGCTGGAGGCCAGCACTGGCGAGGTGACGGAGTTTACTGACGGCAGGAACTTCAGCCCCTGGAGCGCGCCCTACGCCCGCTCCGCCCTGCTGGCCGGCATTATCAGCGGCAGGCCGGACGGGAGCTTTGGCCCCAAGGACGGCATGACCCGGGGCGAGGTGGCCTGCGTGCTCTATAACGCCCTGGGCACCCTGATTAACAAGCCCGGCGACCACAGCCTGGGCGGCGTGTTCGGCAGGGTGACCATCAACACTGCCCATGTCACCCTGCGGGACACGGTCATTGCCGGGGATTTGTACCTTACCGGCGGCGTGGGCCTGGGTGACGTGTGCCTGGACAATGTCCGGGTCTACGGCAAAATCATTGTGGCCGGCGGCGGCGAGGCCCAGCTGGGCGAGGACAGCATTCTGCTGAACAATGTAGAAGCCCAGGTCCTCCAGATTGACCCCAACGTCCGGCAGATAGTGTCCATCCGGGCCTTGGGCAGCACCAACATCGGGGAAACCCTGGTGAAGGGGCCTGCCTACATACAGGATGATGTGCGGGACAACAGCAAAGGCCTGCGCAATATCTACCTGGACGGCCCCAAAGACACTGCCTTCACCCTGGCGGGCAACCTGAAAAATATTGTGAACCGCACCCCCGGCTCTACCTTGACTATTGGCGATACGGGCCAGGGCAGCGTCTCCAGCGTCACCGTTGACGAAAAGGCCGTTAACTCCACCCTGAACCTGGAAATCAACGCCACTGTGGATAAGGTCAACCTGGATACTGCCTCCAAAATCACCGGTGCAGGTGATATCGGCGAACTGACCGTGACCACCAATGGCAGCTCTTGTGAGATTCTGCCCGACAAGGTCACTGTGCGCCCAGGCGTGACTACCACTATTGGCGATATGGACAACGTGGACTCTGAGATTGCCAAGGAGATTTCCGCTGACCCCCGCCTGCTGGCAGGCTATCCGGCAGTGCGGAACGTGGCCCCCGCCACAGCGGACGGCTACTTCTCTGTCAACAAGGCCGGCACCATCTACTGGGCTGTGACCAACGCGGCCACCGGCGCCCTGACCGATGACGACGCGGAGAGCCTTATCTCCCCCTCAGAGTACGGCTCCGGTATGCTGCTGTTCGGCAGCATCAAGGCCGAAACCTCTAAGACAGAGTATAACACCCGCATCACTGGCCTGGAGGCCGGCGGCACCTATTACCTCTCTGCCATGCTGGTGGACGCCCATGGCCGGTACAGCCCGGTGAAGGCCCAGAAGATTCTCACCCCGGACGGCACTGTCCCGGCCCTGACCGGCTCTCCTCAGTTCACAGACCGCACCCCCACCCGTACAGACGCCAACGCGGAACTGCCCTTTGGGGAGATTGTGGATTTGCAGGCCACGGTCATGGCCAACAAGACCTGTGATTTGTACTATGTGCTTCTGGCCTCTGGCAGCACCGCGCCCCAGACCAGCGAGTTCCTGTCCGCCTCCTTTGTGGACCCCTACGGCTATGGCCGCATCCACCTGATTAAGAACACCATGGACAGCTTCAAAATCAATGAGGTTGACCTGAACCTGGACGATGTGGTGGAAAGCCTGGGCGAGGTGGAGGAGAACACCTCCTATGACTTGTACCTGTGGCTCACCGACGCGGACGGCTCCAAGTCCTCCAAAATCACCAAGCACACTGTAAAAACCAAGGACATCACCCCGCCCAAGTTCAACGGGGATATGTTCCAGACCACCACCCAAGCCACTTCTGTCAAGCTGTCCAACTCTGTCAACGAGAACAGCACGGTTTACTGGGTGGCTGTACCCAGCGGCGCGGAATATCCCAAGCCTGAGACCGGCTCCTCTACGGACCCGGAGTTCCTGCGCAGCGAGTACGCCAAGATGCAGATTATTTACGGCCGGGGCGGGTTCAAGTCCGGCAAGCTCACGGCCAAGGAGAATGTGGACTTCTCCATCACCATCTCGGGCCTGGCCAAAGAGAGCGCGTATGACGTGTACTATGTGGCAGTGGACGCGGCCAACAACTGCTCTGACCCCATCCAGAAGTTCACGGCCCACACCCTGGATTCTACGCCTCCCACAGCCCGTCAGGAATTTGAAAACGTGCCGGACGACAGCCCCAACACCCCCTACGCGGACTCCACCATCAACATTATTTTCAGTGAGGATATCCGCTATAAGCAGCCCAGCGGTTCTTCGGCAGAGCCCTATGCCGAGCCCAACCTGCTGGCCCTGTACACCAACTATGCCGAAGCCAAAAAGCTGAACCCCAACAGCCCGGAGACCAAAGAGGCAGAGGCCCTTTACACCGGCGCCCTGCGGGACATGATTATCCTCTATAGTGAGGCAAACCACCGTCCCCTGCCGGAGCGCACCTCGGCCTCGGCCCCCAATGAGGACTGGGGCGTGGATTACCGCAATGTCCGGGTCTTCCGGGAGGGCGCGACTTTGGTGGTCAGCTTCATTAACTCCAGCGACCTGGAGAACTCCTCCCTGAACCTGGAGAGCGGCGCCAGGTACTCCTTCCAGCTGAAAAACATCGCGGACGAGTCAGAGAGCCACAACGTGATGAACACCACCTCTCTGCCTGTGTTCGAGACGGTGTCGGCGCAGGTGATTCTGAACCAATATGAGGGCCCGCTGACTTTGAAAGCCTATGGGCTGGACGAGGACTTCAATATTGATACCAGTAAGCCGATTGAATCCACTGACAATAACAACGACCTTACCACAGATATCCCAATTGACATTTCCTTTACAGCAGAGCCCCGTTCTACCAGCACCACAGCGGATGGCGTGTATTGGGATATGCTGTTCTGGTTCGACACCTCTGTGGAGTTTGAGGTATTCACCAGGAAAAAGGGCACAGAAAACTGGACCCAGGTAGGCGGCGATGATGCCACGCTCTCCATCAGCGTACCTCAGGACGCCAATGACTTGCGAGGCACCAGCGTGGTGCTGAACCTGAGCGGCGGCAGCTATCCTGACTATCAATACATCAACGCCCCCTATAAAAATGGTGGTATCCACTGCGGACTGAACGATGCCAAGGAAGATATCTATGAGTATGCCCTGCACTTTGTGCGCATTGGCAACAAAATGGACCGCAGCACGTTTACCGAGGAGATTACCGGCCAGGTCACTTATGTTACAGGCTCAGCAAGCACTTTGGCTTCTCTGGCTAACCAGTTGGGGCGGCCCGGGGCCTTTGACCGGGTAACTTCCGCCGATGGCGGTTCAAGCAACTTTAGCGAAATCACTGCGCCCAAGAATTTGGATGGAGCGCCGCGCAAGCTGTATAAGCAGTTCAGTGACAGCCGCGCGCCCCAGCTGCGCAACAACGCCCCCAGCTTTACCCCCACAGACACGGGCGTGACCATGTCTGTCACCCTGGACCGGGTGGGTAATGTGTACTATATTATCTCCCCTGTAGACAAGAACGGCACCGCTGCTCTTGCGCCTCAGCTGAATGACAACAATGTACCTTCTGAGCATCTGCTGCACATTGCTGCCAGCGGGTGGGGATGTTACGTAGATAAGACTACTGGTGATGTTATTACAGACCCAACTAACAGCGGCGGAGAGTATAATCACAAGACCCTTACGACCGCCAAACCCAGCGAAGATGATAAAGACTCTCACAAAGAGCACTATTACTTCGACTATCCCAACCCTCTGGCAGTATTCAACCCCAAGGGCGCAGGCTTGACCACCAGCCAGCTTATTACCGGCAGCTATAGCAACGCTGGTCTGGACGCGGCTCTTATCAATGTAACAGGCCTGAGTCCTGAGACCAAGTACTATGTCTATATGGTCACCCAGGGCGGATCCGACATTCTGTCTGAGGTCAATGTGTACCAGTTTACCACCAAGGCCACCAGCCGGCCCATCATCACCCTGAACCGGGACGGCTCTAACGTGACTGTACGCTCTAACGAGCGGGCGGACATCAACTGGCTGGTTATTCCCGACACAGGCAGTTCCATGAACTCTCTGCTTACAGCTGATTTTACAGAAGCTATGGGTTCGGCAGGCATTGCCGCCTTGAAAGAGTACTATAAAAATGACCAAAGCAGGATTGATAAGTACATGGGTGAAGCTACCGATCAATCCGGCGCTAAAATTCCATTCCGCGTCATTGACGCCCTGATGGAGAATGTGGCTGGTTCTACGGCCAGCGCTTCGGCGGGCTGCTTGTTTGACCTGTTCGCCAGTGCCTCCTACAAATCCCAGGTGGCCGCTTATATCCGTGAGGCCGCTGCTGGCGGAACGGACACTTCCAGCACAGCTTCGGGTGATTTCAGCCTGCCCAAGCCCAACGGGAGCCAGACCGTAAACTGCAATGAGAACGGCGCCCTAAGCCCCGCCACCAACTACTATTTCCTGGCTGTAGGCAACACCCCGGCGGCAGTCTCCGGCGGCACAGCCTCTGACGACGGGTTTAGAGCGATTTATCCGGTCATTATGACCGACACCCAGCATCCCCAGGTTATTTTCTGCGCAGGCAACAGCTTGAGAGTTGACAAAGATGGAAATATTTCTGGTACATTGGTGGTCCGGTTTAGTGAAAGATTGTACCTCTATGAGGGCTCTGGAGACCCAAGAGCTATTGTAAGCGGGAAAACTCCCACGCAAAGCGAGGCTGATGTTAAGGTTTCCGTAACCTCACTGCCGTCCAATGTAGACATTATAGAAGCCCCAACAAGCGCTCCACAGACCTCTGTAAGCGATATTTCGTTTAATTTCAACAACGCGCTTGGTCCAAGAGTTGATATTCTATTCAGCCCTTATCTAAGCGACGTACACAATAACCGTGGCACACAAGCCCTTTCTATTGTCGTCCAGGTCAAGAATATAGAAGATGACCAGGGCAATATCATTGACAGGCAAGTGGAGGTTACCATCCCCAGAGCCTGGGATGCCCGCACAAACTAACCTAACAAAGCCCATCTAAGCACACAAAACCACCCCCCGGAAACTCCGGGGGGTGGTTCTTTTATCTATTCACAGGATTCGCGGCCTTTGGGGTTCAGTCCCCGCCGTTCTCGGCCTTGGCCTGCTCAATGACCTTCTGAGCCACATTGGCAGGGGCCTCCTCATAGCGCTCAAACTCAAAGCTGAAGCTGCCGCGGCCCTGGGTGCTCTGGCGGATAAAGGTGGAGAAGTCGTGCATCTCCGCCATGGGCACCTCCGCGTCTACTGTCTGGCGGCCTGCGCCTGCGGGCTCCATGCCCAGCACACGGCCCCTGCGCTTGTTCACCTCGCCCATCACGTCGCCCATGTTGGCGTCCGGCACAGTGGCTTTCAGGTGGCCAATGGGCTCCAAAAGCACTGGGCTGGCCTTGGGCAAGCCGTCCCGGTAGGCAATGGAAGCCGCGGTCTTAAAGGCCATTTCCGAGGAGTCCACTGGGTGGTAAGAGCCATCATACAGCACAGCGGAGAGGCCCACCACCGGATACCCAGCCAGGGGGCCCTTGACAATGCACTCCCGCAGGCCCTTTTCCACAGCAGGGAAGAAGCCCTTGGGCACTGAGCCGCCCACGACCCGCTCGCCAAACTCCAAGCCGTCGCTGTCGCAGGGGGAGAACTCAATCCACACGTCGCCGAACTGGCCGTGGCCGCCGGTCTGCTTCTTGTGGCGTCCCTGAACCTGCACAGTCTTGCGGATGGTCTCCCGGTAGGGGACCTTGGGGTCCCGGAGGGTGACTTCCACGCCGAACTTGGTTTTCAGCTTGGTGACAGCCACATCCAGGTGCTGCTCGCCCAGGCCGCTGATGACCAGCTCGTGGGTCTCGTTATTGGTGGAGAAGTGCAGGGTGGGGTCCTCCTCAGCAAGGCGGAGCATACCCTGGGCCACCTTATCCTCCTCGCCCTTCTTCTTGGGCACAATGGCCATGGAGAGGGCCGCGCCGGGGTAATCCACCCCGTCCAGGGTGACCTTGCGGGCAGGGGCGCACAGGGTGTCTCCCGTGTTGGTGGCAGAGAGCTTTGGCACCGCGCCGATGTCCCCCGCGCCGATGTACTTCACATCCTCCTGCTTCTTGCCGGTAAGCATGACGGTTTTGCCTATCCGCTCCGCAGCGCCGGTGCGCATATTGACAAGCTGGGACTCTGTAGAAATTTTGCCAGCAATCACTTTAATGTAAGAGAGCTTTCCGATAAAGGGGTCAGCCACAGTCTTAAAGACAATAGCCGCGGCGGCCCCATCGCTGCTTACAGAAATTTCCACTGGGTTGCCGTCCGGGTCCATGCCCAGCTCCCCAGCCTTATCAGCGGCAGAGGGGGCCAGCCAGGTCAGGCCGTCCATAAACTGCTCCATGCCCCGCATAAGCATGGCGTCCCCGCAGAACACAGGGGTAATGGTGCCGGACTTTACGCCCTTGCTCACGCCTACGATGATTTCTTCAGGGGTCAGCTCCTCGTCCGCGAAATATTTCTCAAACAGCTCGTCGTCAGTCTCAGCCACAGCCTCACAGATGGCGGTGCGCAGGCCCTCCAGCCGGTCTCCCATGTCCGGAATAGGCACCTGGACAGGCTTGCCGCCAGAGTAGTCATAGGCCCGGTACTCCAGCAGGTTCACGTATATGTTGGCCTGGCCGTCCTCAATAAAGGGCACCACCACCGGGCACACAGAGGGGCCGAACTGGGCCTTCAAATCCTCAAACACCCGGTAGAAACGGGCGCTCTCGTCACACAGGCCGTTGACAAAGAAAATCTTGGCCAGGCCCCGCTTCTCAGCCGCGGCCACGGCCTTTTCCGTGCCCACAGAGACGCCGTCCTTGCCGGAGATAACAATCAGGGCAGTGTCAGCGGCCCGCATAGCCTCGCACATACCGCCCTCAAAGTCAAAGAAGCCAGGGGCGTCCAGCAGGTTAATCTTCTTGGACTTCCACTCCAAGGGCGCCACGGCAGCGGCAATGGACGCCTTGCGGCGGATTTCCTCCGGGTCATAGTCGCAGACCGTGTTGCCGTCCCCCACCTTGCCCCGGCGGTCTGAGGCGCCTGCCAGATACAGCATAGCCTCGCTCAGGGTTGTTTTCCCCGCACCGCCGTGGCCAGCCACAGCCAGGTTGATGATGTTCTTTTCTTGATATTGGTTCATCTTGGTATCCTTTCCACACCGGCATTGGGCAAAACAGACAGCGAGCCCGGCCAGATGATATTGAATTTGCACAAGTTTTGCGACTAGGCATACCTTAATTATAAACCATCTGACAGAAAATATCAAGCCCTATTTCAAGGATGATTAGGATGTTTTTCACGAGAGTATCCGTTCCGAGAAGTTTTTCGTGTTCCCACGCCCGTAGGGCGGGGGAACACAGATAATTATCTCTGTGGTTTGGACAATCCCTTTTTCACATCCCGGTTGACAATGGACGCTGCACCCAACTGGCATAGGAAAACGGCCAGGCTCTGCCGCCTGGCCGTTTCAATATCTTTATTCCTTTTTCTACCTTCTGAATCGGGGCAGAATTGTCAGCACAGCCACAAAGAACAGCTGGTAGACAAACAATATCAGCGCGGAAAGCGTGCTGACGCTGTTAAAACAGGACAGGGCCGCCACCAGCACAAATCCCAAAATCGCCGCTGTGGTCTGGATGGCCACCAAAATGCCAGCTGTGCGCTTCTGCTCTACACAGGCGGCCACCAGGCTCATCAAGGACTCCATCCGGCCCTTTGTGGCAGCCAGAGCGTCCGCCCGGGGAACTGTCTCCCCAATCAGGGACTGGGCTGTCTCTCCCAGCGGGCCGTCCAGAATCCCCACACTGGCCGAGTCTATCCCAAACAGCCTGGACACCAAAGCCACCGTCACATTGGGGTCCGTGGTGCGCACCAGCACGCTGATGCCGCTGTCCTCCAGCCGCTGAAGCTCGTTCTTCCTGCGCCTGTCCGCCGCATAGCTGAGTACCAGCAGGGCCGCCACCTGGGCGTCCACAGCAATATAAATCAAGTTCTTACTGCCAGAGGCGTACTGGGTCTCCTCCTCCCGGGAGGGTGCCTCCAGCCGGTGGTTAATCAGCAGCCCCCGGTTGCCGATATAGACAGTCCTGCCGTCTACCCGGCCCACAACGCCTGCCCCGGACTCATAGGTGAACTTCTCCACCTGAGGCAGCACGTCCTCATTCTCGCTGATAACCTGGTCGAACACCCCGGTCAGCGGGCCGCCTACCTCCCGCATCAGGGCAGAGGCAGCCATAATGGCCTCCTCTGAAAACACCCGGGCCCCAAAGGTCTTGATGCCATCCAGCTTCACTGTGCCGGTGGGGAACAGCTCCCCCGCGTCAGCGATAACGGCGTTTACATCCCCCAGGCGCTCCACAGCCTCATAGCCCACAGCCATGCCTCCTGCCCGGCGGATGGTCTTGCACATATTGCTTACAGGCAGGTTCACGGAGAGCATATTCGCCGCGGCCACAGAGGCTGTGCAGGCTGCGGTAAAGGCCCCAATAGAGCTGGGCACATCCTTGGTAATCAGCAGACAGGCCACGCACAGGCACAGGGAAGCCAGCAGCCCCAGCGGGGCCAGGGTCTGAGAGGCGGACTCTGAGGGGTCGGGCAAATAGGACAGCTCTAAAAACCGCTTGAGGAAGCCGGTCCGGCACTGGTAGGCAATAAGGGGCTTCTCCGCCACACAGTCCTTGGTCATTTTTAGGGAGGTGTTGTAGTCATCGAACAGCCGCACCGCGTACTTGTCCTCTCTGGAAGCCAAAAAGCGGAAGTTGCTGTGAATCCGGCGAATCAAAGTCAGTTTGCCCGCAGTGTTCAAAAACAGCAGGCCAGAGACCACCATTGCGTACAGGTGGAGACCGCCCTCAGCCAGCCTGTCCCGGAAGAAGATGGCGCTCACAGTCTGGACCAGGGCCGCTGCCGCCGCAATGGCCACTCCGCTGTCCGAGCTGGTTTTGGCAGTAAACAGGGCTTTCAGACCGCCGCCTACTGTCTTATAGCACATGCCCACAGCCACCACCAAGAAGACCAGGCTCAGCACCACATAGGCCAGGGGCCAGCTGTCTGAGCCCTTGGGGGAGAACCGGCTTCGGCAGACTATGCTCACCAAAGCCAGCAGCACAGTGCACGCGCCGGTAATCATCATCCGCAGGGAGAGGCCGTGCATCTCTCCCCGCAGCTCGTTGGAAATAGAGCGGGCATCCTCCGGGCCGGTATAGTCGTCAATGGACTCTCCGGTATTCTCTGCGGGAGGCGGCGCCTCGGGCAAATCCTCGTCAGGCTTTTTCCTGGGCCTGCGGCGGGGGGCTGGCTTGCCCTCCGCCATATCCTTCAGCCTCTGCAGGCTCTCTGATTCAGACAGAATCGCGCTCTGCAGGGCGTCAGCATTGATAATATGGGTGGGGATGTTCCGGGAGCGGTACTCGAAAATATTGTTCACATAGGGGACTTCCTGCACTGGGCGGGGAGGCTCCGGCCTGGGGGCGGCGCCCGCCTCCTGCTGGGCCTGCTTGTCCTGCCGGGCGGCCCGCATGGCAGCCATCTCCTCCTGGGACAGCTCCCGGGTCTTCTCCTGGGGCGGCTGAGGCGGGGCGGCCTGCTGGGGCTCTTCCCGATAGGCCCTCACCGGTTCCGGTTCTGGGGGCCTCTGAGGCGCATACTCTGCCTGGGGCGGCTGGGGCGCTTCCTGATAAGTGCCTACCGGCTCGCTGTACTCCGCCTGAGGCGGCTGGGGCGCTTCCTGATAAGTGCCCACCGGCTCGCTGTACTCCGGCCTCTGGGCCGCGGCAGGCTCCCGGGGCACGTACTCCGCCTGAGGCGGCTGAGGCGCTTCCTGATAAGTGCCCACCGGCTCGCTGTACTCCGGCCTCTGGCCCGCGGCGGGCTCCCGGGGCACGTACTCCGCCTGGGGCGGCTGAGGCGCTTCCCGGTAAGGGTTCACCGGCTTGCTGTACTCCGGCCTCTGGGCTGCGGCAGGCTCCCGGGGCGTGTACTCTGCCTGTGGCGGCTGAGGCGCTTCCTGATAAGTGCCCACCGGCTCGCTGTGCTCCAGCCTCTGGGCCGCGGCGGAGGCCAATATCTCCTCTACCACGTCCTCACTCACCGCCTGGCTGTCTTCAATCTTTTGCAGCTCAATGGTGCTGTTCAGCACGTTGAGCTTGAGCTCCATGGTCTGAGAGCCCTCCAGCATAGCACGCTGCAAATCAGCTATCTCCCCCTGGGCGGCAGCCCCCTCTGGGGCAAGGCCATGCTGCTGGGCGTAGGGGTCAGCGGCAAAGGAGGTGACTGGGGCCGGGGCCGCCACGCCGAACTCATCTGCAATCTGCTCCTCGTCCATGCCCACACTCTGCACAGCCTCTGCCACCCGGCGGCGGCGCTCCTGCTGCAGCCGCTGGAAGTTTTCCTCCACCTCGCCGTCTATGGACATAGAGTCATCAAACAGGGCCTTATAGCCCTCTTCCCCCAAGGGCGGGGCCTCCCCGTCCAGACGGTACTCGTCAATGGGCTTGAGCTGGATGCCATAATACATGTCATCCTCGTTCTCGTCAAAGTCAGGCACTTTCTTCCGCCAGCTGAATAGGCTCCTGCGCTTTTTCTTCTTTTTCTTGGCTTTCTCCGGCTCGGGCTCCGGGCTGGACTCCGGCTCTGGAAGCGGAGGCTCCTGCACAGGAGGCTGGGGCTCAGGCTGAGGCGCTGGCTGCTTCTGTGGGGTCTGCGGGGACTGTGTGTTCTGCATGTTCTGCGGGGCCGGGGGAGGAGCAGCAGGCTTCTCCTCCGCCGGGGACTGCGGCTGAGGCAGAGAGGCCTCCTGATAGGCAGGTTCTTCCTGGGTCATGGGTGCATAAAACCCCGTCTCCGCTGAGAGCTCCTCTGGCTCCACCTCCACATATTCCGCCCCTGCCGGGAGAGAGCGCTCCCGCTGCTGGCGCTGTTCCTCCAAAATCTCCTCTAGGGTAAAGTCATCCGGTCTCATACTGTCTGGCCTCCTCTCATGCGCTGGCGCACCGCTTCATAGCACAAAATACCCGCCGCCACCGAAGCGTTCAGCGAGTTCACCTGGCCCCGGATGGGCAGGGAGACAGTGAGGTCACATTTCTCCTTCACCAGGCGGCTGACACCCCGGCCCTCTGAGCCAATCACAATGGCTGTGGGGCCCGTCAAATCCGCCTGGCACCAGGGCTGGCCGTCCATATCCGCCGCAAATACCCACAGGCCCTGGGCTTTCAGCTGGTCCACACAGACCGCCAGGTTCTGCACCCGGGCCACCGGCACATATTCCGCCGCCCCGGCAGAGGCCTTGCTCACTGTGTAAGTCAGGCCCACGCTGCGGCGCTTGGGGATAATCACGCCATGGGCCCCGGAACACTCTGCCGAGCGGAGCACAGCCCCCAGATTGTGCGGGTCTTCCAGGCCATCACACAAAATGAGCAGGGGAGGCTCCTCCCGGGAGCTGGCCAGGGCCAGCATATCCTCCACCGCGGCATATTCCTGAGCGGCGGCCACTGCCAGCACGCCCTGATGATTGGCCCCATTGCACATATGGTCCAGCTTGCGGGAATCGGCCTCCTTAATCGGGATGCCGGCAGCCTTTGCTTTGGCAATGAGGGCCGGTATCTGGCCGGAATGCTGGCCTTTGGCCACATAGAGGCAGTCAATGGCCCGGCCGGAGCGCAGGGCCTCGGCCACAGGGTTTCGGCCGGGGATGATTCCCGCGCCGTAGAGCTGTTCATTATTTTCCAAGTTCATTTCCCCTCTTTGGGATATTCGGGCGTAACTGGGCATAGTTTTAGACATTATAGCATAGCTCCAAGCCGCTTTGCGCCTTGGGAAATTGCATT
>CAJTXF010000067.1 GCA_910580045.1 uncultured Eubacteriales bacterium
GGCGAGGGTCGCCAGTGGCGACCGTCCCGAGCCGACCGAGGCGGCAGCCGAGACGACGAAACTTTTCGCCCGGCTTTGGGCAGCGCTTGGCGCCAGGCACTTCCCCGGGCCGTCAGGCGGCCTCCGATTCCCGGCCCAGTTAGGCATTTTGCCAAGAATTGAAAAACCCCTTGAAAATTCCCTCCATTTATTGTAGAATAATAACACAGACCGTTCATCACGCCGGAATGGGCGCTCTCATTCCCATCCGGCCTGCGTAAAGGAGTTTTGAATATGCCGCTAAAATTGGAGGACAGGTATTTACAGGGCTTCGTCTCTCAGCATGAGCTGGACCAGGTCCAGCCCCAGGTGAAAGCCGCCGCGGAACTGCTGGAATCCGGCAAGGGGGCCGGCAGTGATTTCCTGGGCTGGGTCACCCTGCCTGAGGACTATGACAAAGAGGAGTTTGCCCGCATCAAGGCCGCCGCCAAGCGAGTGAAGGAGAATTCCCAGGTCTTTGTGGTCATCGGTATCGGCGGCTCCTATCTGGGGGCCCGGGCAGCCATCGAGTTCCTCAAGTCCAACAACTACAATGATTTGCCCAAAGACACGCCCCACATCTATTTCACCGGCAACAGCATCAGCTCCACTGCCCTGCAGGAGCTTGTCACCATCTGCGAGGGCAAGGATATCTCCATCAATATGATTTCCAAGTCCGGCACCACCACGGAGCCTGCCATCGCTTTCCGGGTCTTCCGGGAGCTGTTGGAAAAGAAGTACGGCAAGGAGGGCGCCAAAGAGCGCATCTTCTGCACCACGGACAGGCAGAAGGGCACGCTCAAGCAGCTGGCCGACAAGGAGGGCTATGAGACCTTTGTGGTGCCTGACAATGTGGGCGGCCGCTTCTCTGTGCTCACCGCTGTGGGCCTGCTGCCCATTGCGGTGGCTGGCTGCGACATCGACGCCCTGATGGCCGGCGCGCAGAAGGCCATGAAGGCCTATACCAGCCCCCTGCTGGAGGAGAACGACTGCTATAAGTACGCTGCCCTGCGGAACATCCTGTACCGCAAGGGCAAGTCTGTGGAGGTTATGGTCAGCTATGAGCCCTGCTATGCCATGATGAACGAGTGGTGGAAGCAGCTCTACGGCGAGAGCGAGGGCAAGGACCAGAAGGGCCTGTTCCCGGCCTCTGTGGTGTTCTCCACAGATTTGCACTCCCTGGGCCAGTTTATCCAGGACGGCAGCCGCCAGCTGTTTGAGACCGTGGTCCACATGGACGCGCCCAAGCATACCATCACCCTGGGCAAGGATGCCGCAGATGTGGACGGGCTTAACTATCTGGAGGGCCGGGCCATGGACTTTGTGAACGAGAAGGCTTTCTTGGGCACTGTTTTGGCCCATAATGACGGCGGCGTGCCGAACATGGTGCTGCATGTCAGCGATTTTACGGAGGACAGCCTGGGCCAGCTTATCTATTTCTTTGAGAAGGCCTGCGCCATTTCCGGGTATCTGCTGGGGGTCAACCCCTTTGACCAGCCTGGGGTGGAGAGCTATAAGAAGAACATGTTCGCCCTGCTGGGCAAGCCTGGCTATGAGGAGCAGAAAGCGCGGCTTGAGGAAAGGCTGAATGGGTAAAACGCGTCAGAAGGGGCGGGGCCCCTCTGCCGTGAAATAATAAAAAATGATAAGGAGAGTTCAAATGGTTACTCTTTTGACTGGCAAGAAAGGTTCCGGAAAGACAAAAAAGCTGATTGACATGGTAAATGCGGCCCTGGAGAAGAGCAACGGCAATGTGGTGGTCATTGAGAAGGGCCAGCAGATGACCTATAACATCCCCTACGCTGCCCGTCTGGTGGATTCCGACGCCTATCACGTGAAGGGGCAGGAGGCCCTGCTGGGCTTTATCAGCGGCATCTGCGCGGGCAACTATGACGTGACAGACATCTTTGTGGACTCCACCCTGAAAATCACGGGCACAGGCGCTGAGGCCTGCGATTTCCTGGTGCCAGAGCTGAAAAAGCTCAGCGAGTCCGCGGGCACAAACTTTGTGCTGAGCATCTCTGCCGCGGATGAGGACATCCCCCAGAGCGTGGGAGACTGCGTGCTGAAATAAGCACCGGAAAAATGTCCGCCGGGCCCATAAAATACTTGACAAATTCCCCGGGGGACCTTATAATATATGGGTATGGCGTGAGGTAGACTATGGTTTTAGACTTAAAAAGGCTTTTTCAAGGGGACGGCGGGGAGGAAACCGCTGTCTGCCAGCTGGACTTTACCGGGGTGGAATTGGGCGGTGCCAAGCCGTTTTGTGCGCCTGTGAGGGTTCAGGTTTGGATGAAAGCCTTTGCGGGCGCGGTGGATTTCCGTGCCCAGGTATGCTGTACTCTCTCCATGCCCTGCGACCGCTGCGCGGAGCCAGTGGTTCGGGACTATGAGAAGAGCTTCGTCCACACCATTGTGAGGGAAACCCAGAGCGGGGAGGACGAGGATTGGATTCTCGCGCCAGAGGAACGGCTGGATTTGGACGCCCTGATTTTGGAGGACGTGCTTCTGGATATGCCGGGCCAGTTCCTCTGCGGGGAGGACTGCAAAGGCCTGTGCCCCGTGTGCGGAAAAAACTGGAACGAGGGCCCCTGCGGCTGCGGCGCTGACGCCGTGGACCCAAGACTGGAGGTTCTCAGACAGCTGTTGGAACAAGAAGAATGAGGAAAAATCCTTTGGCATAAGGAGGTGCTGAAAATGGCGGTACCCAAGAGAAAATTGTCCAGCGCCCGGAAGAACAAGCGGCGCTCCAATGTGTGGAAGCTGCAGGCTCCCGCTTTGGCGAAATGCTCCCAGTGCGGCAGCTTTAAGTCTCCCCACCGGGTTTGCCCCACCTGCGGCTATTATAACGGCCGGAAAGTGATTGAGGTCGAGCAGTAAGCCGTGTGTTTACAAGGAATGTGTAAAAAGGGAACGCCAGCTTGGCCAGCCAATGTTTCACTTGGCAGGCCATAGGCTGGGCGCTCCCTTTTTTCGGTTTGCAGTACAGAGCCTAAGGAGGACAGTATGGTTAGAATTGACGGGGTGGCCAGGGAGAGCCGGGCCCAGCGGGCAGGGATTCTGCCAGGGGATGTGCTGGTGAGCATCAACGGCCATCCAGTGGCGGATGTGCTGGACTACCGCTTTTATGAGACCGAGCGGGAGCTGGCCCTCTCCCTGCGCCGGGGAGAGACGGCCTATACCGTGGAGCTGGCAAAGCCCCAGTACGCCTCTCTGGGCCTGGAATTCGCCTCATACCTGATGGACGAGCAGCGGGCCTGCCGGAATAAGTGCGTGTTCTGCTTTATTGACCAGCTCCCAAAAGGGATGCGGGAGACTCTCTACTTTAAGGATGACGACGACCGGCTCAGCTTCCTGTTCGGCAACTACATCACCCTGACCAACATTGATGACAGGGAGGTGGAGCGGATTCTGCAAATGCACATCAGCCCCATCAATGTGTCTGTCCACACAATGGCTCCGGACCTGCGGTGCAAAATGATGAACAACCGCTTTGCCGGGGAGGCCCTCCGGCACCTGTACCGGCTGGCAGAGGGGGGCATCCAGCTCAACTGTCAAATCGTGCTCTGCCCTGGTCTCAACGACGGCCCGGCCCTGGAGTATACCCTGGAGAAGCTGTGCGGGTTCGGGGAGAGCCTGCAGAGCGTGGCCTGCGTGCCTGTGGGCCTTACCCGCTACCGGGAGGGGCTGTACCCCCTCATCCCCTTTGACAGGGAGACCGCCCGGGTGGCCCTGGAAATCATTGAGCGCTATGGGGAGCAGTGCCGGGCCAGCCGGGGGAGCCGGACTGTGTACGCCTCGGACGAGCTGTACATCCTGGCTGGCCGTGAGCTGCCGCCAGTGGAGTTCTATGAGGACTTCCCCCAGATTGAGAATGGGGTGGGGATGCTCCGGGACTTGGAGGAGGGGTTCCGCTGGGCTTTGGAGGATTTGGAGGAGACGGAGCCCAGTGCCCTGGCCGTGTGCCGCCATGTCACCATCCCCACTGGGGAGTGCGGGTTCGCTTTTCTGAATAATATGCTTGACGTTCTCCGGGAAAAATGCCATAATATAAAGATAGATATGGTGCCTGTGCATAATGATTTTTTTGGGGGCACAGTAAATGTGACCGGCCTGCTCACTGGGCAGGACATCTGTAACCAGCTGGCCGGACGGGAGCTGGGGGACGTGGTTCTGCTTGCGGGGAATATGCTTCGGGCAGGGGAGGACGTGTTTTTGGACGATATGACCCTCCCGGAGCTTTCAGAGCGGCTGGACTGCCCTGCGGTGCGGGTCGGCGGCAGCGGGGAGGACTTGCTGGCGGCAATTTTGGGCCGGGAGCAGCCCCGGGGCCAGGGGCATGACCCCTATGAGAAGGGGAGCTGGGAGCACACAACCTAACGGCTCGGGGGACCATTCTGACCTGAACGAGCCGGCAGGCGAGACTCAGCCGCTTTCGCCAAGCAGCGCGGCCGAGCGGAAATGGGGTCAAGGGGCCGCTCCGGCCCCTTGCGGGGTTTGGGGCAGAGCCCCAAGATAAAGGAGGCAGGAAAATGTCAAAACCCATTGTAGCCATTGTGGGCCGCCCCAATGTGGGCAAGTCCACCTTATTCAATAAAATCGTGGGCAAGCGCCTCTCCATTGTGGAGGACACCCCCGGTGTCACCCGGGACCGCATCTTCGGCAATGCCGAGTGGTGCGGCCGGGAGTTCTCTCTGGTGGATACCGGCGGCCTGGAGCCCGCTTCTAAGGATATCCTCCTGAGCCAAATGCGGGAGCAGGCCCAGATTGCCATCAACTCGGCCAGCGCCATAATTTTGGTGACAGATTTGCGCTCCGGCGTGACCGCCACGGACCAGGAGGTGGCTGAGCTTCTGCAGAAAAGCGGCCGCCCTGTGGTGCTGTGCGTCAATAAGTGCGACAGCATCGGCGAACCGCCCCCTGAGTTCTACGAGTTCTATAACCTGGGCCTGGGCGACCCGGTGATGGTCTCCTCTGTCCACGGCCACGGCACCGGGGATTTGCTGGATAAGGTGCTGGAATCCCTGCCCGAGCACAGGGAGGAAGAGCTGGACGGGGAGCGCATCCAGGTGGCGGTCATCGGCAAGCCCAATGTGGGCAAGTCCTCTCTGGTGAACCGGGTGGCTGGGGAGAACCGCTGTATTGTCTCGGATATTGCGGGCACCACCCGGGACGCGGTAGACATGACCATTGAGAACAAGCACGGCCTGTTTACCTTTATTGACACCGCCGGGCTGCGGAAAAAGTCTAAGGTAGAGGACGCGGTGGAGTACTACAGCAATCTCCGGGCTGAGATGGCTGTGGAGCGGGCTGATGTATGCGTCATCCTGATTGACGGAACTGTGGGCTTTACTGAGCAGGACAGCAAGGTGGCGGGTATTGCCCACGAGGCGGGCAAGGGCTGCATTGTCTGCGTGAACAAGTGGGACGCGGTGGAGAAGGACGACAAGACTATGGAGCAGATGCGCCTGAAACTGGCGGAGGACTTCTCCTTTATGAGCTATGCGCCCATCATCTTCATCTCCGCCAAAACAGGCCAGCGGCTGGACCGGATGTTTGAACTTATCAAGCTGGCGGCCATGAGCAACGCCATGCGGGTGACCACCGGGGCCCTTAACGATGTACTGGCCCAGGCCACGGCCCGGGTGCAGCCCCCCACGGACAAGGGCCGCAGGCTGAAAATTTACTACATGACCCAGGCCAGCACCAAGCCGCCCACGTTCGTGTGCTTCTGCAATGACCACGAGCTGTTCCACTACTCCTACCAGCGGTACATTGTCAACCGCATCCGGGAGACCTTTGGTCTGGAATGCACCCCAGTGCGGCTTCTAATCAGAGATAAGAAGGATGAGAAGTGAGGGGGATGGTCATTTTCTGGGAAAATGACCATAGACTCTTTGTGTATGGGAAAGCCTGCGGCGGCCAGAGTTTCACCCTGGACTGAGCAAAGGGAGCTGGCTCCCTTTGGAAACCCGTTACGTTACCTGCCGCTCTGCTTGTGAAAGGTTTTTGGCTCGAATGAAAACTACCATGTTTAGGGGATGATTCAAATGATTTGGAACCTGCCAATCGCTCTGGCCTTGCTGGGCTCCATACTTGTGGGCTATCTGCTGGGCGGCATCAACTGGGCCATTATCCTGACCCGCCTCTACCAGCGCAGGGACATCCGGGACCAGGGCAGCGGCAACGCGGGCATGACCAATGTCCTGCGCAGCGTAGGCAAGCTGCCGGCCCTGCTGACCTTTGTGGGCGACTTTCTGAAAAACGTGGCCGCCGTGCTGCTGGGCCAGCTCTTTATGTACCTGGCCCTGAATCACGGGACCGCCGCCTCTGTGGCGGTGTCCGCCGGAGAGCTGCTGGGCGTGGCCAAGTACCTGGCAGGCGCGGCCTGCGTGGTGGGCCATATTTTCCCCATTTACTACGGCTTCCGGGGAGGCAAGGGCATTGTGGCCGCGGCGGCCATGATTGCCCTCACAGACTGGCGGGTATTCCTGGCTGTTGTTGTCACCTTCGGGGCGCTGTTCCTGTGGAAAAAAATCATCTCTCTGGCCTCTATAACCGCGGCGGCCCTGTATCCAGCGTATGCTTTCCTGCTCACCTTTTTTGTGGACTATCTCCGGCACGGGCACTCCCTGGGCTATGTGCTTTTCGTCACCTGCGTGGCGGTGTTCATCAGCGGGCTGGTGTTGTTTGTGCACCGGGCCAACATCGGCAGGCTGATGCGGGGAGAGGAGAAGCCGATTATTAAGAGCAGGAAGTCATAACACCTGGCCTGCAAACAGGGGCAAGATGAAAAGAGGACACGCAAAACTTGCGTGTCCTCTTTTTTGCATAATCCCTTGATTTTTCGACTGTCACAATATAGAATGAATGTCAGAAAGTGAGGTGAGTCAGTGTCCGCAAAGATGGGAAGGCCCAAGAGCGACAACCCCAAAGCCACGCAGCTTACGGTGCGGCTGGACGATGAAACCCTGGCAAAGCTGGATGAAAACGCCAAGCACCACCAGGAGTCCCGCGCCGCGTCTCTGCGCCGTGGCATTGAGCTAATCAATCAGGCCATCGAAAAATAGTAGGATACCGGCGAGTTCTTCGTGGGACAGCGCCGGTATCCACAAAGAGCCAATCTTCAAGGCGCGACTCTCAAGGAGAAACCCTTGAGGAGCAACCTTCAAGGAGGTCTGGCAAATCAGCCCCGAAGGTTTGGCAAATTTATTATACCAAGCCTCTGGGGAAAAATCAAGGAGGCAAATTATGCAAGATGGAATTGGAATCACTCTGGACATGCTTTTTGACGACCTGAACGGGATTTACGAGGGCCTGCGCATGGGGGTCACCCTGCTGGCCATGCTGGAAAAGGCCGCGGATTCCCCTGAAATGGCCGAGTCCCTGGGATTTTTGGTCAAACACCTCCAGAGCCTGGTGGATGACGTGGGCCTGGTGGCCCGGTACGGCGGGGGGCAGGTAACAGGAGGCAGCGCCCTGTAAGTTCACAGAAAGTTTACATTTCCCCTTCTGTCCGGTGGTATAATGAGAGCCTATCTCAACTTACGGACAGGAGGGTGTTTTTTTATGGACTGCAATTTTCTGCTGCCAGAGGGCCGCTTCAACTTCCGGGTAGGGGGCCTGTTCCTCTATGAGGGCCGCCTGCTGGCCATGCGAGACAAGGGTTTTGACTTCTGGTATCTGCCCGGGGGCCGGGTGCGGCTCCATGAGACTATGGGACAGGCCCTCTGCCGGGAGGCCGGGGAAGAGCTGGGGGCAGAGGCCAGAATCATCCGCCCCCTCTGGCTGTGCGAGAGCTTCTTCTCCCTGGGCGGGGAGGCCATCCATGAGCTGTGCATGTACTTCCTGGCAGAGCTGGACTGGGAGAAGCTCCCCAGCCTGACCGGGCCCTTCCGGCTGGCGGACAGTGATGGGCAGGAGCACTGCTTTGCCTGGCTGACAGAGGAGCAAGTACACGGGGAATCAATCTACCCCCTGGTGATGCAGGAGAACTGGCCCTGTCTGCCGGAGAGCCTGACCCTAATCACAGACCAGCGGGACAGGGCGGCCAAGCCCTGCTGAGAGGAGGCGGTATGGAAGCACATCATCCAATTGACAAGACCTTTGGTGAGCCGGTGCCCGGCGCGGCCTATTTCCAGCGGCCCGGGGCCTATGTGCTGGCAGTGGAGGAGGGCCTGCTGGCAGTGGCAGAGACCCCAAAGGGCTGGTTCCTGCCAGGGGGCGGCATGGAGCCAGGAGAGGATTCCCTGCAGTGCCTTTGCCGGGAGTGCGCCGAGGAGCTGGGCCGGGAGGTTCAGGTGGGGGCCTATCTGGGCTGTGCCCAGGCGTACCTCTCCCACCCAGTGTACCCCTACTTCAACCCAGTGCAGTATTTTTACGCAGGCAGCCTGGGCGCGCCCTTAGGTGAGCCCACAGAGCCGGACCATGCCCTGGCCCTGGTGCCGGTGGAGCAGGCAGCGGAAAAGCTGTATCTGGAAACCCAGCGCTGGGCGGTAAGTCAGTGGCTGGAACATAGCTGAACCGCGTCGGATAAACCGGAGCAAAGCAGAAAAGGCGCCCTGCCAGATTTTGGCAGGGCGCCTTTTGCTGTGGAGAAGTTTTATTTCCGAATGGGGGCGGAGAAGGGGTAGTCAATGGTAATCCGCCCCTCCTGGGCGTCGCCAATGCCGCCGTATAAATCCACCCGCCCGTCCTGGCGCATGACCAGGCCAGAGGTAAAGGTGCAGTCTACCAGCTGGGGCCGCTTGGCCGGACCGGCAGGGTAGCAGGCCCGGGTGCCAATCACCTTTTTGTTGCTGACCGTGAAGCTGTCCGGGTCAAACTCAAAGGCAGTGTTGAGATACACAGCCAGGGGCTCGCCCCCGGGCTGGGGCTGGGAGAAGCTCTGGTGAGCCGCCACCCCCAGCCTGCCGTTTTCCAGCAGGTAGACTTGGTTGCAGCCGCCCCATTCTCCGGGGCCAAACAGGCCGTCAATGGGCCTGGCGCTGGTAATCACCTCACTGGTGAGCTGCTCTAAAGAGGGGATTCTGGCAAAGCCCACAATAGAGGCGCTGCCGTATTTTGCCTCAATTTCTGGGCTTCTGGGCCGGGAGAACACCCCCAGGCTGCCGTCCGCCAGCTCCACCAGGCGGATGTCCTTCATCTCGTGGGGGCCGGTGGTAAAGTACTCCAAATCATCCAAATCCCTGCCCCGGTAGAAATAGCCGTAATAGGTGTCAATGGCCCCGCACCGCTTGCGCACATGGGTGCCGCCCATGACCAGCTCCCCGCGGAAGAAGCTGATATACGGGTCCTCCAGCTGATAGGCCCGGCTGCCAGGGACCAGAGTGTATGTATCAGGGCCGGTCTTCTCAAAAAGCCTGACCCAGGAGCCAGCCCAGATTTCCCGTTTCTCAACCCGGCCATAGATATAGGTTTTCCCATTCCAGAGGAAGGGGATAGAGCAGTTGTACACATCATAGCCCTCCACCCCGTGGAATTGGAGGCAGACGCTTTCATAGACGTTTTGATGGATGTGCTGTTCAAAAGCAGCCTTTGCTTCTTGAATTGACATAGGGGATATCTCCTTGTTTGGTGTATAGAGAGAATGGTGAGAGAAGCAGTGCCTGGCGGCAGAGCTTCCCCTGGGCGGCCCTTAGAAGTAATACCTGCTCCCGCTGTGATAGGACTGGTATGCCCCTGCCATCAGCTCGGTCAGGGCCAGGGCGTCCTCCAGGCCGTTGGGGGCTTCCCCCTGGCCAGCCAGGCTGGCAATCCAGGCGTCAATGGGCAGGGGAGCGGCCTCGGGCAAATCCTCCATCTGGACGAGCTTGTTCCCTGTCTCCTCACAGCTGTACTCCAGCTTGTCATTCTGGATGAGCGCAGAGCCCTTTGTCCCGCTGAGCTCCAGCACATAGGGCATATTGGTGGTGACAAACCCAGTCTCGGAAACACCAATGGCCCCGTCCGCAAATTCCAGCACAGAGACCGCGTTGTCCTCCACGCCCCTGCCCGTCACCTGGGTGAACATGGACACCACGGACCGGGGCCTGCCCATGAACCAGCTCAGGGTATACATGGGGTGTGCCCCCAAATCCATCATGGCCCCGCCGCCGGTCTGGGCCGCGTCATAGAAATGGGGCGGCAGCCAGTCGGCAATGGAGCCGTTGTGGGCGTTGTGCACCCGGGCATAGGTGATTTTTCCCAGCTTGCCGCTGTCAGCCAGCTGCTTTGCCGCTTTCAGGGCAGGCCGGGTCTTGTGGGGATAGGAGATGGTAAAGGTCACGCCGCTCTCCCGCACAGCGGCGGCAATGGCCTGGGCGTCCTCATTGGTAAAGGCCAGCACCTTTTCTGTAAAGATGTGCTTGCCTGCCCTGGCCGCGGCGGTGATGACCTGGACATGCTGGCTGGTGGCAGTGGTGATTTGGACGGCCTCAATGGACTTGTCCTCCCAGATGGCCAGCAGGCTGGGCTGGAAGGGCACGCCCAGCTTTCCGGCAGTCTCCTGGCCCCGGACAGGGTCATCGTCCCACAGGCAGCAGAGCTGGGACAGGGGGTTGTTCTGGATGGCAGTGGCATACTCCATAGTATGGACATGCCAAGCGCCGATGGCAGCTATTTTCATAACAGCATCTTCCTTTCTTTACTGGCCGAAAGCCGTTGGCTCTGACACATATTGAGGATAAGTGTACATCATTCAAGGAAAAAATGCAAGGCCTGGGGGAATTTTTTTATTAAGGCAACACCGCACAAAGACCGGCCTGCGTGTCTCGCCTGCCGGTTCGGCTGGAGGAGAGGCCCAAGCCGGATTTCAAACAGACTTTATGGGTTAAAGTCCTTCATGGCCTGGGAAATCCGGATTTGCTGGGGGCACAGCTTTTCGCAGCTTTTGCAGCCAATACAGGCAGAGGGCCGCTTGTCCTCCGGCAGGGTGTTGATGACCATTGCGGGCACGAATCCGCCGCCAGTAAACTTCCAGTCATTGTAATGCCCAATGAGCTTGGGAATATCCAGACCCTTAGGGCAGTGGGCCACGCAGTACTGGCAGGCTGTGCAGGGCAGCAGCCCGTCCATCATGCCAGCCGCCATGTGGAGCAGGGAGTCCATCTCCGGCCCGGAGATGGGCTTCTCTTCCTCAAAAATCTCAATATTCTCCTGCATCTGCTCCAGGTTCGACATGCCGGACAGGGTGACCACCACCTCCGGCAGGCTCTGTATAAACCGGAAGGCCCAGGCCACCGGCTTTTCCTGGGGGCGCAGCTTGGCCAAAGTCTCGGCGTCCTTGTCCGCCAGGGCGGCCAGCCGCCCGCCCCGCACAGGCTCCATCACCCACACGGGGAGATTGTACTTTTCCAGCAGGGCCAGCTTGGCTTTGGCGTCCTGCAAGGTCCAGTCCACATAGTTCAGCTGGATTTGGCAGAACTCCATGTGGGTGTGATATGCCTGCAGGAACCGCTCCATCACCTCCACGCTGCCGTGGGCAGAGAACCCCAGGTGCCGGATTTTTCCGGCCTTTTTCTGCTCCAGCAGATAGGAGCAGATGCCGTACTCCTCCTCCTTTAAGTAGGCGTCAATATTCATCTCGTTCACGTTGTGGATAAGATAAAAGTCAAAGTACCCGACCTGGAGCTTCTCCAGCTGCTTGGGGAAGATTTCCCTTACCTTCGGCATGTTGGCCAGATCATAGCCCGGGAACTTGGTGGCCAGATAAAAGCTCTCCCTGGGGTGCTTTTTCAGGGCCTGGCCCATCACAAGCTCTGAATTGCCATTGTGATAGCCCCAGGCCGTGTCAAAATAGTTCACCCCGTGGGAGAGGGCATAGTCCACCATCTCCTGAACCGCGGCAGTGTCTACCTGGCTGCTGTCCCCCTCCAGGGTGGGCAGGCGCATGGCCCCCATGCCCAGGGCGGAGAGCTTCAGCCCCTGAAAATCCTTGTAAATCATAAACTTGCTCCTTTCCGGTGTTTTCCTCATTATACAACCTTGAGGGCACTCAAGGTCAAGGGGTTCAGGCAGTTTTTTGGGCGGGAACAGCTTTAGAGCCGGTTTGGACGCTCCGAAACACTGTCTGCTTTGAGCAAAAGCAGTGGTTCCGGTGTCAAAAATCCCGCTCGCTTTCTTTGTCCCCCCTGGTTCCTGGTCCAAAACCCAGCATTCCTCCGGTTTTCAAACAGGCTTTAGGCGAAAAAGCTCTCTGCCGGCTTGCCTGTTCCTGGGGCGCCTTCATACAGGCTTTGAGGAACTGCCTTTCAGCCAGCAGCCTATTCTTTCACAAACCGCACAACATCATTGGGCGTGCACTCCAAAATCGTACATAGCCTTTCCAATGTGAGCAGTGTGATATTGTTGTTTTTCTTCAAGGTGTCCAATGTTCTGTTGTCTATGCCCCGCTGCAGGAGCCTGTACTGGCTTACGCCCCGGTTCCTCATGGTTTCCCACAAAGGGCTATAATCAATCACGCGAACCACCCCAAATACTGTTTTGGGTAAATTATAGGGTGTTTTTGAAAAATTATGTATTGTGCATAAATGCACAATGTGCTATACTATGAAGAAAAATGAAGGGGGATATCTATGAGGGAGACACTTCGGGAATTTGGCCAGCTGCTGCGGGAGCTGCGCACAAAGACAGGGCAGTCCCAGGCGGAAATAGCAAAAATGCTGGGCATTACCCGGTCGGCCTACACTTACTACGAAATCGGGAAAACCCTGCCCAACTTGACAAACATCCGGAAGCTGGCCGAGATTTTTCAGGTTCCTGTTGAGATGCTGGTGTATCCTGAGCGGTATCTGCAAAAGTAGGGCCTGCCGCGTCCCTGCAAAACAGCCCCACCCCCGCCGGCGGCCTGCGTCAGGTGAGGTGGGATTGGGCAGGGGCTTAGAACTTGTGATATTGTTGGTTTTGGCTGTCTGAGCCTGTTCGGGCACCTGGGGATGCTGTCTTGTTGCCCAATCCCTCTTTCTTGTCAAAAAATCCAGATATGGCTGGGCTTGGTTCAGGCCCTGCCCCAGGTATAGGTGCTCACTTTTTTAGATATACTATTATATCAGATTTCACTTAAAATTGCAAAGCCTTTGGCGTTCTTGGGATTGTCCAAACCACAGAGATAATCATCTGTGTTCCCCCGCCCTACGGGCGGGGGAACACGAAAAACTCCTCGGAACGGACACTCCCGCGTTCTCCCCAAAGGCCAAGTTCTCTATTCCCAGGCCAGTGGGATTGTCCAAACCACAGAGATAATCCTCTGTATTCCCCCGCCCATAGGGCGGGGGAATACGAAAAACGCCTGGAAACGGACACTCCCCAGGCCAGTGCGGGTCTTGACTTGCCGGGTGGTTTGTTGTATGATAGATTTGTCTTATCTACAGGGCTTCCGGCGGGTCTCTGCTATCTTCCCCCAAAAAAATCCTGAGGCGCCCGAGGGGCCCATACTCAGCTTGTGTGAACAGGCCCAGTGTCTGTTTGAAAACCTGGGGACACTGCTTTTTCGCCCGGCGATGGCCATTTCTGGGCAAATATCCAGTGTCCCTCTGGCAGACTCAGCCTAGAAAGAGGGGATTTTGTGTCTGATGACTACCGGGATTACAGCGACGAGCGCCTGACAGCCCTGGTGCGCCAGGGTGCGCCCGAGGCTTTTGTAGAGCTGAGCACCCGCTATATGGGGCTGGTCCGCGGCAAGGCCCAGACCTTTACAGGCCCCGGCGCACCAGAAAAGGACGATTTGTTTCAGGAGGGGTTCTTGGGCCTGTATGCTGCCGCGCTCAGCTTTCAGCCAGAGGGCGGGGCGTCCTTCTCCACCTATGCGGGGGTCTGCGTGTATAACCGGATGGCCAGCCTGGCCAGAAGCCGCCAAAGCCCTGGGAACCGGGCCCTCAGCGAGTCTCTGCCCCTGGACACGGCTGGAGAGCTGCCAGCCCCTGGCGCAGGCCCAGAGGGCCGCTATGAGCTCAGCGAGAGTTTTCTCTGCATGTGGCGCAGGGCAGAGGCAGCCCTCAGCCCCCTGGAGCTGCGGGTGCTGCGAATGTACCTGTCCGGCTGGCGGCGGGAAGAGGTGGAGCGGCGGGCGGGTATCAGCCTGAAAACCTTTGACAATGCCCTGCACCGGGTGCGCGCCAAGCTGCGGAAATTGTGGAATACCTCTCTTTCCAAAGGGAGAAGGGATGATTTAAGAATGTATGAGGATGTAATCCTCCGCTGCCGGGAGTGCGGACGGGAGTTTGTGTTCACTGGGGCGGAGCAGGAGTTTTACGCGGAGAAGGGCTTCACCAAGTGGCCCCGCCGCTGCAAGGACTGCCGCAAGGCAGTGGGCAGGCAGTATACAGGTGTGTGCGCGGCCTGCGGAAAAGAGGCCCGGGTGCCCTTCCCCCCGGCAGAGGACCGGCTGGTGTACTGCCGGGACTGCTTTGCCCAAATGGCGGCAGAGCGCCGGGAGCTGCGGGCCCAGCGCAGGGAAGATGCCCAGGCCCGGCCGGGGGCCGAGAGAAACCTGCGGGAAAAAATAAAAAAAGATGAAAAAATGTCTTGACAAATCCCGCTGCAGGAGGTATAATAACGGAGGTTGGTTGGCTTGGCCCGGTAGTTCAGTTGGTTAGAACGCTAGCCTGTCACGCTAGAGGTCGACGGTTC
>CAJTXF010000068.1 GCA_910580045.1 uncultured Eubacteriales bacterium
GCTTCCTTTCATATTTTTGGCTTAAGGGGCTTGACTTTTTATTTGCAGGCTTTTTATCCCACAATATGCTCCCTATCCCATCAGCCCGACGGACAGGGACTTGCCCGACATATCCGCGCATATGCCCAGGCCGTGGTCCGTAAACATCCCATCCAAATCATAATCAAAATAAAGCTCTCCATTGGGGTATACATCCAGGAACCCAAGGGAAATGCGGCTGAGGAACTCCGCCGCTGTAATAGGGGGAACCTCCTCTTCGGTGCCGTCCCCCCATATCTCCACCATCCCGTCCTCGCCGGACATCTCCTCCACCGCGCACTGCCTGAGCTTTGCGTCCCAGTCAGCTGCCTCTGCCATGAGCCGGCGGAGATTCTCCAAGGCGGTTTCCGCGGTCAGGGCGCCATCGTCACAGTACAGGCTCACATCCGCCTTTTTGCCCAGCCAGTCGGCCTCGCCCTCATAATACCTGGGTTTTCGCGGGTCCCTCAGGATAAAAGTACCCAGCCTGTCCTGTATCACCAGGGGCTCCGGCTTTTTTTGAAAGAGCTTCCAAATAGACATTCCGGCTTACCCTCCATGTTATTTCCATACTATTCCACCTGAAATTCCATCTCCGCGCCTGACCTCAGCCCAATATTTCATACTTCTCCCTCTGCCTTTGACTCAACCTCTCCCAGTGCTCCCGCTCCATAATCAGCGGCGGGGCCTCCCACAAGGTACGCTTCTTCCTCACCCAAAAGGTCCGGCCCTGGCAGATGTCCAGCAAATCACCGAATATGTCCTCCTCCGCGGGGTGCCAGTGGGTCAGGGGGCGCTCCCGGCCCCGGCGGTCTGTCCAGGCGGTGGCAATGGCGTCAAAGCAGACCCACAGGCTGACGCCGTTGGGCAGCCGCCATAGGATGACGTCCCCCTGCAGGGACAGCTCCCCCGGCGGGTTCTGCCGCCAAAGGGCCTCGTACAGCTCCTCCATGCTGCTGGGGATAAAGCCGCCCGCTTTTCCTGTCCTCATGGCTTTTTCTCTATGCCTCCGTCCCTCACCATCTCCATATACTGCCGGATGCCTGCCGCCTGCCGCCTCATCATAGGCATAGCCCAGCTGCCCTGCCGGGCTTCTGGCCGCCTTGCCGAACAAATCCAGCATCGCAAAGGCAGCCTCCCACATATGGGCAAAGTCCCCGTCCGGGTAGGGCCTTATGGGGTTCTCATGGTCACGCTCTCCTCTCTGAATCAAGATGGCGGAACAGCTCCACGCACTCCTCCACAGACAGGGGCGAGCCGGAGAGCGCTGCCCCTGCCGCTTTCAGCCTGTAGCAGAGCTCTGTGGCCTGGGGCACGTCCAGGGCGTGCTTTTTCAGCCGCTCCACCTGGCTGAACACCTGCCGGGGCGGGCCGTCCATGAGCACATTGCCCTCGTCCATCACAATCACCCGCCCGGCCTGCACCGCCTCGTCCATATAGTGGGTGATGAGGATAATGGTGATGCCCTTCTCCCGGTTCAGCTTTTGGATGGTCTCCATGACCTCTGTGCGGCCCCGGGGGTCCAGCATGGCAGTGGGCTCGTCCAGCACAATGCAGCTGGTCTCCATGGCGATAATCCCCGCAATGGCCACCCGCTGCTTCTGCCCGCCGGAGAGCTTGTGGGGCGCGTGGAGCCGGTAGGCGTACATATCCACAGCCTTGAGGGCAGCGTCCACCCGCCGCCGGATTTCCTCTGGGGGCACGCCCAGGTTTTCCGGGCCAAAGGCCACGTCCTCCTCCACAATGCCCGCCACCAGCTGGTTGTCAGGATTTTGCAGCACCAGGCCCACCCGGCGGCGCACGTCCAGCTGGAGGGCCTCGTCTTTGGTGTCCAGGCCGTCCACCAGCACCTGGCCGCTGTCCGGGATAAGCATCCCGTTAAACAGCTTGGCCATGGTGGACTTGCCGCAGCCATTGTGGCCCAAAAGCGCCACAAACTCCCCGGCCTCTATCTCCATATTCACCCCGTGGAGCACCTCCCGGGTGCCCCCCTCCTCGGTCTCATAGCCAAAGCGCAGGTCCTTTACCTCAATAAACGCCAATGTGGTTTCCTCCCTTCTCGCCGGGTTTGGCGGCTTCCAGCCGCTCCCGGCGCACGCAGCAGCACAGCCCTGCCCGGGCAAAACGCTCCCCCGTATCCCTTAAAACCTTCGGGGAACGGGCGGGCAGGGCCTCTGCCTGTCAATAACGCAGGATGTAGTAGATAACATACGCCCAGCTGAGCAGCCCGTGGAATATGGCCCAGCCCACTGAGTGCCAATTCACATAGCTGATTATCATCGCCAGGGCACTGCCAAAGGAAATGCCCGCCTTTACGGTCTGGCCAAGTTTATTGGATTTGCCGCTGTTCTGTCCATTGAAATTCGTCCCCTGATCGTTCATTGGTGATTCTCCTTTGTGAAGTTTTTCTTAGCCCAGCACTGCCAGCACAATGGCTCCCGCCGCTCCTGCCAGCATACAGAGTCCCCCGCCGATTCTGGTGCTCAGAAGGAAGATATCCGAGGGCTCACCGGGGGTATTGCTTTTCCAGCCCTCCGTAAGCTGGTAAACGGCCTGGGGCTTTAAGAGCATGAACAGGCCTGCTATGGCGATTATGATGCCTAAAACAATATACATTTTCGTCCCTCAACAGATTTTATTTCAGTTTCCTCCGCCGCCTCCACCAAGTATAACAGCCTGAGGCCAAAAAGTCCAGAAACAGGATGGGATACATGGGCAGCATGGGCACATAGGGCAGGCCCTTTGCCACGGTCCTGTCCAGGGCCACAAGGAAAGCGCCGCACACCACTGCCGCCAGGGCAAACCACAGCCGGGGCCGGGGAGCCCTGGGCAGCCAGCCGCTTCGCACCCAGCTCCAGGCCACCCCGCACAGGAACACTCCCGCTGCCAGCAAAAACAGCTGCCAGGGGGCCTGCCTCCCGTTCCAGCGGCCTCCGGACCAGGTATACTCATAGAGTATGGCTGACGCCCAGGCCGCGCCCACGCCCAGAAGGCTCCATTTCATCATTCACACATCCTCTCAGCCCTTCGATTTTCCTCCGCGTCCCGGCTGCCGTTTCAGCATCCACGCAGAGCAAGCCAGCCAGACCGCTGCTCCTGCTCCCCCCAACAGATAGACTCCCGTCCATTCCATAAAAAACGCAGGCCATACAGGGGCACCCCTGCAAAAATAACCATCAGGAAACTGAACGGCACAAAGTCTATGGGCACCAGAGCGCTCAGGCTGCCTAAAAGCGTCAGCAGAGCCACCCCAGAGCACACCCAGAGCGCCCCGGGCTCTCCGCGGAGCAAAAAGGAGAACCCAATCCAAAAGCCCATATAAACCGCCGTTGCCCCCAGCTCCCAGGCCCCGGCCCTGCCTCCCTCAAACCCGCCGGCAAAGTTCACGCTCTGGCACCAGAGAAACACCACAAGGCCCAGGGCTATCCCCAGGGCCAGCCTCATCTTTTTCATGTGGATTCCCCCCTTGCCTCTGCCTTACCCGGCCAGGCATCCAGCTCCTTTTGCGGATACCCTAAAAACCGGCTGAGATGGTATCCATCGCACACGGCATGATGCACCCGCACCGCCAGGGGCAGAAGGCAGCGGTCTCCCGGCCCCTCGGTATACCTGCCCATGGTAAAAATTGGCAGCAGGTACCGGAAGTCCGGCGTATTCAGCTGGAAGCTCTCAAAGGCTGCCCAGGGAATCATGGAGACATTGAAGCTGTTCTCCGGCATACCGGGCTTGGGGCAGAAGCCCTCTGCCTGTTCATATTGCCCCACATCGGCCTGATACCGGCGGAAAAACACCGGATACTCCGCCGCAAACTCGCTCCATATACTGGAGAAGCGCCCCGTCTCCTGATGAAAGATGGTATAGCTGGGGTGCATCTCCCGATACTCCATTATCCATCCCCTTCCCAGATGGCTGTGTTCCCGCAGGGCAGCACCATGCCGGAATCCGTCACCAACAGGCCAATCTCGTCCGCTGTCACCCTGCCCCCCAGCCGCTCCTTCACCAGCACGGTCAGAAGGTACTCCATCACCGCAGGGGACAGCCCAGTGGTGTAAGAGTTCAAAATCAGGAACAGGGGCTTCTCTGACAGCACTGTCAGGCACAGCCCCAGAAGATTGTCCAGCTGCTCCTCCAGCTTCCAGACCTCGCCCCCAGGCCCCCGGCCATAGGAGGGCGGGTCCATGATAATGGCGTCATAGGTGTTGCCCCGGCGCCGCTCCCGCTGGACGAACTTCACGCAGTCGTCCACCAGCCAGCGCACGGGCCTGTCAGAAAGCCCCGAGACGGCGGCATTCTCCCTGGCCCACTGGACCATGCCCTTGGAGGCGTCCACATGGGTGACAGAAGCCCCGGCAGAGAGGCAGGCCAGCGTCGCCGCGCCGGTGTAGCCAAACAGGTTCAGCACCTTGACCGGCCTGCCCGCCCGCTGTATCTTCTCCATGGCAAAGGCCCAGTTCACCGCCTGCTCTGGGAAAAGGCCCGTATGCTTAAAGCCCATGGGTTTCAGGCGGAAGGTAAGCTCCCGCCAGCCCACAGACCACACCTCCGGCATTTTCTGATAGGGCTCCCAATGGCCGCCCCCTTTGTTGGAGCGGTGGTACCGGGCGTGGGCCGAGTGCCAGCGCCTGTCTTTTTTCTCAGTATTCCAGATAATCTGGGGGTCCGGGCGAATCAGCAGAATCTCCCCCCAGCGCTCCAGCCGCTCCCCTGCGGAGGCGTCAATCAGTTCATAGTCCTGCCACGCTGCTGTCCTCATACGCCTGCCTCTCCCTCTCTGCTGCTCATGCCGCCGAGGCTGAAGGGCGCCTCAGCCTCCGGTTTTTTGGCCAGCACGGCCCGCTGATACTCCCCCAGCACCTGCTGGGTCTCTTCATCGAATATGCCCAGCACGCACAGAAACTTGCCCAAACCAAGCCCTCCTCACTTTAGCCCCATGGCGAACAGATTGTCCTTGCCCATGCCCAGCACATAGGGGTTCTGGTCATACACATAGCAGAAGTCCAGAAAGTCCTGCCGCTGGGCTGAATCCGCCATGATTTTCCGCAGAATCTCCCAGGATATGCTGCGGGCATAGGCCCCGGGCCCGGCCATGCGGATGTCCTTTAGGCCCAGCCCCTCCAGAATGCCCCGCAGCTCGTTGGGAAGGAACCCGTAGGTGATGCACCAGGGCGCGCCGCCCCGTTCATACTCCGCTATCTCGGCCTCCCCGCCCATGACCCCCTCTGCCAGCAGCTTTTTCGTCCCCGCCAAATCAAAGCGGAAATTCTCCGCCATCTCCTCCCGGTGGCTCAGGCACCACTGGACAAAGGGGTCAGGGGAGTTTTCATCCAAAATGTAGTGGCTCTTTTGGATAGGGTCGCTGAGATAGGGCAGGAACCCCAGCCGGGAGCTGACGCTGAGCAGCAGCTTCTTTTTGCAGATGCGGCTCAGCTCCCCAATGACCTTTTCCTGATTGGGGTAGGTGTAGGAGACTGGCGCGTCAAAGGAGAGCACCATGTCGAACTGCCCGTCCCCATAGGCGGACAAATCCTCCAAGGCCCCCTGGACAAACTCCATATTGCCCAGCACCCCGGCCTGGGCGGCCAGCTCCTTTGCCTTGTCAAGCATGGGCTGGGAGATGTCGAAGTGGGTGACCCTGCACCCCCGCTTTGCCAGCAGGATGGAGAACCGCCCGCACCCGGCCCCGCCGTCAAACACAGTCTCCACCCCGTCCAAAGCGGCCAGCACCTGGCGCTCCAGGTGGTCCTTCTGGATAATGTCATCTATAAAGGTGGCCTCCCGCTGGCTTTCCAACTCCCCCTTGTCCGGCTGGTTCCACTGGCGCTGGGAGATTTTTTGGCTGTAGCTTTCACTCATATTTTTCACTCCTTTATTCCGAGTATGACGGAACCTTCGCGGATGCCCAACGCGAGCGCAAAAACTTCCTGTTTCCACCCACATGTCCATGGCCGCGGGGTAACCGGTCACGTTTTTCGCTCACCTATCCCGCGTGTTGTCCCGCGCGGTCACGCGCCTAGCACAGTTCCTCCCGGATGACCTGTGCCACTTCCTCTGCCAGGGCCTGAATCTGCCCCTCGTCCCGGCCCTCTACCATGACCCGCAGCAGGGGCTCAGTGCCGCTGGGACGCACAATGATGCGCCCCTCGCCCCCCAGGGTATTGCTCACCTTTTCAATCACCCCGCGCACCCGCTGGTCAGTGTAGAATGCCAGTTTGCCCTCTGGGGTCACGGTGATATTTATCATGGTCTGGGGATACCGCTGCATGGCTGTGGCCAAAGAGGAGAGCCTGCCCTGGCGGCGGTGCATCAGGCTCAGCAGCTGGCAGGCGGTCAGCTGGCCGTCGCCGGTGGTGGCGAAGTCCCGGAAAATCACATGGCCGCTCTGTTCGCCGCCAAAGCTGTACCCCTCCAGGCGCATCTGCTCCAGCACGTACCGGTCGCCCACCTTTGTGGCCTCGAACCGCATCCCGTTCTCCTCGCAGAACTTCTGGAAGCCCAGGTTAGTCATGATAGTGCCCACCACGGTGTTCTTGTTCAGCTTGCCCCGGCTCTTCATGTCCAGGGCGCAGATGGCCATGATAAAGTCCCCGTCCACAAAATTGCCTGCCTCGTCCACCATCAGGCACCGGTCCGCGTCCCCGTCAAAGGCCACGCCCGCGTCCAGGTCGTGGGTGCGCACGTATTCAATCAGCCCCTCCATGTGGGTGGAGCCGCAGTTGTCATTCACATTGATGCCGTCCGGGCTCTGGTTCAGCATGGTGACCTCTGCCCCCAGCTCGGTGAACAGGGTTTCCGCTGTGGCGCTGGCCGAGCCGTTGGCGCAGTCAATGGCCAGCTTCATGCCGTCCAGGGCAAAGTGCACGGTGCTCTTTACATGCTCAATATAGTCCCGCACCGCGCTGTCCGCGTGGGTGACAGTGCCCAGGCCCTCGTCCACAGGCAGCTGGCCGGAGATGTCCGTTTTGCCCAAAATAATGTCCTCAATCCGCTCCTCCAAATCGTCCGGCAGCTTGAAGCCGTCCCCGGAGAAAATCTTGATGCCGTTGTACTCAAAGGAGTTGTGGGAGGCGGAAATCATCACCCCCGCGTCCGCCTTGTACTTCTCCACCAGATAGGCCACTGCCGGGGTGGGCACCACCCCCAAAGTCACCACGCTGGCCCCAATGCTGCACAGCCCGGCGGCCATGGCGTTCTCCAGCATATCTGAGGAGAGCCGGGTGTCCTTGCCAATCAGCACCCGGGGGTGCCGGTTGGATTTGTTGGTGAGCACCTGGGCCGCCGCCCGGCCCAGCTGGGTGGCCAGCTCGCAGGTCAAATCCTGATTTGCAATGCCTCTGATTCCGTCTGTTCCAAAAAGCCGTCCCATAAAAACACCTTCCCAAAATTTATTTTCTGAAAATACATTTTCTGATTACAGTATATCGCCCTGTCCGGCGTAAAATTCCATTTTGCCCCGCAGCCAGGCATGAACCGCCCGGGCGGCCTGGTTCACGTCCATGCCAACCATATCCAGCCGCGCATAGCTTACACTGTCAATGTGGTCATGCTCCATAAAATAGCGGTTGTAGTCCGCTGAGCTCTGGAGCCATCCCTGGGGGCAGATGTCTACCATCTTCGCACCTCGCGTCTTTTCTCATTCCTCCGCTGCTCTGGGTTTCCTCAGAAGCAGGGTGGCCAGAAGGGGCAGGCCTTTTATTTTCATATTCACTTTCTGCTCACCCCTGTCCGTCCCTGCGCCCCGCAAGGGCTATCATCTCCGGCAGGGCTGCCGCAGGATTCTGCCGCCAGTCGTACATGGCGTCCACTTCCTCCCGGCTCAGCCTGCGGCCATTCACTATCTCCTCATTTTTCACAAAGAAGGGATGCTCATAGTCTGGCTTTGGCATGATTTCCTCCATGCGCATAAGCCGGATGCCCGCGTCCAATATGGGGTTCACAATATCCTGGACGCGCCAGGCAAAGTTGACAGTGGTCTCGTCCTCAAAGGGGCCGGTGCTGTCATAGGGCTTCACCACCTTCAGGCCCTCCCCAAAGGGCCGCTGGAAGGGGTGGAGCTCATACATCACATACAGGCCCCCGGGCTTTAATATCCGGTGGATATTCCCATACATGGAGGGCAAATCGTTGAGCCACACATGCACCCCGTTGGAGGTGTACACCAGGTCATATGCCCCGTCCTCTATCCCATCCAGCCGCATGGTGTCCTCCTGCTGAAAGGCAGCGCGGTCTCCCAGGCCCAGCTTCTCCGCTGCTGCCTTTGCCGCTGCCAGCTGGTTTTGGGAGATATCGCAGGAGGTCACCTGGGCCCCCATAAGGGCAAAGGCCAGCACCGCGTGATTGTCCCCGCTGGAGGGCACGCAGACCCGTTTGCCCTCCAGCTCCAGCAGGTACTCTTTCAGCATGGCCCACACCGCTGGGGCAAAGGCGCTCTCGGGCCTGGCTTTCAGGCGCTCCAGCACGCTGTCTGACAGGTTGAAGGCCATATACCTCTCAGAATATTCCTCCCAGTCCCGTCTGTTTTTCTCCACAATATCTGTCATAGCTCTCACTCCATTCTCAGCTGCAAATCCTCGTCCGCCCGCAGCCGCGCGGGCAGAGGCAGCCCCAGATGGGCGCAGGCCGCGGGGGTCACGCACCGGCCCCGGGGGGTGCGGGTGAGAAAGCCCAGCTGCATCAGATAGGGCTCGTTCACGTCCTCAATGGTGACAGCCTCCTCGCCAATAGCAGCAGCCAGGGTCTCCAGGCCCACAGGCCCGCCCCCGTAGTTTTTGATAATGGCGGTGAGCATATTCCGGTCGCTCTGGTCCAGGCCCAGCTCGTCAATCTCCATCCGCTCCAGGGCGATTTGGGCCGTGTTCAGGGTGATGACGCCATTGCTCATCACCTCGGCAAAGTCCCGCACCCGCTTTAAGAGCCGGTTGGCAATCCGGGGGGTGCCCCGGCTGCGGGAGGCCAGCTCCAGCGCCGCGTCCGCCTCCATCTGGGCGTTCAGGATTTGGGCGCTGCGCTGGACAATCAGCCCCAGCTCCCGGGGGTTATACAGCTCCAGCCGGAGCACCACCCCGAACCTGTCCCGCAAGGGGGCTGACAGCTGCCCGGCCCTGGTGGTGGCCCCCACCAAAGTGAACTTGGGCAAGGGCAGGTGATAGGAGGCCGCCATCTGGCCCTTGCCGGTGATAATGTCCAGGGCAAAGTCCTCCATGGCCGGGTACAGAATCTCCTCCACGGTCCTGGGCAGCCGGTGGATTTCATCAATAAACAGCACGTCCCCGGGGGAGAGGTTGGTCAAAAGCGCGGCCAAATCCCCGGGCTTCTCAATGGCCGGGCCGCTGGTAATGCGCAGGTTCACCCCCAGCTCGTTGGCCACAATGCCCGCCAGGGTGGTCTTGCCCAGGCCCGGCGGGCCATAGAGCAGCACATGGTCCAGGGTCTCCTTCCGGGACTTGGCTGCCTCGATGTAAATTTTCAGGTTCTCCTTTGCCTTGTCCTGGCCGATATACTCGGCAAAGGTCCTGGGGCGCAGGGGGTTCTCGGTCTCCTGGTCCCCGGGGATATAGCCAGTATCCGTGAGCCGGTCCTCAAAGTTCAATTCACCGTCCCGGGCGTCCCAGTCAATGCCGTATTCCTGGGGCGCCCGGGGGCCCTTGCCGCCGCTTTTTTCTATCATGGGGTTCACCTCGCTGTTATTGGGGTACCATACCCTGAAATTTACAGAGCCATCCGCTCACTGCGGGTCTGCCTGCCGAACTTTTCCAGCGCGTACCGGAAGGCTGTCCTGGGCGTGGCTGCGTGGTTCTTCATTAACCTCTCCGGCTCCTGCTCTGACAGGCGTTTCAGCATCCAGCCATAGCCCTGGGGATAAGAATCACCGCCGGGGCCCTGCGCACCCAGAAGTCTCCGTCCTGGGTCCACTGGCACACCTGGGGGAACAGCGCCTTCCGCTGCCTGAGAAGCTCGCCAAAGGCATGGGCACAGAAACCGTCACAGCCGCCCCAGCCGCACATACTTTTTGAGCCAGCTGTAAAATACCGGAAAGGCGTCCCCCATCGTACTGGGCCCGGAGGCGGTAGGCCCAGTCAAAGGCAATCACGCCCAGGGCACGGACCTCCTCAGCCGCTTGGAAAACCAACTCGCTCATTTCCAGGCCTCCCGGTTCACGTGTAGTTTATTCACTGTAAGGTTCACAAGCCGAAATGCTCCTCCAAAAGGGCCAAGGTCTGCTCCTGGGTGCGGGTGTCGTCCCGCGCCAGGGTGAAGAACCCTGATTCAGCAAAGGCCTGGTAGTTTTCCGGGCTGTTGACAGCAGCCAGGCAGGCCCGGTAGTTCTCCATGGTTTTCTCCGGATTTTCCGCCTGGCGGATTTGCTCCAGAATAAACTGCTTCTCCGAATCCGCCCGCTGGAAGAACCGCTCCACCGACACCTGGGGCGGGGCCAGCAGAACTGCCACCCTGTGGTAGTCCGACACCTCCCGCAGGGTTTTCAGGGAGATGTTTGTGTCCACAAAGATTTTCTTCCCAGACTCTGCCAGCTGAATCAGGCGGCAGAGCTCCAAATCCTCCGCCTCTCTGGAGCATCCGGCAATCCAGGCGCTGTATTCCTCTGGCGTGCGGTTCACAAACGCCTGCCAGTCCCTCATGGTCTGGAAGTAGCAGAGATTGGGCTGGTGCTCCACATCCACAGCGTCCATCAGGCAGTCATGATAGTTTTCGCCGCAGCAGACGCCCTCATGCTTCCGGGCCAGCAGCTTCACCATGGTGGACTTGCCCGCATAGGCTGTGCCGTTGATAAAATAGGCTTTTTGCAACACATGCCGCAGCACATTGCTTTGAATTTGTATGCTCATACTCTCCTCCTTGTCCCCTTGCCGGGGCCTGCTGGAAGCCAGGGGAGCGACGGCAGGTCACTCCCCCCGCCGGCTCCCGCACCATTCCGCTGCAGGGCCCTGCCCGTTGGCCCGGATGTACTCCGCTACATTCCTCCGGCCCAGGACCTTCTCCGCCAGCGCCCGGGGGTATGCCCCAAAGCACTCCGCCAGGTCCCGCTTGCTCACAGCGCTCAGCTCTTTGAGCAGCTGGGTATCCCGCCGCTTGCGCTCCGCGTCCTTAGGGGGATACCCGGCGGCGAGCTCCCCCTCAAACAGCTTATCCAAGGTGTACTGCATATTCAGCTCCCCGCACCAGCCAAACCCCAGCCCCAGCGGCAGTGACACTGCGTTGCCCCCGTTGATTCTGCCAAACAGGAACGCGTCCTGAGGGGTGGGCACATAGCCGCACAGCACCCCGGGCAGGCTGTTGCAGGCCAGCATCATCCCCTGGCCCGAGGAGCAGCCGGTTACCGCAAAGTCCGCCGCCCCGCTGGAAAGGAGCAGGCTTATCAGCAGCGCTGTCTCTACATAGGTATAGCTCACGTCCTCCTCCGGGAACACCCCAAGGTTTACCACCTGATGGCCCTGCCTCTCTGCTGCCCGGACAGTGCACTGGTATAAAAGGGGATTCTTCTCCTTTTGGGAGGAGGCCTGTATCACGGCAATCCTCACAGCTGCTTCTTCTCCTTTTTCCTGCCGAACCACCCCTTGGCCACAGGCTTAGGACTGGGCTTCAGCTCCACAAACACCACGCAGCGCTTGCCGCCGCTTTTCACAGTCTCCCACAGCTCTGCCTGAATCTGAGGCCCGAACACCTGGCTGAACAGCTTCCTGGCATGGCCCAAGGTGCAGTAACACCAGGTTTTGGGCACAGGGCCCTCTATCCGCTTTACACAGGAGCAATAACACTCAGGATAAATATACAGCAGCCCGCCCTTGATGATTTCAATCCGGGCGTTCTTCTCCTTCCAGTTGTGGAGCCTGGCAAACTCTGCCATGTCCCCGGATACCTGCTTGAGATAGCCCCGCATCCGGTTGGCCAGGGCTGTACTGTCCTCACAATAGCACCGGGCGCGGATGGCCGCAATGCTCTCCCCGCTGTAGTGCTCCTCCAAATACCCGCACACAGTCAGGGCCCACTGGTACTTTTTCTGATAGTCCGCTGACTTGGAGAGGGGATGCTGCCGGGCAATCTCCTCTGCCGCGCCAGCGCCCCCCAACGCCAGCAGGGCGTTATACAGCCGGATGGCATGGGCATTATCATTGGTTGGCATTCTGCAAAACCTCCTTGGCGGCCCGCGGGGCCCGCCTGTAGCAGAAGCTATGTTCCAGCTTCCGCCGGGGCCTGTCCAGGCCGTTCAAATCTTCCTCAAACGCTCAATATATTCCCTCCGCGGGACTGGAAAGCCACCAGCCCCTAGGCCCAAACAGGCCCGTCATTTCTTCCGCCGCCTGTCCAGCAGCCACCAGGCCAGCCCGCCCAGCAGGAACAGTCCCAGCAGAATGGCCCCCTCCCACAGCAGAGGGGTGTACCAGGGGGCGGAATTGGCCTGGTACAGCTCTGGCCGGGCCCTCACGTCCTGGCGCAGCCACAGGGAGCGGCCGATAAAAATGCCCAGCGCCCCGCCCAGCACCACCTTGATGGCCTTTTGCAGCTTCTCCTCCATGGTTCTCCCCCCTACCGGCTTCCGAAACTCTTAAGGGCCAGCCGAATCAGCTCCTCAGCAGGCAGCTGGCTGTCCAGCCGCCCCACTGCCGCCGCGGCCTCTGAGGGGCTGTAGCCCAGGGTGACCAGGGCCTCCGCGGCCTGGGCCGCGTTCCCTGCCGCAGAGGGGCCGCCTGGCTCCACCCCGTCCAGCTCCATCCCGGCAAAGCTCAGGCCCTTTACCTTGTCCTTCAGCTCCAGCACGATTCTCTGGGCCAGCTTGGCCCCCACCCCGCTGGCCCGGGTGAACCGCTTGGCATCCCCAGCGGCAGCGGCCAGGGCCACGTCCTCCGGGGCCATTTCTGAGAGGACCGCCAGCGCGGCTTTTGGCCCCACCCCGGTG
>CAJTXF010000069.1 GCA_910580045.1 uncultured Eubacteriales bacterium
AGCTTATCAGCGGTCACAGGCGTAAAAAGGCTTGTGAGCTTGCGGGGCTTGAAACGCTGAAATGCGAGGTCAAGGAGCTGACCCGTGACGAAGCGATTATTGTCATGGTGGAAAGCAATCTCCAACGCTCTGCCATTCTGCCGAGTGAGAAAGCCTTTGCGTATAAGATGCGGCTTGAAGCAATGAACAGGCAAGGACAAAGAAGCGATTTAACTTCCTGCCCAGTGGGCAATAAGTTGACAAGTGCTTCAGAAGTATCAAAAGAGGTAGGCGACAGCGAAAGACAAATTTTCCGCTTTATCCGCCTAACCGAGCTTGTACCCGAAATCCTGCAAATGGTAGATGAACGCAAGATTGCTTTCCGCCCTGCGGTGGAATTATCCTATCTCACCGAGGGACAGCAGTACACCCTGCTTGAAGCTATGGAGTATAACGACGCTACGCCGTCACTTGCACAGGCTATCAAAATGAAAAAATTCATGCAGGACGGCAAGCTCACGGACGAGGTTATCCAGAGCATCATGAAGGAGGAAAAGCCCAACCAGAAAGAAAAGCCCGCCTTTAAGGACGAGAGGATAACCAAGCTCATACCGAGGTCAGTCCCCAGAGGGCAGGAAACGGATTTCGTTGTCAAGGCGTTGGAGTTCTACAACCGACACCTGCAAAGGCAGCGAAGTCAAGAGAGATAGCCGCACACCGAGGGCGAGGTATGCCCTTTTGCGGCACAGGCGGATAGCCACATTGTCGCTTTCCCCCTCTCCACACCTCTCCCCCTTGATACTGCCAGTAACTATCCGAGAAAAAGAATATCTGCAAATCCCTGTAAGAGCCGAAATTCCCACCTTTGCGGTTTTTAGCGGTTTTCCGTATAATGAAGCCACAAAGGAGGTCGATTGCTTATGAAAAAACAGATGATTGCAGGAATGATGCTTCTGGTGCTGACGGTAAGCGGATGCTCTGCTGTTTCAACAGCCCCCACAACGATAAATGAGCTTGCAGAGGAAACCAGAGCAAAAGCCGAAGCGGAAAGCACAGACAGCATTTTATCCTCGGAAAGTATGGAAACGGACGCTCCCGTGGAGAGCAAAACCCCAGAGGAAACGGAAAAAACCGAAAGCACGAAAGCTCCCGAACAGTCACAGCCGATTGTGGAGGAAAATGCAAACACCCCAGAGCCTGCGGCGGCAATCCCGCCAAAGGAGAATGGGCAGTCTGCGGCTTCTGTATCCTCGGAAAGTAAAGAGCCTGCGGCGGAAACAACGCCCGCACCCACGGAGCAGCCACAAGCGGTACAGCAAGAGCCGCAGGAAACACAACAGCCGATAGCGGAAACCCCGCCGTCCGCACCGCCGCAGCCTACGGCAGCACCCGAAGAAGCCAAGCCGAAAACAGCCTATGACTATGAGTTTGACATCGAAGCAATCAAGGCGGACTGCATCGGTATCGGGCAGTCGATGGGGCTTAATCTGGACAGTTCCCTGACCCCAGACAACGCTGCATGGTGGAATCCCGTTACGGCATCCCAGAGCAATCAAGGCGAAGCCCTAAAGCAGAGCCTTGAGAGCTATATCACATTCCACACAGCCGCCAACCTCGGCTCATACGGAATGGATGAAATCACAGATTTTAACATCTACTGCGAAGCAAGGGGAAACGGCGAATATCTGATATATTTCCTCTTTGCGTAACAGCCAAAACCAAACAACGGGTATGTCCCTCTGTTTTAACCGACAGGGGGATTTTTTTATGCCCAAAATCAAGAAAGGACGGTTTTTCAGCCTATGAAAACAAAGTTTAAGTTAAGCGGCAGGCGTGTCCTGTCCGCCCTGCTCTGCCTGCTGATGGCAGTCACCGCCTTGCCGATGAGTGCCTTTGCATGGACGAGCGAGGAGGGAAAGAGCTGCACTTTTCGTGATTATCAGCGACACCGACGACACCTTTAACTTTGTCGTGAGTATTCTCTACACACAGCTATTCAACCTCTTGTGCGACAAAGCAGATGATGAATACGGCGGGCGGCTTCCCGTCCATGTACGGTGCTTACTTGATGAATTTGCGAATATCGGGCAAATCCCCAAATTTGAGAAACTAATCGCAACCATACGGAGCCGGGAAATATCCGCGTCAATCATCTTGCAGAGCCAGTCACAGCTAAAAGCAATCTACAAGGACAACGCCGATACCATAGTCGGCAACTGCGACACCACGCTTTTCTTGGGCGGCAAGGAAAAAACGACGCTCAAAGAAATATCGGAGATTTTAGGCAAGGAAACGATAGACAGCTTCAACACGTCCGAAACAAGGGGGCGGGAGCTTTCGCATGGGCTGAACTATCAGAAATTGGGAAAGGAGCTCATGACCCCGAACGAGGTGCGTATGCTGGATAATGCCAAGGCCCTGGTGCTGCTCCGTGGCGAGCTGCCCGTGCTGGATAATAAGTACGACCTTATGAAACACCCTAATCTTTCACTGACCGAGGACGGCGGGGCCGCGCCATATATCCACTACCCCGCCTCCCCCTATGCGGTGGAGGACTTGAATTTCCCGTTTACCAGCTTAGACGAAATCGAAATTATAGAAGATATGGAGGAATCTGAATGAAAAAAACACACCTCGGCCCGCAAAATGGGCCATATCCTTTTGGGCCGTGCTGGCCGTGGCTTTTACCGTCCTGGCAGTCCCGGCCTTTGCCGCAGACGGTGGTGACAGCCCCCTTACCATTGTAAACAACCTGTCCACCTTTATTTTTTCCTGCATCCGCGCCATCGGAATCATTATCCTGGGGTGGGGCATCGTGCAGGTGGGTATGTCCGTCCAGTCCCACGACGCCAGCCAGCGCACCCAGGGTTTTCTCTGCCTGTTCGGCGGGCTGCTCATTGCCTGTGCCGAGGACATCCTGAAGCTGATCGGCGTGGTGTAATGCCATGAGGACAAAAAACAGACGGGAAAATGTGTCCCAACTTGGGACGCATTTTCTCAAGGAGGTGATGGCCTATCAGCGATAACTGGGTCGTACAGAACATACAAAGCGCCCTGGGCGCATGGAACGGCAAGCTGGCTGAGCTCTGGGCGCTTTTGACCCAATCCCCGGAGACTTTCAAGGGCGGGGATATCTGGAACATCATCACCACCCTGGCCGGGGCCATGCAGGGCATTGGCTATGGGCTGCTGGTGCTTTTCTTTGCCATGGGCGTGTTCCAGTCTGCGGCGGGCTTTAAGGAGATGCAGAGGCCGGAATTTGCCCTGCGCCACTTCATCCGGTTCGCCGGGGCCAAGGTCGCCGTGGGGTATTCCATGGACATTATGTCCGCCATCTTCAAGATTTGCGGGGGCGTGGTCAGCAATGTCATGGAGAGCATGGGCGGCATGGTCAGCGCCGGAGCGGACCTGCCCACGGAGATCGTGGACGCCATAGAGGGGATAGGTTTCTTTGAGTCGATACCCCTCTGGCTGGTGTCCCTGCTTGCAAGCCTGATTATCACCGTCTTATCGTTCATCCTGATTTTGACCGTGTACAGCCGGTTTTTCCGGCTCTATATGTACACAGCTTTAGCGCCGCTGCCCCTGGCGTCTTTCGCTGGGGAAGGCACTTCCGCCACAGGAAAAGCCTTTATAAAATCCTACATCGGCGTGTGCTCCGAGGGTATTATCATCGTGCTGGCTTGCCTGATTTATTCAGCCTTTTTATCAAGTTCTACCCCATCGGTAGACCCCAGCCTGCCCGCCGTCACCATGGCCTGGGAGTACCTGGGGCAGCTTGTGTTTAATATGCTTGTGCTGGTGGGTCTGGTGAAAGGCGCGGACAGATTAGCAAAAGAAATGTTCGGATTATAAATATGTCCCAACTTGGGACACAAAAAAGGAGTGGTAATTTATAGAAGTAAAAATCCCCAAAGAAGTCCGCCGCCACAAGGAGACCATCTTTTTCGGCCTGTCCGTCCGCCAGTTCCTATGCGCGGCCCTGGCCGTGCTGATCGCCGTGGGTATCTACCTGGGGCTGAACCCCGTTCTCGGCAAGGAAACCGCAAGCTGGCTCTGCATACTCTGCGCAGCTCCGGCAGGAGTGGCAGGTTTTTTCACTTACAACGGTATGACCCTGGAGCAATTTATCTGGGCCGTTGTTAAGTCTGAAATCCTCTGCGCCGGGAGCAGGCGGTTTGAATCCCACAACCTCCACTACACCCTCATGGGCCGAAAGGAGTGTGACGATTTTGATTAAGTCCCTAATCAGCGCCAATAAGAGCGAGAAGGAGAAATTCATCATCCCCCGCAGCGTCCAGCAGTCTATCCCCATCAAGAAGATTTACAGCGACGGCATCTGGCAGGTGGGGAGCAAGCACAGCCGCACATGGCGCTTTGCCGATGTGAATTACGCCGCCGCGTCAAACGAGGACAGGCGCAGCATTTTTCTGTCCTACAGCGCCGTGCTGAACTCCCTACCCACAGACGCCACCGCAAAAATCAACATCATCAACCGGCGGCTGAACCCCGTGGACTTCCGCCGTTCCGTCCTGATGAAAGAGCAAGGTGACGAGCTGGACAAGTACCGCCAGGAGTACAACGATATCCTCATAGGCAAGGCCGCTGAGAGCAACGACTTAGTGCAGGAAAAGTACATCACTCTGTCTATCGCCCAGCGGAAAATCGAGGACAGCCGGGCATACTTCCGCCGGGTGGACGGCAACTTGAGCAAGAATTTTGGACGGCTTGATTCTGGCGCGAGGGCCATTTCCAACTATGAACGCCTGCGGCTTCTCCATGACTTCTTCCGACCCGGCGAGGAACAATACTTCACCTTCGACCAAGCCGCCGCCATCCGGTACGGGGTGGACTACAAAGACCTGATCTGCCCGGACGGCCTGCAATTCAAGGCCGGGCATTTTGAGATGGGCGGCAAGTTTGGCCGGGTGCTTTTTCTCAAGGAGTACGCCAGCTATATTAAGGACGAGATGATTGCCGACCTATCTGACTTTGCCCGGAATCTGGTGATTGCCATTGATATCCTGCCCGTTCCCACGGACGAAGCCGTGAAAGAGATACAACAGCGCATTTTGGGAGTGGAATCGGACATCACCCGCTGGCAGCAGCGGCAGAACTCCAAGAACAATTTTACCGCCAGCGTCCCCTATGAGCTGGAACAGCTTCGGGCCGAAACGAAAGAATTTCTGGACGATCTCACCGTCCGTGACCAACGGATGATGTTTGCCGTCGTGACCCTGGCCCATATTGCCGACACCCTGGAACAGCTTGACGCCGATACAGAAACCCTCCTTGCCATAGGCCGGGAACGCCTTTGCCAATTCTCCGTCCTGCGCTACCAGCAGGAGGACGGCTTGAACACGGTTTTGCCCTATGGCCTGCGCCGGGTGAAGGCCCTCCGCACCCTGACAACGGAAAGCACCGCCGTCCTTATGCCGTTCCGGGCCCAGGAAATTCAGGACCCGGGCGGGATGTATTATGGCGTCAATGCTGTGTCAAAAAATCTGTTGATCTGCGACCGCAAGCGCCTGATATCTCCCCACGGATTCTATTTGGGCGTGTCCGGCTCCGGCAAGTCTATGGCAATGAAATCCACTATAACTAATGTTGCACTCGGTACAAACGATGATATTATCATCATAGATGCAGAAAGAGAGTACGGCCCCCTTGCCCGCGCCCTGGGCGGCGAGGTTGTGGAGATATCACCCCACAGCCCACATCACATTTCCCCGCTGGACATGGCTGAGGGGTACGGCGAGGACGAAAACCCCGTTGCGCTCAAGTCCGAGGTTATCACCAGTATTTTGGAGCAGCAGATGGGCGCAGGACGCATCACCGGCAGCCACAAGTCCATTATAGACCGCTGCACCGCTAATGTCTATAGGCTATTTTTGAAATCTAAAGGTAAAATGCCTGCACCGCTCTTGACCGACTGGCGCTCCGAAGTGCTGAAACAGACCGAACCAGAGGCCAGAGAAATCGCCCTTGCCGCCGAGCTTATCACCGAGGGCAGCTTGAACGTGTTCGCCCACGAAACTAACGTGGATATGGACAACCGCCTGGTTGCCATCGACCTGTACGAAATGGGCGAAAGCCTCCGGCCCACGGCCCTGGTCGTTACCCTGGAGGCCCATACAAAACCGGGTGGCCGCAAACCGCAGGAAGGGCAAGTACACCTGGGTCTTTATAGACGAAGTGTATTTGTATTTTAAGTATCACTATTCTGCCGAAGTGCTATACCGGGCCTGGAAACGCTGGCGTAAATACGGCGCACCTTTGACAGCAGCCACGCAGAATGTGGAGGAATGTTTGCGCTCTGAAACGGCTCGGCTCATGTTCGCCAACTCTGAATTTCTGCTGCTTTTTAATCAGGCGGCCACCGACCGGGCAGAGTTAGCCCAGCTTCTCCACCTGTCCGACACGCAGATGGGCTACATAGAGAACGCCGAGGCCGGGCATGGGCTTTTGCGCATGGGTGGGGCGCTGGTGCCGTTCGTAAATACAATCCCCCCGCGACACAGCGCTCTATAAGCTCATGACCACCACACCGGGAGAATCTTAGTGCTGACTTTAGGCAGTTTATTCGATGGAAGTGCGTCCCGAATCGCAGTGTAAAACCAGCGTAGTAGCGAGGACACCACTGTGAACCTGACAGGGGCATTTCATTCGTGTACCCTGTAGGTGTTGATACGGCTGGCGGCGGCATGAGAGCCAAATATCTCATGTATCCGACCGCGACTAATACTCCTGCCGGCTGTCTGGCAACAGGCAGTCGCGAAGCATAGGTGAAGACGGGGACACTGCTGGTGACAGCACACCTCGGGTTCCGCCGCATATGGATAGAAATTCCTTTCTTGTACGCTTCGTAACGAATGCTGTCCTGCTCCGCAAGGAGGGGATGGAAAAACAGGCTTACCTCACGTGATTTTTCCGTGTCATTATGGGGGATGGCGTTATGGCCGCCATAGAGTCCGTGGGAAACGGACCGGGGAGACCCAAGCCTGCGGAGTAAAGAGGAGTCCTAAGTGCGGCATTAAGGCAGTCGTATTGATATGGGAGAACTGCCCGGCATGGCAAGAAATTTTTGTCATGTAGTAATCGGGGACGGCCTGCACCGAAAGGGTAGGGCCAGAAAGATTACGCACGGGTAGTCAGCGGGGCCATAGTAGTGAAGATACCGTATCAAGAAATACGGAGGAGCGAAGGGCCTTAGTCTTACTTTGAACGGCAGAACAATCATTTCTATTCGCCTGATTAGACGCAAGAGACTATTCATTACGGAAATGAGGCCAACCAACCTATGAAAACAACTTTTGACCAATAGCTACAACTATTTTGTGGATATGGAGCGGCGGTTCAATGATTACCGCAACGGGAAAATGGATATGCGGACGCTTTATCCCATGGTCTATGACGCTAACAATGTAGCCTTTGCGCTGCGGCAGTTGAGCCAAAGCGGAGGGCGGATGGCGCTGGGGCCTAACGGTACGAATATCAAGACGTTAGAGCCGTATTCCATCCTGGAATTAGCGGAAATTGTGAAAGACCGTCTGCTCACCAAGAAAATGGACTATGTGCGCCGGACATACATTCCCAAAAGCAACGGCAAAAAGCGCCCCCTGGGAATCTGCTCCATCTGGGACAAGCTGGTAGAGAAATGCATCCAGCTTGTGATAGAGCCTTACTGTGAAACAAAATTCGTACCAAGCTCTTTTGGTTTTCGTCCCCAAGTCAGCCAGCACCAGGCGCTGGCAAAGGTGAAGACCCAGTGCATGACCATGCCCTATGTGCTGTCTGTCGATATGCAGGACTACTTTGGAACGATTGACGCAGACATTGCCTACCGGGAACTATGGCACATTGGCATCCGTGACCAAGTGATTCTCAACTATATCTACCGATTCATTAAGAAAGGCTACTATGAGGATTCCTGTAAAGTAGAAGACCCTAAAGGTTCTCCACAGGGGTCTATACTGGGGCCGCTCATCAGCAATATTTATCTGCATCGGTTTGATGTTTGGTTGAGGGAACAAGGGGACTGCTGGCATGACAAAACAGTGGGGAAATTTCACAACAATCACAGGCGGCGCAATCTGGAGCGCACAGGTCTGAAAATTGGCATCCATGTTCGCTACGCTGACGATATTTTGGTGATTTGCAAAAGCTATGAGGATGCTGTGCGGTTTCGCTACAGTGTTACCCATTATCTGACACAGAATATGCGGCTGAAAATCAATGAGGAAAAGACCAGGATATATGACCTCACAAAAGAGAAGATGAAATACCTGGGATATGAATTCTACGTGTTCAAGCCGCCGCCCAAATGCGTCCAGCAAAAAGGTATGTATATGGTTGCCAATACGCTTCCACAGAAAAAGGAAGATGAAATCGTTGACAGGTGCCGGGAATTGCTCCGGGCCGTCAGGAAACATCCGAATTTTGAGACAATACACGATTGGAATACTTACGTGGTAGGCATCTACAACTACTACAAGGGTATGACGCACTTCTGCATGAATTTTAGAAAGATAGGTTGGCGAATCAAGAAATTGTTCTACCACACGATGGAGAGGAATGTTACGTTTACGCAAGAGCAGTCATATAAAAATAACTTTCAGAGAGGAGGCTATCGTTCCTGGGGAAGCAACGGCTACTACTGCTTTAACGGGTATCCAGTTGTTGAAATCCAGTGGGCAAGCTGGGATAGCTGGATTTTGGCTGGCGGTAACGGTGTTGTAAAACGGGAAAATCCGTGCTCACAGAAAGAGAGGAAACAGCGGCCTGGAGTGTCCATTGACGACATTGAATATCTTGTCAGGGTATCCAAGCACATCAAAAACAGCAGATTGGCCCTGTTCAGAATCAGCAAATACAGTTCGACAAAGGGTATCAGCTATCTATCCGGGGAATATGTCCCGGTCGGGCAATACCACTGCCATCATATCAAGCCTTTGAAAAGTGGCGGCACAAACGACTTTAATAATCTTTGCGTTCTATCTGAACTGGAACACACGATTCTGCACAGCACTACCCCGGAACGGCTCTATGATTTGTTTCCCAAGAAAAAGAAGCGAATCAAGGCGCTTATTGAGGCTTTATATGACAAAGCGGCGTGAATATGTATTCCCTTCATCAGCAAAGCGGCACATTGAAATGAGGTGCCGCTTCACAAAGTAAGATGGTGCGCCGTGTGCGTCGAAAGGCGCCCGCACGGTGTGGGCTGGGGGAAAAGTCCGAGATGATTTTATCGGAGACTTACCTATCAGCATTCGGCGGCTTTCCCCTGGCGGCAAGGCTCAACGGTATAGAGCCGGTTTGGGCCAGTGAAATTATGAAAGCGCCGGTTTCCATCACCAAGCGCCATTTCCCCAACATGGCGCACTTGGGGGATATCACCCTGCTGGACGGCGGGAAAATCCCGCCTGTTGACATTATAACCTTCGGCTCGCCCTGCCAGAATTTTTCACAGATTGGCGACCGTGCAGGGCTGGCCGGGAAGAAATCGAACCTGTTTTTTCAGGCTATCAGAATCATAAACGAAATGAGGGATGCCACTGGAAATCTATTTCCAACTTTCGCTGTTTGGGAAAACGTCATGGGAAGCCTTTCATCCGGAAACCAGCTGGATTTTGGAGCCGTGCTCACAACTTTCGCGGGGTGCCCGGTTCCAATGCCTGCTTCCGGGAAGTGGGCAAACGCCGGGATGGTTAGAGGGGGACAGCCTGATCTGGCCTGGCGGCTTATGGACGCCCAATATTGGGCAAGGCCCCCTCTGGCCCGAAGAAAGCGCGTGTTTCTCCTGGCAGACTTTAGAGGGCGGCGTGCTGCAAAAATACTGTTTAGGCCCCCGGGCGTGCGCCCAATTTCTGGAACTGGCGGCCCGGGCGGGAATCTCGCCGCCCCCGGAGATAGAAGCCCTTTTCTTGAAGCAGGGGGGGCGTGTACCCATCGTCTACCCTTTTCAAATGTATAGAATGAGGGCAGCAGCAGCAAACCAGAACCATGCGCAGTTTATAGGCGGCTTTGGCAGGAGAAACGACCCGTTCCCCACCATCCTTGCCAGCCGAAACGCGCCTTTTGCCTTTTGGTACGAGGATGACCCGGCGGGCGGTTGTGTCCGCTATCTGACGGAGCGGGAAACCGAGCGGGCTATGGGCCTGCCCGATGGCTGGACGGAGTTCGGCGCGGCGGGCGAGAGGATAAGCCCGGCCCAAAGGTATATGGCTTTGGGAAATTCTATCGCCCTGCCCTGTGCTTTTTACATTATGGAAGGTATCAAAAATTCAGTAAATTAGCGTGGAAATGCGTCCCAACTTGGGACGCATTTTTGCTTTATCCAGGAGGTGCATTTTATCCGAATCATACGAGAAAAAGACCCGTCTATGGTTATTAAGGCGAGCACCCCTGTTAAGAAAAAACAGGGTGAAAGCGTCCTGCCAAAGCAGCGGGCGATGAAACTTGCCAGAGACAAGTTTACAAAGAAAATCCGTGATTCTGCCCAGCCGAACGATAGGGAGCAGCAGGACAGGCCCGCCGGCAATTTTGCCGTTGACAGCACCCAGCAGGCGGCTCAATTTGTAAGTGATAAAGCCGTGAATGGCGGTATGCAGAAAGCGAAAATTGCCATTCAGCAGCGGCAGAATTTCATCAAGGAGCGCAAGGCACAGGTGGTGGAGGCCATTTATAGGGAGCAGGATATTGACGGGACTGGATTGTCCCACGGTGTACGATTTTCCTCTGCTGAAAATAGGGCAGGAGTTTATCACGGTGAACCTCATGTGCGCACAGAGGTAAACTATACCCCATCTTCACCACAATCTAAAGCATCTATTCCCACATCGGCACAGAGGGCAGGCTCTAAGTCGGTTCCTGTTCAGTCTGCTATAACCGAAAATTCTCCGCTGAAAGCAGAGCCGACATCCCAACCTATCCCTATAAAAAACAGCAGTTTGCGGAAAAATCAATCCATCAATCAATCCGTCCAGCCGCCCATCGGGGAGGCTGGACGTTCACCCATTAAAGAGCATAATTCCGACGCTTTTGCCCCCAAAGAAAAGCCGGTTAGCGGCCCCTCTGCCATTAAATCCCGCCGCGCCGAGGAAACCGTGAAAAATTTGACTGATCCCATCAAAACAGATATGATTAACACAAATAGAGCTGCAACTTTCCCGAAACTGAACAATTCTGTGAAACCCGTAAAAAGCGCAGTGCCGCGCCGTTCAGCAGGCAAGGCCCTGATGGAGCATACCGCCCGGAAAATGAAGTTCCACAGCCAAAAGCAGCTTGCCCAAAAAGCAGGTAAAACGGCTAAAGCCACAGGAGCCGTCACAAAAAAGGCCGCTGCCGTTACTGTCCGCGCCGCACGCGCTCTTATAAGCGCCCTCGCCGAGCTTGTGGGCGGGACAGGCGTTTTCATCCTCCTGGCCGTGGTGCTGCTGGGCGGCGCACTGTCTGCATTCGGCAGTTCTCCCGGCACAGGCGTTTACACGCCGGTCAGCGCGGAGGTGGAAGCCTTTGACCCCATCATCCGCGTTTACGCTACTCAGCATGGAATCCCCGAATATGTGGATTTAATAAAGGCCGTGATGATGCAGGAATCAGGCGGCAATGTGGAGCTGGTAGGCGGCGATGTCATGCAGTGTGCCGAGGGCATGGGCCTGCCCGTTGGTACGCCGGTTGACCCGGAGCGCTCCATAGATTTTGGGACAAGCATTATCGCCAACAACCTCCAGCTTGCGGGAGCAACTGGCCCCGGCGATATCCCCCATATAAGCCTTGTCTTGCAGGGCTACAACTTCGGCAACGGTTACATATCCTGGGCGCTGGCCCGGGGCGGGTACTCCAAGGAAAATGCCAGGGAGTTTTCTGTCTGGTAGGCGGGAATCCATGGGTGGAGTGGGTACGGTGACATTGACTATGTAGACCACGTCCTGCGTTACTATCCTCTGGCGGCTAACCCCCTGGGTGGGGCCAGTGCCATAGCTGAGGGCCGGTTTGCTTTTCCGTTCCCCGGCCATACCTGGAATACCTACCCTGGACACAACGGCATAGATATTTCCTTTGTTAACTGTTATGGCGAGCCAGTCTATGCCTGTGCTCCTGGCACTGTCCGCTATATCCAAGATGGGTGGACGCCTTCTCATGGCGTAAGCAATATGTGGTCTTTTGGCAACTGCGTGGTGGTAGATCACACGGACGGCTGGCAGTCTGTTTATGCCCACCTGTCCAGGCTGGCGGTAGCTCCTGGTACGCCTATCCGGCAGGGGCAGCTTGTGGGATACGTTGGCAGTACCGGCAATTCTACCGGGCCGCACCTGTATTTGGCGCTTTACTATCATGGCAGTGCTGGTGAGAATGGCATGAACTATGCGGAAATGGCTTGGCCGCAGTATAGGGAGTAGGCAGGGAATGTGTCCCAAGTTGGGACACATATTAGACAAGCTATCCTATTTACACACTTGATACAGTTCGTTCAAACGGCTATAATATTACATATTACACTTTGGAGGGATGATATGTTTGAGTATATAACCGCACAGGAAGCTGCCGAAAATGGAATGTATCATTAAGATGGGTACAGTGGCTGTGTAAAGAAAACCGCATAGAAGGTGCTATGAATATCAACCGTGTATGGCTTATACCAAGAAATGCCCCAAAACCCATGGACGGTAGGACGCTAAAGGGAAAACATAAAGAGAAAATTGAAAATGAAGTTTGAATGCCGCAACCTGATTTAAGGATTATTTAATAACTCCTATGCTATAATAAAACCACAAAGCGAAAGGAGCAGCGGAAATGTATCTACGAATACTAAAAAAAGACCTTAAACGCAAAAAGGCGA
>CAJTXF010000070.1 GCA_910580045.1 uncultured Eubacteriales bacterium
GCCCCCTTTCCCATGAATGGGAAAGGGCGGGGGGATAGGGCTGAACGACAACTATTAAAATATCGGAGGTAAACGACTATGAAACGACCCCTTGCTTACATCACCGCCGCTTGGTATGGCGGCGACACGGAAAATGCGGAGCTGGCCGCGCAGTACTGCCGGGCGGTCTACGATGCGGGCTTTGCCCCTATCTGCCCGGCCCTGTTCCTGCCCCTTTTCCTCAATGACGCGGTTCCCGAGGAGCACAAGAGCAGCATCGACATTGGCCGCGACCTGCTCCGCCGCTCCCGGGTGCTGGTGGTGTGCGGGCATACCGTCACCGAGTCCATGAAGAACGACATCGCCGTGGCCCAGCGGCTGGGCATTACCGCTACCACCCTTGAGGGCATTTTGACCGTCAAGGGACAGGGCCGCCGCTGACGTGGCCGCACTGTTCGAGGCGTACATCACCAATCTGGGGAAATACAACGAGGGCGAGCTGGTGGGGGAAACGCTGAAATTCCCCACCAGCCCCCAGGCGGTGGAGGCGCTGTTAAAGAATATCGGCGTGGACGGCATACGCTACGAGGAATTTTTCATCACCAGCTTTGACGGCGATGTGCTGGGGCTCTATGACTATCTGGGCGAGTATGAAAATCTGGACGAGCTGAACCATCTGGCCTGCCTGCTCTCGGAGCTCCCCCAAAGTGAGATTGAGAAATTCGAGGCCGCGCTCCATATGGGGGCGCATACCTCCAGCGTGGCGGACATCATCAACCTTGCGGAAAATCTGGACAGCTTTGAGCTCTACCCGGATATTGAAAGCGAGGACGATTTGGGCCGCTACTATGGGTCGGACTTGCCGATCCCCGCCGAGTTGAAAGACTATTTTGACTATGAGGCATACGGGCGGGACGTATCCATCAACGAGGGCGGCCACTTTGCCCCCGGCGGCTATATCGTCCAGACGGGCGATATTAAGGAAGTCTATCACGGGATAGAGGACATACCCAAGGAGCACAAGGTTTTTGCCCTCCCCCGGCTCTCCATCCGGGAGCAGATGGCCGCCTACAAGGAAGTGATTGACCGTTCCTCTCTGGCGGCTGAACGCAAGCACCCGGAAACAAACCGGGAGGAGCGGTGACTTCGAGACAAAATGTCCCAAAGGCCGGAGGGCCTATCCCCCATGAAAGGAGGCGGTTTTGATTGATTGACGAGGATGTTTCCCGGCGCACTATCGCGTTATCCATACGGACGGGAAAGCTGACGGCCCGGGTGCTGGCCTATGCGCTCCGGGCGGCTGGCCGGAAGATACAAAAGGAACGCCGGGCCCACCAGACGCCCCACGGCAGGCAGTCCGTGAAAAAGCTCATGGCCCACGGCGCGGCCACAAACAGCATCGAGCTCACCGGGGCCCCAAAAGAATTTGACCGGGTGGCCCGGAAGTGGAACGTGGATTATGCCTTTTACAAGGCCGGGCCGGACAAATATCTGCTGTTCTTCAAGTCCGGGCAGGCGGATGCAATCACAGCTTGTTTTGATTTTTCCCGCTCCATGCACTACAACCCGTTAGCGTATATCCGCAACGAGGCCGATATTTTGAAATTCGTCAATACCTTAATCGCCAACACCAAAGGCGAGGGCAAGGAGGGCGACCCGTTCTGGACGAAATCAGAAACGCTTTTATACTGCGCCCTTATCGCCTATATCATCTTCGAGGGCCCGGACGAGGACAAGAACATGAACACGCTGGTAGACATGATTTCCGGCATGGAGGTCAAGGAGGACGATGACGATTTCATGAACGCGGTGGACTATATGTTCGCCGGGCTGGAAAAGCGCAAGCCGGACTGTTTCGCGGTCAAGCAGTACAAAAAGTACAAGCTGGCCAGCGGCAAGACTGCCCGCTCCATACTGATTTCATGCGGTGCGCGGCTGGCCCCCTTTGACATCCCGCAACTCCGGGAGATTATGAGCTATGACGAGATGGAGCTTGACAAGCTGGGGGACAGACGGACGGCGGCGTTCTTCATCATCAGCGATACCGACACCACCTACAACTTTATTGTAGCTCTGGCGTTTTCGCAGATGTTCAATCTCTTGTGCGAAAGGGCGGACAACGTACACGGGGGCCGCCTGCCCCATCATGTGCGGGTGCTGTGGGACGAGGCCGCCAACACCGGGCAAGTGCCGAACCTCGAAAAGCTGGTGGCGGTCATCCGCTCCCGGGAGGTGAGCCTGACGCTGTTCTACCAGCAGTTGGCCCAATGTAAGGCAATCTACGACAAGAACGCGGAAACCATTTTAGGCAACATGGACAGCGTGGTATTCCTCGGGGGCCGGGAGGCCAGCACTATCAAGGAGATTTCCGAGAACTGGCTGGGGAAAGCGACTATCTCCATGCAGACCGAGGGCCGCTCCCGTGGGCAGTCGGAAAGCTACAACCAGAACACCCAGCGGCTGGGCCGGGAGCTTATGACCCCCGCCGAGCTTGCCACCATGCCCGGCGACAGGTGCATCCTGCAACTGCGGGGCCTGCCGCCGTTCTACTCCCGGAAATACGATTTGAAACAGCACCCCAACTACCGATACACGGCGGAGGCGGACAAGAAGAAAAACGCCTTTTCGCTGGAGCGGCTTATCTGCCGCCGTATAAAAAAGCTCAATCCCAACGAGCAGTACACCGTGTACGAGGCGGACGTGCCGGACGGAACGCCCATAGACGAGGACGAGGACATCCTCAACTATGACGATTTGGACGACCCGGACGCTTTTGTATAGCTTTGGGACATTTTGTCCCGAAGTGTCACCTGCCGCCTATACCGGGCGGCTTTTCTTGTGCCCGGGAAAATCCCGGAGAAATGGAGGACTATATGGCATTTTTCGCATCCGCTATCACCACTTTGCAGACCCTTGTTATCGCGCTGGGCGCGGGCCTCGGCGTTTGGGGCGTTGTCAATCTGCTGGAGGGCTACGGCTCGGACAACCCCGGCTCCAAAAGCCAGGGCATGAAACAGCTCATGGCCGGGGGCGGCATCATCGTCATCGGCACGACCCTCATCCCGCTGCTGTCGGGCCTGTTTTAAGGGCGGCGGCTTATGGACTTTCTCACCGACTGGCTCACAGACTGGCTCAAGGAGCTTTTGATTGGCGGCATCATGGGGAACCTTGAGGGGCTCTTTGATACCGTCAATGCCCAGGTCGGAGAGATTGCGGTGCAGGTAGGGACGACCCCGGCGGCATGGAACGCCGGGGTTTTCTCCCTTATCCGCCAGCTTTCCGAGACGGTGATTTTACCCATCGCCGGGCTGGTGCTGACCTTTGTTGCCACCTATGAGCTGATACAGATGCTCCTTGAAAAAAACAATATGCACGAAGTAGACGTGGCGAACCTCTACAAATGGATGTTCAAGACCGCGTGTGCGGTGCTGATACTTTCCAACACGTTCAATATCGTGATGGCCGTCTTTGACGTGTCGCAGAGCGTGATTTCCCGCTCTGCCGGGCTGATACAAGGCTCCACGGCGGTTTCGCCGGATATGCTGAACAACCTCCAGACCACGCTGGAGGGGATGGACTTGGGCCCGCTCCTTGGGCTGTGGCTCCAGTCCTCGGTCATCGGGCTCACCATGCAGGCGCTGGGCATCATCATCTTCGTGCTGGTGTACGGAAGAATGATTGAAATATATCTGCTGACCAGCCTTGCGCCCATCCCCGTGGCGACCCTCTCCAACCGGGAGGTGGGCGGCATGGGGCAGAACTACTTAAAATCCCTTTTCGCCGTGGGCTTTCAAGGGATGCTGATTTTAGTCTGCGTCGGCATCTATGCGGTGCTGGTGCAGAACATCGCCGCTGGGGGCGACCCCATCGGCGCGATATGGGGAACCGTGGGCTATACGGTGCTCCTTTGTTTCATGCTGTTCAAGACCGGGACAATCGCCCGCAGCATCTTCGGGGCCCACTGATTGAGCGGCACTTCGGGACAACTTGTCCCAAAGTCCGGGAAAGGAGGCCGGATATGCCGAGGCGTTACAAGCTGGGCCCGGAGGGTGAGATGCGCCGGGCGTGGGGCGGCAAGCTCCCGGAGGAATTTGACCAGCGGGATATGCTGGCGTTCATGGCTGAAACCGACCTGCAACTGCAAGGGGCGGTATCAGCGGAAACCCTGTCCGCGATAAACGCGGCAGGCTATGACTATATGGGCGGGGCGGTCATCCCCCGTCCCGGAAAGGAGGATTTATCTATGGCGAACACACAGACGGCGGTGCAGACCGCCGAGGAGCTGGCGGCGGCCCAGGAGGAAATGCGCCGTCTGATTTTCGAGGCCCCTATCGCGGAGCTGGCAAAACACCAGGGCATCAGCGTGGACGAGGCCGTGGCTCTCCGGGTGGAGCAGAACCTTGCCGCCGCCACTATCCCCATCGAGGTGTCGGTGCGGCCCATTGAGCCCCAGGGCAAGCTGATAGGCTTTGCCAGCGTCAACTTCGGCGGCGTGGTGGTGGATGACTTCAAGGTGGTGAACGGGCAGAACGGCATCTTTTTGGGTGCGCCCTCAAAACCCGACCCCACCAGCAGGACAGGCTACCGGGCCACGGTGCGTATCAATGACCGGGCCACCCAGGAGCGGCTGAACGCGGCGGGGGTGGAGGCTTACCATTCGGCGGTTGAGAAACTTATCGCCCGGGCCGAGGCGGTACGCCCCACGCCCATCCGGGAGCAGATGGATAAGGCGGGAAAGGAGGCCGCGCAGAAAAATGCCGTCCGCCCCGCCCCGGCAAAGGGAAAGGAGGGACGGGATGCCAGATAGCCCGGCTTTGGGACAAAATGTCCCAAACCTTACCCCGGAACCCTCCGGGCTCTACCTTATGGACGGCATCGCGGGCCTGCGTTCCCTCCCGGAGCACTCGGTAGATATGCTGCTGACCGACCCGCCCTACGGCACGACCCGCAACTATTGGGACGTGCCTTTGCCGCTCCCGGAGCTGTGGGAGGCGGTGCGCTGGGCGGTCAAGCCCTCCGGGGCGGTGCTGTTCTTCGCGCAGTGCCCTTATGACAAGGTGCTGGGCGCGTCCAACCTCTCCATGCTCCGCTATGAATGGGTGTGGTATAAAAGCCGCTGTACGGGATTTCTCAACGCCCGCCGCGCCCCGCTGAAAAAGACGGAGAACATTTTGGTATTTTACCAAAAGCTCCCCTTATACAACCCGCAGTTTGAACAGGGCAAGCCCTACAAAAAGATTGCGTCCCAGCGCGACCAGAGCCCCAACTATGGAAAGTTCGTCCGCTCCGGGAGCGGCTCGGAGGACGGGCGGCGGTTCCCGGGGAACCTGCTTTCGTTCCAGACCGTGGCCCATACCGTCCACCCCACCCAAAAGCCCGTGGAGCTGTGCGAGTATCTGATAAAGACCTATACCGCCCCCGGCGAGGTGGTGGCGGACATCTGCGCGGGCTCCGGCACAACGGCCATCGCCGCGCTGAACACGGGCCGGGAATTTATCTGCTTTGAGACGGCCCCGGCCTTTTACGGCCCGGCCACGGAGCGCATCACCCAGGCGCGGGTGGCTGTGGCCGCTGGCGGAAAGGGGGTGTGACTATCGGTAAATATAACGTGATATACGCCGACCCGCCGTGGCGGTATGCCCAAAAGGGCCTGCAAGGTGCGGCGGAGCGGCACTACCCCACAATGGGGATTGAGGAATTATGCGCGTTGCCCGTGGCGGATTTGGCGGCCCCGGACAGCGTTCTTTTTCTGTGGGCCACGTTCCCCCAGCTCCCGGAGGCCCTGCGGCTCATCAAGGCGTGGGGCTTTCAGTATAAGTCCGTGGGCTTTGTCTGGCTGAAAAAGAACAAGAAAGCCGATAGCTGGTTTTATGGGCTGGGCTTTTGGACGCGGGCCAACGCGGAGGTGTGCCTGCTGGCGACCCGTGGGCATCCCCGGCGCAAGGCCCCCAACGTCCACCAGTTCATCATCTCCCCTATCGAGGGCCACAGCAAAAAGCCGGACGAGGCCCGTGACAAAATCGTGGCCCTTATGGGGGACGTGCCCCGGGTGGAGCTGTTCGCCCGCCAGACGGCCCCCGGCTGGGACGTGTGGGGGAACGAGGTGGAGCCCACCGAGGGACTTCGGGACATTTTGTCCCAAAGGAAAGGAGGCTAAAAATGCCCTATGTGAACGTACCTAACGACCTATCGAAAATCAAGACCAAAATCGCTTTCAATCTGACAAAACGCCAGCTTGTGTGTTTCGGCGGCGCGGCCCTTGTGGGAGTCCCCTCCTACCTGCTGGCCCGGAGCTCGTTTGGGAACACGGCGGCGTTGTTCCTGATGCTGGGCATCATGCTCCCGGCGTTTCTTCTGGCGATGTACGAGAAAGACGGCCTGCCGCTGGAAAAGGTGGTAAAGAACATCATCCGGGCCAAGTACCTGCGGCCCGGCGTGAGGCCCTACAAGACCGGGAATATCTACGCGCCCTTTACCGGGCAGGCGGGAAAGGAGGCAGTGAATGGAAAACCGAAAAAGCAAAAGAAAGAATAAGGCGGCCTTATCTGCCCAGCAGTCCATCCCCTATGTGGCGATGCACCCGGACGGCGTGTGCCAGCTCCCCGGCGGGCTCTACACAAAGACCGTGGAATATGAGGACATCAATTATTCCGTGGCATCCACCGAGGATCAGTCCGCGATATTCAGCGGGTGGAGCTCGTTCCTCAACTACTTCGACAGCGCGCTCCCTGTCCAGCTCTCCTTTATCAACCGCCGCTCCCACTCCACCAGCCGCTACCATGTGAACATCCCCGCCCAGGCGGACGATTTTGACAGCATCCGGGGCGAGTTCGTGGGGATGCTCAAACGGCAGATTGCCCGGAGCAACAACGGCATCGAACGCTCCAAATATATCACCTTTGGCGTGCCCGCCGAGGGGATTGCCGCCGCCCGGCCCCGGCTTGACCGGGTGGAAGCGGACGTGATGGGGAACCTCCACCGACTGGGCGTTCCCTCGTCTGCGCTTGACGGGCGGGAGCGGCTGGCCCTCCTGCATGGGCAGATGCACCCCGGACGGCGGGAGCCGTTCCGCTTTTCGTGGGCGGATATTTCCAGGACGGGCATGGGTACAAAGGACTTCATCACCCCCAGCGGCGGCTTTGACTTTAGGGGCTCCCGGTTCTTTAAGGTGGGCGGCTTCTGGGGCGCGGCGTCCTATCTTCAGATTTTGGCGTCCGAGCTCTCTGACCGCCTTTTGCGGGAAATTCTGGAGCTGGACGCGGAGCTCACCGTCACCATGCACATCCAGACCGTTGACCAGCTCAAGGCGATAAAGACCATCAAGGGGAAAATCTCGGACATTGACAAGATGAAAGTGGAGGAGCAGAAAAAGGCCGTCCGCGCCGGGTACGACATGGATATACTTCCCCCCGACCTTATCACCTTTTCCAAGGACGCGGCGGAGCTTTTGGGGGATTTGCAGTCAAGGAATGAGCGGATGTTCCTTTTGACGTTCACCGTCATCAACCTTGCCCCCACCCGCCAGCGGCTGGAAAATGACGTGTTCACCGTCTCCGGCATCGCGCAGAAATACAACTGCGCGTTAAAGCGGCTGGACTGGCAGCAGGAGCAGGGCTTTATGTCCTCGCTGGCCCTCGGCTATAACGAGGTGCAGATACAGCGGGGCATGACCACCAGCTCCACCGCGATTTTCATTCCCTTTATGACGCGGGAGCTCCGCATGGGCGGGCAGGCCCTCTACTACGGCATGAACGCGCTTTCCCACAATGTCATCATGGCTGACCGGAAAAAGCTGAAATCCGCCAATGGGATGTATCTGGGCTCCACGGGCTCCGGCAAGAGCTTTGCCGCCAAGCGGGAATTGATAAACGTCTTTCTTGCCACAAGTGACCGCATCGTTATCGTTGACCCGATGGGGGAATATTCCCCGCTGGTGCGGCGGTTGGGCGGGCAGGTCATTGAGATTGCCCCGGACAGCCCCCACCATATCAACCCGATGGATATTGAAATCGGTTTGAATGACGAGGACAGCCCCCTTTCCATGAAAGCGGATTTTCTGCTTTCCCTCTGTGAGCTGGTGGTAGGCGGCAAGGACGGCCTGCAACCTATTGAAAAGACCGTGATTGACCGCTGTGTGCGGCTGGTGTACCGGGAGCTTGCGCTGGGGCTGGAGGGCGCGAAAATGCCCCTGCTCCAAGACTTGTACGAGGAGCTCTTGAAACAGCCGGAGCCGGAGGCGAAACGTGTGGCGACTGCGCTGGAGCTCTACTGTACGGGCTCCCTTAATCTTTTCAACCACCCCACCAATGTGGACTTGAGCTCCCGGGTGGTGTGCATCGTGCTGAAAGGGCTGGGGGAGAACCTCCGCAAGATTGCGATGCACGTCACCAACGAGTTTGTCACCTCGGCGGTGAATACCAACTATCAAAACGGCGCGGCGACGTGGTGCTACTTTGACGAGTTCCACATCCTCCTGCGCGACCCGCTGACCGCCAGCTACTTTGTGGCGGTGTGGAAGATGCTCCGCAAAAAGGGCTGTGTGCCCTCGGCCCTCACGCAGAACGTGAAAGACCTTTTGGCCAGCCGGGAAATCGAGAACATACTGGATAACACCGATTTTCTTGTTCTGCTCTCCCAGGCCCAGAGCGACCGGGCTATCATCGCAAAACAGCTCGGCATTTCCGAGCACCAGCTTTCCTATATCACCCACAGCAATTCCGGCGAGGGCCTGCTGTTCTATGGGAATGTGACCATCCCCTTTGTTGACCGTTTCCCCAAGGGTGAGATTTACAACCTGCTCACCACCCGCCCGGAGGACATAGCCAATGACCAGAGGAACGAATAACGCCGGGCCCGCCGGGGACAAAGGCACTTCGGGACAAAATGTCCCAAAGTCCCCCAAGGGCCCCAAAACCAAAAAATCGAAATTCCGCATGGAAAGCGAACAGGAAAAAATCAGCAAGTCCAAGCTCCGCATGGAGACGCGGGAGGATAAGCTGAACCGGGCCCGGAAGAAGCTGGAGGGCAAAAAGCCCCCTAAACCCCGGGGCCCGGTGCGCCGGGTGCTGGGGGCAGCCGGGTGGAGCGCACACGGTTTTGTGCATGGCAAGGTTTATGAGGTGGAGCATGAAAACGTGGGAACCGAGGGGGCCCACCGCTCCGAGCTTTTGGGCGAGGCCGCCCTCCGGCATGGGACGCGGTATGCGAAAAAGCGCATCCGGGAGCACCCGGCCCGGGCCGTCCATAAGGCCGAGGCGCAGTACATCAAGGCCCGGGCGGACTACCAGTTCCGCATGGCCGCCCAGGAGAACCCGGAGCTTGCAAAGAATGTTGTCACCCGCTACTGGCACAAGCAAAAGCTGAAAAAGCAGTACGCCAAACAAGCGCGGCAGGCGGCAAAACAGACCGCAAAGCAAGGGGCAAAGGCCGCTGGGAAAACTGCCGCCGCCACGGAAAAGCTGGCGGAGCGGGCCGTGGCTTTCGTGAAACGGCATCCCGTGGGGGCGCTTATCGCGCTGGCCTGCGTGGTGCTCATTTTGTCGCTCCAGTCCTGCGCGTCCTCCCTTATCACTTTGGGGAACGCCGCCGCAGGCGCGGTTGGGGCCACCACCTACCCCGCCCAGGACGGGGATATGCTGGGGGCCGAGGCCGCTTATTGTTCGCTGGAGGCGGAGCTCCAGCATTATCTGGATACCTACGAAAGCACACACGACTATGACGAGTACCATTTTGATTTGGACGCTATTGAGCACGACCCCTATGTGCTGGTTTCCATTCTGAGCGCATGGCATGAGGGCGAGTGGACGCTGGCGGATGTCCAGCCTACGTTGCGGATGCTCTTTGACCGCCAGTACACGCTGACAGAGAACGTGGTAAAGGAGCGGCGGTACTACATCGAAACGGATACATGGACGGACGAGGACGGCAATACCCACACTGACAGCTACCGGGTGTATTACGATTACTACATCTGCACTGTGACGCTGGATAACTTCAACCTTTCCCATCTCCCTATCTACATCATGGGGGAGGACAAGGTTTCCCGGTATTCCCTCTACATGGCTACGCTGGGCAACCGCCCAGACCTCTTTCCCGGCTCGTCCTATGTGGGGAAATACACCAGCCCGCCGGAAGGCTACGAAGTGCCGGGGGAATATCTGGACGATGAAACATTCGCGGCGATGCTCTCCGAGGCCGAGAAATACCTCGGTTATCCCTATGTATGGGGCGGGAGCTCCCCGGCCACGTCCTTTGACTGCTCCGGCTTTGTTTCGTGGGTAGTCAATCATTCCGGCTGGAACGTGGGGCGGCTGGGGGCCCAGGGGCTTTACAACATCTGCACCCGCACCAGCTCCCCCCGCCCCGGAGATTTGGTTTTTTTCAAGGGAACCTATGACACCCCGGGAGTCTCCCACTGTGGCATCTATGTGGGGGACGGGATGATGATACACTGTGGCGACCCTATCAGCTACGCCAACTTAAACAGCAGCTACTGGCAGGCCCACTTCTACGCCTACGGGCGTTTACCATGAAAAGGAGGTTTTCAATGGCGATAAGCAAGAGCGCAAAAATCATGGCCGAGATGGAAAAGGTCAAGGCCAAAATCAGCGACCAGCAGGCCCGGCTGAAAGAGCTGGAACAGAAACACAAGGAGGCCGAGAACGAGGAAATCGTGGACATCGTGCGGGGCATGAGCATTTCCCTTGAGGAGCTCCCGCTGGTGCTCCAGCGCATCAAGGCCGGGGACGCTTTGGGACAAAATGTCCCGAAGTCCGCCGGGCCGGAAAAGGAGGACGCAGAATGAAAAGAAAGAAATATCGTGTAGTGGCGGCGGCTCTGTGCGCCGCTTTTTTGCTGTGCGGCATCACCACCACGGCCTACGCCGGGGGCGGCGAGGAATGGGAGGACGGTACGGGCGGCCCGGAGTGGGAGGGGCTTGACCCCGTGGAGCCCACGCCTGCGCCGGAGCCGGAACCCGAGCCCAACCCCTTTACCCCGGACGGGCAGGGGACGATGGTGGATAACGCCACCGACCAGGACGGCAAGGAATTTTTCACTATTATGGCGGCGGACGAGTCCGTGTTCTATCTGGTGATTGACCGCCAGCGGGAGACGGAAAACGTGTACTTTCTGAACGCCGTCACCGTGGCCGATTTAATGGCCCTTGCGGAGCCCTCCCCGGAGGCTGTCCCCGAACCGCTCCCGGAGCCGGAACCCGAACCTACTACCGAGCCGGAGCCCGAGCCCGAACCGGAAAAATCCGGCGGGGCGGGGACGCTCCTGCTGGTGCTGGCGGTGCTGGCCCTCGGCGGCGGGGCCGGGTGGTACTTCAAGATTTACCGCCCGAAACAGCAGGCCGCCGCGCCCGGCGAGGATTTTGACGAGGCCGGGGAATACGGCGGGGACTATGGCGGCGAATATGACGACCTCCCCCCGTGGGATGAGGAAGAAGAAAAGGAGGGCGGAGAATGAATTTTACAGCGAACCCTTTGGAACGGGAAATGAAACGCCGCCCACGGCCCCGGGCTCCCCGCCCGGAACAGCCCCGGGAGGGCTCCCGGTGCTGTGGCTGTCCCTACTGGCGCGGCATCCCCTGCGGCTCCTGCTTTCAGAGCCTTTTGAAAAAGCCGGGCGGGAGGTGATATTTTGCGCGAGCTGACCCGTGAGGAAAAGGCCGCTATCCGCTCCCTTGTAGTGAAATGGTGCGCCAACTATGACCGGGAAATGGGATGCTTGCCTTTGGACTGCGAGTGCTATATGCTGGGGAAGTGCTGGACGGGGGCCTACTGCCGCTACTTCCGGGAGGCCGTCCTGCCGCTGAACCCGGTGCTGGAGGCCGCCCTCAATACCGAGGGGCCCGCCCCGGAAACCCGGCCCTGCCCCGTCTGCGGGCGGCCCTTTCTCCCGGACGGGCGGCGGCGCTACTGCTCCGAGGCTTGCTCCAAGGCCGCAAGGCAGAAGAAACAGCGGGGATATATGCGGAAATACCGGGGGTGATGCGTGAGCATTTGGGGGTATAAAACCCCGCTGTTTTCAAGGCTTTCCGGGGCCGCTTTTGGGGCGGGGCGTACCTTTACACGTCCTGCCCCGTTTTCCCCGGATAATGCTAACATTTCGAGAGGAGGTCACTATGGACAGAAATCAAGGCTATACAATCTTAAAGGCCGTCATGCTGGAGAATGGCCGGGGCTTTGCGCTGGGGGAGCATCCCCGGGCCCCGTCCCCCTTTGTGACGTGGGCCTGCTATGATGACGAACACGGCGCAAGGCAGTATGAATGGGGGCATTATGGCAGTGACCGGGCCGCGCTGGAGCAGGACTTGCTGGAGCGTGTGGAAAACTACCAGCAGCAGTTCTCCGTCAAGGTGGCGCAGATTGAGGCCCCCGGCCTTTACAAGTATTATTCCACCCAGCGGCCCGTTGACATCGGCACGTTCCCCAAGCCTGCGGGCAACGCCCCGGACGAGATTGTAAACTACGATAGGCGCGTACCCGTGGAGG
>CAJTXF010000071.1:0-7491 GCA_910580045.1 uncultured Eubacteriales bacterium
GACGCCGGGACATATACTCGTGAATGCTCTTCTGAATCTTTCCCATGGTCTTCTTGGATGTATAGTTTTTCATGTTTTTCTCCTTTCAATCTGTGGGGTGTTTCCTTCTCCGCTCAATCTGCTCTCAATTCATGGCCCAGAACATGGCCTGCTCTTTCCCTTCTGTTACCTGGAACACGTCAGCCTTCTCCTGCATGAACCTCTCATAGTTCGCCGCCTGACGCCGGGACATATACTCGTGAATGCTCTTCTGAATCTTTCCCATGGTCTTCTTCGATGTGTAATTCTTCATAATTTTTCTCCTTCCAAATTTATAAACTTGTTAAATCCTCAGCCAATTGGACACCAAGCATCTCTATGGTTTGTAAACTCTGCACCCTCTTGTAAACTTTCCATAAACCGGGCGAGACTCTGTTCCCGGCGGCGGGCAGTAAGGGCAGTCATCCTTTTGCTCTCTTGCTGCTTGGTACCTAAGGCACGGCCCATCCCTTTGTTTTTCATATGGTTTCCTACCCCTTTCTCTGTATTGCGGCTCTCCCCCTGCTGGCCTCCAGCATCTATGGAGTATAACCCGCACTTTTGCGTTGTGTTGTTTGCTGTGTCCCAGTTTCTTGGGAGGAGAGCGCTGATTTGTTTTCTTCTCTCCTGACCCTGTGGCTATATTATAAACCACGTTTATAAATTTGTCAAGGGATTTTTATAAATAATTTTCCAAATTTTTCTGAGTCTTCATAAATCCCTAAATCATGTATTGCTCTGCCGCGACGCCACCAGCTATAGAAATTGTCTCTGTGCTTCTGCTGCCCCATATACCGCTCTTATAACATAAAGCAGTATACACTGGAGCAAAAGCCTGACGCAGACTGCCAAGTTGAGTTTCCCCCAAAACTTTCCAAATAATCAAATAATCACTGCAACCCAGTTGATTTTCCTGCGGGAATGCGGTATCATTAGACTGTAAGTTCATTCTATTGAAAATACTGGAGGAACCCCCAATGAACAACATCCCAGAAGTCAAAATCGGCGTTGTCGCCGTCTCCCGGGACTGCTTCCCCGAGTCCCTGTCTGTAAACCGCCGCAAGGCCCTGATGGACGCTGTAAAAGCCAACTACCCGGCCGAGGCCGCCTCTGTGTACGAATGTCCTATCTGCATCGTGGAGAGCGAAATCCACATGGTCCAGGCCCTGGAGGATATTAAGAAGAACGGCTGCAACGCTCTGGTGGTCTATCTAGGCAACTTCGGTCCCGAAATCTCCGAGACCCTGCTGGCCAAGCACTTCGACGGCCCCAGCATGTTCATCGCCGCCGCAGAGGAGTCTGGCGACAACCTGGTCGGCGGCCGGGGCGATGCCTACTGCGGTATGCTCAACGCCAGCTACAACCTGAAGCTGCGGGAAATCAAGGCCTATATCCCGGAGAACCCGGTGGGCGACGCGGAGGACTGCGCCCAGATGATTCACGAGTTTATCCCCATTGCCCGGGCTTTGGTGGGCCTGAAGTCTCTGAAAATCATCAGCTTTGGCCCCCGGCCCCTGAACTTCCTGGCCTGCAACGCCCCCATCAAGCGCCTGTATGATTTGGGCGTGGAGATTGAGGAGAACTCTGAGCTGGACTTGTTCGAGGCCTTCCATAAGCACGACGGCGACGCCCGTATCCCCCAGGTAGCCAAGGAAATGGCAGAGGAGCTGGGCGAGGGCAACAAAAAGCCTGAGATTTTGGAGAAGCTGGCCCAGTACGAAATCACCCTGCTGGATTGGGTGGAGGAGCACAAGGGATACCGGCAGTATGTGGCCCTGACCAGCAAGTGCTGGCCTGCTTTCCAGACCCAGTTCGGGTTTGTGCCCTGCTATGTGAATTCTCGGCTGACAGGCAAGGGCATTCCCGTGTCCTGCGAGGTGGACATCTACGGCACCCTGTCCGAGTTCATCGGCACCTGCGTCAGCAATGACATTGTCACCCTGCTGGACATCAACAACACAGTGCCCAAGGATATGTACAAGTCTGACATTGAGGGCAAGTTCCCCTATCAGTTTACAGACACCTTCATGGGCTTCCACTGCGGGAACACCTGCTCCAGCAAGCTGTGCAACCCCACCATGAAATACCAGATGATTATGGCCCGGAGCCTCCCGGAGGAGGTCACCCAGGGCACCCTGGAAGGGGACATCGTCCCTGGCGACATCACCTTCTTCCGGCTGCAGAGCACCGCTGACTGCCAGCTGCGGGCCTATGTGGCCCAGGGCGAGGTGCTGCCTGTGGCCACCCGCTCCTTTGGGGGCATCGGGGTGTTCGCCATCCCGGAGATGGGCCGGTTCTACCGCCATGTGCTCATTGAGAAGAACTACCCCCACCACGGGGCAGTGGCTTTCGGCCATCACGGCAAGGCCCTGTTTGAGGTGTTCAAGTTCCTGGGCGTGGGTGATATTGGCTTCAACCAGCCCAAGGGGATGCTCTATCCCAGTGAGAACCCCTTTGCGTAAATAGGAAATATGGAGCTTTAAGGAATTCCCCTGCCCTGAGGGCGGGGAATTCTTTCTGTAATAATGTATAGTAGAAAGAGAGCTGGCCGCGGGAGGCGGTCAGCTCTCTTGTTTATCTGGATGTATCTACTTATATCTTGATAGGAATTTGTACAAATCTACGTCCATCCCAACAGCCATTGCCCTTTGGGGACTTATTGATTTATCTGCTGTTGTTCCTGTAAAAATCCCTATTACTTTCCCATAAGCATCCAATACAGGCCCACCACTCATTCCATGGTAGCCCTCTCCAGCTGCCCCTTGCGAATCAGTAGAGTATAAAACTCGATAAGATGGAGCATTCACAGGTTTTGTAGATGCCTTTCCTGTTATACGTAACATTGACAATCCTGAATAATCCGCGCCTGAAGGATAGCCATAAGTTATTGTTGTATTCGTATATGATTTCGGGTCTATCTGTTTTCTTGTGAGACATGGATTACTTCCCTTCATCGTTCCTCTTAAGACAAAAAGGCCCCAGTCGGCATCATAGTCAAACTCGTCCTTCCATTTTGCACCAACTGCCATTTGCTTACAGTCAGCAAATACTCGCCCATATGGTTCAGTATCAGTGGCTGTTGGTGCGTAAGCCTGTACTATAAAAACCTCGTAAGCCCAGCCAGAACTAGAAAGTGGAGGTGCCCACTTTTCCGGATAGATAACGTGCGCCGCTGTACCGACTACGGTATCATTCAGAAAAAAACCTGAGCCAACCGACCATTCACCATCATTTCTTCGCGCAACAATCTTACATATCGTACTGGTTAATAAATTATCCTTTGGATTGTAAATCGTTGTCCGGTCACCGGCTGCCTGTGGTATGATTAAATCATCTTCCTCTAAGATAGAGTTATCCTCAACTTCAGGCGCAGCGCTAGTTTCATCGTCAAAATCATAATATTCATAATGCCCACCGTTTCCATCCCGGACGTACACGCCAAAGCGTTCATCTTCTCCGTCCTGCTGTTGAGGAACATTCTCCTTCTGTTTGGGCTGCTCTGCCGGGAGCGCATTTTTGAGAATATAGTCAAAACACGCATCCGCCAGGTCGGGGTCAATCTCTTCCAGCCGGAAGCATACAGCAAACGCATATTGAGGTAAAGAGCCTTGGCCACACCCCAAAATTTCATGTCCAATGGCAATCAATTCCTCATCCGTCATGTTTTCTGTGGCCTCCCAGGAGTCCACATAAGGCTCCTCCTCTGGCTCTTCCAGAACCGCGAACGCGGTCACGGAAATCGCTGCCACCAAAACAACCGCCAACGCCAACAACACAAACTTCTTTTTCATCACACTGACCACCTTTCTGTTTACACAGGCTCATACCTGAACGGGTTTCGTGGGGCCTTAAAAAATCAGCCCCCTTCTTTAATCTCATAATACTACACATCAGCAACTATGTCAACAGTTTTTCTAAGAAAATATTTTTTCTATATATATTTTATATTCGTAAATAGAAAAGCGCTCCGCCTGGAGCGCTTTTCCCTTACCATTTATTTCAGCCTAACCGGCCTTAACACCTCATACCCAATCCCCTCCGGGTAGTGGCGCTGATAGCACTGGCAGGCATCCTCGTTCCACAAAAAACGCCCGCCGCCCCGCTCAGAGGTGCTGATGCCGCTGGAATCCGGCTTCTCCCCCTCCAAATCGTAGTTCCAGGCCAAGTCCTCCACCCGGGCCATGACCTCCTCGTTGTCCTCCATATAGTCAAAGGGCGGGTGATAGAACACCAGATAGTAGCTGCCCGGGAAGGCCCGCAGCTCAAAGCCCTCGGGCACTGGGCCGCTGTAGTCCTCCGGCACCCCAAAGCCATAGAAGTACCGGCGCTGGCCCTCCACATAGTGCCAGCCCGCAGTGTGAGGGGCCACCACCGGGTGGGATACCTGGCGCATACTCTCAATGATGCCGCACACCTTATCACAGTCATGGCGCTCCCAAAAGGTGCCGTAGCACACTGCCTCCTTGTCCCAAATGCCAATGTACTTGTGTGCCGGGATGTACTCCACCCGTACCCGGGCCTCCCGCAAATCCTCTTTACTCATCTGGCTGCCTCCTTGATATAAGATTTTGTACTGCCAAGGGTGGAACACGTCTTTGCCCATAAATAATGGGATAGGCCGGGGATTCCTGCGGTACTCGGCCGGGGTGCACCCAAATGCCCCCTTGAACGCCCGGGTCATAGCCTCCTGGGAGGAGAACCCGTATTTCACCGCAATGTCCAATATCCTCTCCTGGCCGCGGAGCAGGTCCAGCGCTGCCAGCGTGAGCCGCCTGCGGGCCACATAGTCCCGCAGGGTGATGCCGCACACCTGGTGGAACAGGGCCGAGCAGTAAGTGGGGGAATACCCCACAGCCCGGGACATCTCCAGCAATGTGGGCCGGGCGCAAAGCTGGCCTTCCAGCCACTCCATCATCTTCTGCACTGCCTGGTTCTGCTGATACAAAACTGTCCCCTCCTTGTCATGGGTGATAGTATAGCACAGATACCAGGAAAAATCTTGATTTGGATTAAGAACCTGTAGCCAGGGCAGGTTTTCCCCTTTTTGTGCCCACCCTCTTGCTTTTCTCCCGCCGCTCATGTATAATGAAAAGAAGCAAACATCTGTACATCCCCTTTATACCGAGGAGGTTACCCTATGGCTGAAAAGAAACAGGCCCCTATCTCCATGCGGGCTGATATTAACGCGGACAAGGCCGAAAAGGAAAAGGCGCTTAAGTCTGCTCTGGCTAACATAAAGAAGCAGTTCGGCGAGGGCGCTGTCATGCGTCTGGGCGCCGATTCCCCTTTGAATCTGGAATGTATCCCCACTGGCTCCCTTTCCCTGGACATTGCCCTGGGCGTTGGCGGCCTTCCCCGGGGACGTATTATTGAAATCTATGGTCCTGAGTCCTCGGGCAAAACCACCCTGGCTCTGCACTGCATTGCCGAGGGCCAAAAAATGGGAGGCAATGCGGCTTTTATTGATGTGGAACATGCCCTGGACCCGGTCTACGCCGCGAACCTGGGGGTGAGTGTGGATGACCTGTTGGTCTCTCAGCCGGACACTGGTGAGCAGGCCTTGGAAATCACAGAGGCCCTGGTGCGCTCCAATGCCATTGACGTGATTGTTATTGACTCTGTGGCGGCCCTGGTCCCCCGGGCAGAGATTGAGGGTGACATGGGCGATTCCCACGTGGGCCTGCAGGCCCGGCTCATGAGCCAGGCCCTGCGCAAGCTGGCCGGGGCCATTGCCAAATCCAACAGTGTGTGCATCTTTATCAACCAGCTGCGGGAAAAGGTGGGGGTGATGTATGGCAGCCCGGAAGTGACCCCCGGCGGCCGGGCCCTCAAGTTCTATTCATCCGTGCGCATTGACGTGCGCAAGGGTGAGGTAATCAAGAACGGCTCTGATGTTATCGGCGCCCACACAAAGGCAAAGGTGATAAAGAACAAAGTGGCCTCTCCCTTCCGCATTGCGGAGTTTGACGTGCTTTATGGCAAGGGAATCTCCCGTATGGGAGAGCTCATTGACATTGCCACGGATTTGGAAATCATACAGAAAAGCGGCTCTTGGTTCTCCTACAGCGGCGAGCGCATTGGCCAGGGCAGAGAGAAGGTGAAGGATTTCCTCACCAATAATCCCAACATTGCCGCTGACATTGAGGCAGCTGTCCGGAAAAATATGGATGCCCTGTTCAAAAAGTCCGTGTCCGCGTCCGAGAATGCTGAAGAGGACTCTCAGGAGCCGGCCCCTGAGGCTGCCCCGGCCAAATCCTCCAAGTCCTCCCGTGCCTCTCAGGAGCCGGAGCTGGACATCACGGTGGATGACGAATGATGGAGCTGACAGCCGCGGAGCCCAGACGGCACCATCTGACTCAGCTCTTCCTGGACGGGGAGCCTGCCGTGAAAATTGACACAGAGACCTTCCTGCGCTCCGGTCTGCGTCCTGGCGATAAGCTGGACGATGAGGAGCTTCACCAGCTGATTCTGGCCTCTGACGCCCGCCGGGCCAACGAGAAGGCTCTATACCTTTTAGAGCACCGGGATCACTCAAAAAAGGAATTGGCGGACAAGATTGCCCGTACAGCTGCCTCTCGGGAGGCGGCCCAGGCCGCTGCTGACCGGATGGAGGAGCTGGGCCTGGTCAATGACGAGGCCTATGCCCGCCGCCGGGCCAAAGAGCTGTTTGAGCGGAAGAAATTCGGCCCCATGCGGGTGCGGCAGGAGCTGCGGCTCAAGGGGATTTCCAGTGAGCTGATTGACGAGCTGCTGGCAGAGTATGAGGAAGAGAGCGCCCTGGAGAATATCCGGGCCGTTTTAGAGCGAAAATATCCCCAGTGGCAGGAAGACGAAAAGGTAAAGCGCCGGGCGTTTGCCGCCCTGCAGCGCATGGGCTATCCCTATGGGCAGATCCGCGCGGGGATGTCTTTGGCCGAGCTGGCAGAGGAGTAACATTTCCCTCTGGATTTCCTGTCTCCGCCTGGGAAAAAGAACCGGTATTTCCCGGCTTTCCGGGCTTTACAAACCGCCCCGAGTATGTTACAATATTCGGAGTGCCCTCCCCTCGGACAAGGGCCCCACCAGCCCCTGCCTGTGGAGTGGGTGAATATTACAGCGGTCACAGGGCCTGTTCCCAATCTGGTTCTCATACCGCGGAAAAGGTGATTATTATGACAAAAGCAGAAAAGACTCAGATTATCCAGCAGTACGCCCGCCATGAAGGGGACACCGGCTCTCCCGAGGTCCAGATTGCTGTTCTCACCAAGCGCATCAATGATTTGACTGACCATCTGCGCGTGAACAAAAAGGACCATCACTCCCGCCGGGGCCTGCTGAAAATGGTCGGCCAGCGCCGCAATCTGCTCAACTATCTGACCAAGATTGATATTGAGCGCTATCGTACTGTTATCGCCCAGCTGGGTATCCGTAAGTAATCTGTCCTTCGTTCTGTCCTTGTAACAGCTTGCAATAAGTGAAATACGAGGGCGGGGG
>CAJTXF010000071.1:7501-12461 GCA_910580045.1 uncultured Eubacteriales bacterium
GGCTGGCCGCCGCCCCCTTCGCTTATTTCCGGCTGACCCTCTTGCGGCGAGATCCTGTTTTACAAATAAACCGGCCGGACACCCGCGCTCTTTGCCCCCTCGGGCCGGTTTCTTTGTCAAACAGGGCCGCCGTAGAGTCTGTTTCGCGTCTGGGCGTGTCCAGACACGAAACGGACTCTTAGAATCCCCCTGTATGCGGGAGAAAGGAATACAGCATATGTTTGAAAATTTTAAGCGCTATGAGACAGACTTCGCCGGACGACCCCTGGTGATTGAAACCGGCAAAATGGCTCAGCTCGCCAACGGCGAGTGTCTGGTCCGCTATGGCGACACAGTGGTCCATGTGGCTGCCACTGCCTCGGCCAAGCCCCGGGACGGCATTGACTTCTTCCCTCTGTCCGTGGACTTTGAGGAAAAGCTCTACGCTGTGGGTAAAATTCCCGGCTCCTTCTTAAAGCGGGAAGGCCGCCCCAGCGAGAAGGCCATCCTCACCTGCCGGGTGATTGACCGGCCTATCCGCCCTCTGTTCCCAAAGGATATGCGCAACGACGTGTCTATCGTCTGCACCGTCATGTCTGTGGATCAGGACTGCTCTCCTGAAATCGCCGCAATGGTGGGCACCTCCATTGCCCTCACCATCTCGGATATTCCCTGGAACGGCCCTATCTCCGGGGTCTCTGTGGGCCTGATTGACGGCGAGTACGTGATTAACCCCACCTCTGCCCAGCGGAAGATTTCCCAGATGGCTGTGACCGTGGCCTCTACCAGTGAGCGCATTGCCATGATTGAGGCTGGCGCCAACGAGGTCTCTGACGAGGATATGTACAATGGCATCATGGCAGGACATGAGGCCAACCAGAAGATTATTTCTTTTATCCAGGGCATTCAGGCTGAGATTGGCAAGGAGAAGTTCTCCTACCCCAGCAATGAGCCGGAGCCGGAGATGTTTGAGGCCATCAAGGCCTTTGCCGAGGAGGATGTCCGCGCTGCCATGGATACGGACGACAAGACTGTCCGGGACGCCCGGCTGCTGCCAGTCTATGACAAGGTGCATGAGCGCTTTGATTCAGAATATCCGGAGCAGGAGGCCAAAATCGACGAGTGCCTGTACAAGACCCAGAAGTACGTGGTCCGCCGCTGGCTGCTGGACGAGCAGAAGCGGGTGGACGGCCGGGCCATGGACGAGATGCGGCCCTTGGCTGCGGAAGTGGCCCTGCTGCCCCGCACCCACGGCTCCGGCATGTTCACCCGGGGCCAGACCCAAGTGCTCACCACCGTGACCCTGGGCTCCATGCGGGACGACCAGCTGTTGGACGGCATTGACGAGGAGACCAGCAAGCGGTATATCCACCACTACAATTTCCCCTCCTACTCGGTGGGAGAGACCCGGCCCAGCCGGGGTCCCGGCCGCCGGGAAATCGGCCACGGCGCTTTGGCTGAGCGGGCTTTGGTGCCTGTGATTCCCTCTGTGGACGACTTCCCCTATACCCTGCGCCTGGTCAGCGAGGTGTTAAGCTCCAACGGCTCCACCTCCCAGGCCTCCATCTGCGGCTCTACCCTGGCCCTGATGGACGCTGGCGTGCCTATCACAGCTCCTGTGGCGGGCATTTCCTGCGGCCTGATTACTGAAGGTGACCGCTGGATGACCATGGTGGACATCCAGGGCGTGGAGGACTTCTTCGGCGACATGGACTTTAAGGTGGGCGGCACCAAGAAGGGCATCACGGCCATTCAGATGGACCTGAAAATCAGCGGCCTGCTGCCTGAGATGGTGAAGGAGGCCCTGGAAAAGACCCATAAGGCCCGCGATTATATTATTGACGAGATTATCCTCAAGGCCATTCCGGAAGTGCGGCCTGAGCTGTCTCCCTATGCCCCCAAGATGCTCTCCATGCAGATTCCCGTGGACAAGATTCGGGAGGTCATTGGCACTGGCGGTAAGGTTATCCAGAAAATCTGCGCTGAGTGCGAGATTACCATGGACGTGGAAGAGGACGGCCACATTTATATCTCTGGCCTGGATATTGAGAAATGCCGCCGGGCCATGGACATTGTGGACACCATTGTCAACGACCCAGAGCCGGGCAGCTATTATAACGGACGGGTCACCAGGCTCATGGACTTCGGCGCCTTTGTGGAGATTGCCCCGGGCAAAGAGGGCCTGGTGCACATCTCCCGGCTGGACGTGAAGCGCACGGAGAATGTGACCGATGTGGTCAATGTGGGTGACGTGGTAAAGGTCAAGGTGCTGGAGATTGACGACAAGGGCAGGCTGAACCTGTCCCGCCGGGACGCGCTGATTGATTTAGACGGCGCGGTTCCGGAGAACGATATCAGCAATGACCGGGGCCCCCGCCGGGACCGGGGTGACCGGGACCGCCGTCCCCCCAGAAGGGATCATGACAGAAGATAAGCTCTGGCTCTCATTCAGCAAAGCCCCCGGCATCCGGCCCGCCCGGCGGCCGGGGGCTTTGCATTAAGGAGGTTTTTTCGTGGAGTCCGCTCTGATTGTCCTAAGCCAGACTCTCACCATGTCCATTTACCTGCTTATTGGCTTTGCCCTGTACAAGGGAGGGAAAATCAGCCGGGAGGGCAGCAAGTCCTTGGCCAATCTTCTGGTGTGGCTGGTCATTCCGGCTGTTATCATCCACAGCTTCTGTGTAGAGTTTTCCCTGGAGAAGCTCCAAGACCTGGGGCTCTCTGCCCTGCTGGCTGCTGGGGCTCTCCTGATTGCCATTCTGACTGCCCGTCTGCTTTTTGGCAAAAACGCTGTGGATTGTTTTGCTGTCTCCTTCTCCAACTGCGGCTTTATGGGTATCCCCTTAGTCAAGGCCGGGTTTGGGGACGGGGCTGTGTTCCTGCTGGTGGGCTTTATTGTGCTTCTGAATCTGCTCCAATGGACCTACGGCGCCTCTCTCCTCAAGGGGGAGCGTAAGCGCCTGACTCTGAAGGAGCTGTTGCTGAATCCTATTATGATTGGCTCTATTTTGGGCCTGCTGCTGTTTGTCACCGGCCTGGGCACCAAGCTGCCCGTCATTCTCAGCGGGGCCATCAGCGGCGTTGCGGCCCTAAACTCGCCCATTGCCATGTTGGTACTGGGAATCTATATGGCCCAGGCCAGCCTAAAGGAGACCTTCCTCTCCCCCCGGCTCTACTGCCTCAGCGGAGTGCGGCTGCTGCTGGTGCCTGCAATCACCCTGCTGATGCTGATTTTTATCCCTGCCTCTCCTATGATGAAATATGTGATTCTGATTGGTGCGGCAGCTCCAGTGGGAGCCAATGTGGCTGTCTATGCCCAGCTCTATGACAAGGACTACTCCTACGCCTGCCAGACAGTGGTGGTCAGCACCCTGCTCTCTATCGCCACCCTGCCGGTGATGACCGCTCTTGCAGGACTTGCCTGGTAGTGTACTTATACCATTGCACCCTATAAAATGGAGGTATATATATGAATAAGAATACGTTCGCCCCCACCCCGCCTATGGGATGGAACAGCTACGATGCCTACGGCACCTCTGCCACAGAGGAACAGGTAAAGGCGAGCGCCCAAGTTATGGCTGAGAAGCTGAAAGACTTTGGCTGGGAGTATGTGGTCATTGACATTTCCTGGTATGCCCACGGCGCGGACGACATTGACAAAAACTACTTCTACATCCCCTTCAACACCGCCGAGCTGGACGAGTACAGCCGCCTGCAGCCCGACCCGGCCCGGTTCCCCAGCTCTGCCGGGGGGAAGGGCTTTAAGCCTCTGGCGGACTATATCCACAGCCTGGGGCTGAAATTCGGCATCCATATTATGCGAGGTATCCACCGGCAGGCGGCCCATCAGCATTTGAAGATTTTGGGCACAGACGTAACCGCCGACCAAATCGCCGAGCCCAACAATGTCTGCCGCTGGAATCCCTATATGTACGGCGTGCGGGACTGCCCAGAGGGCCAGGCTTACTATGACTCCCTCATTCAGCAGTACGCGGACTGGGGCGTGGACTTTATCAAGTGCGATGACATCTGCAACACTGACAACCTGAACTATCACACCGAGCTGGGCTTTGCCCGCAGGAACGAGATTGAGATGATTTATAACGCCATTCAGAAGGCCGGAAGGCCCATTGTGCTGTCCCTGTCCCCTGGGCCCGCCATTATCCAGAAGTCCTGGCAGTACGCCAAATACGCCAATATGTGGCGCATCTCAGACGACTTCTGGGACGAGTGGCCCCTGCTCAAAGAGATGTTCGGCTGGTGTGAGCTGTGGCAGGACCACGTAAAGGCCGGGTGTTATCCGGACTGCGATATGCTGCCTCTGGGCCGGGTTGGCGGCGGCTTCAAGCGGGAGCGTGACACGGGCTTTACCAGGGACGAGCAGCGCACCATGATGAACCTGTGGTGCCTGTTCGGCTCTCCGCTGATGCTGGGCGCGGATATGACCAAGCTGGACGACTGGACCCTGTCCCTGCTCACAAACCGGGAGGTGCTGGCCATGCTCACCCCCGAATGCAGGCCCGACCAGATTGCCCGGGACGAGAATGAAGCCATCTGGGCGGCAGAGAACCCCAAAACCGGTGAGCGCTATTTGGCCCTGTTCAATCTCTCAGACGAGCAGCGGCCAGTCACCATGGACTTCACCGAGCTTTGGCCAGAGGTCAAGGGCGCTGTGGAGCTTTGGAGCGGCGAGAAGGCGGTTCTCCGCAATGAGCACGGCAGTATTTCGCTCTCCGAAAGCCTCGCTCCTCACGCCAGCACGGTTTATAAGCTGAACTGACGTAAGCACCAGCCATATAATTGGAATAACAGCAAGGGAAGAGCCGGTTTCAGCCGGCTCTTTTTTCATGCAAATTTTTGGCCTGAACGGACAAGGGGGAGCATTCCCAGACAGTACAGGGCTGTGGATTGCAGCCCCGCGAATGTGAGTATATAGTTAACTTCCACTCTCCGGCCCAGGGCCGGGGAGAATCTAAAATTT
>CAJTXF010000072.1 GCA_910580045.1 uncultured Eubacteriales bacterium
CCGCCCGTAGGGCGGGGGAACACAGATAATTATCTCTGTGGTTTGGACAATCCCCTCCCAGCCGCTGGGATTGACAAATGGCGGAAAATCCATTATAATAACAAGGATAATATACTCTTATATTGTGGCTGAATTGCCCCTGGACAGAGAGGATGGAATAATATGAGTTTTTGTGTCCTTGGCACCGGCGGATTTTTGCCGGAGCGTGTGATTACAAATGACGAGCTCTCCACTATGGTCGAGACCTCCGATGCCTGGATTACCCAGCGGGTGGGGGTGAAGGAGCGCCATGTCTGCACCACAGAGAGCAACACGGATATGGCTGTACAAGCCGCCCGCCGCGCCCTGGAAGCCGCCAATCTCTCTCCCCAGGAGCTGGATTTGATTATCGGTACCTCCGTCAGCGCGGACAGCATCTCCCCTGGGATGGCCAGCATGGTGCAAAACCGGCTGGGCGCCCAATGCCCAGCCTTTGATATCAATGCCGCCTGCCCGGGCTTTATTTTCGGCCTGGAAATCGCCGCCGGCTTTTTTGCCCGGGGCACAGTAAAAAAGGCGCTGGTGGTCAGCAGCGAGCGGATGAGCGGCCTGCTTGATTGGAGCGACCGCTCTACCTGCTGTATTTTTGGCGATGGGGCTGGGGCTGCCGTACTGGGCGAGGGTGACGGCTATTTGGCTTCTGAGCTTCACACCCAGGGCGGGGATGATGTAATCAATATCCCTGTGGCCTGGAATAACTCCCCCTTCTACCAGGTGCAGCAGGACACGGCCTGTGTTCACATGAAGGGGCAGGAGACCTATAAGTTCGCTGTCACCTCCATGGTCAGTGATATCCGCTCTGTACTGGAGCAGGCTGACATCACGGGAGAGCAGGTCAAGGCTGTGATTCCCCACCAGGCGAATCTGCGCATTATCAATGAGGCCCGCCGCCGCCTGCCGGAGATTCCCAAAGAGCGGTTCCTGGTCAATATTGAGCGGGTGGGCAACACCTCCTCTGCCAGCGAGCCGATTCTGCTGGATGAAGCTGCCCGCTCGGGCCTTTTGCAGCCAGGGGACTATGTGGTCCTGTCCGCTTTTGGAGGCGGGCTCTCCAGCGCGGCCTGCGTACTGAAATGGCATAAATAGCATAGTGAACAGTTTGGCGGCAAAGCCGCCCCCTTGAAATTCAGGTTTGCGGGTTTCAAGCGTGTTTACTATAACAGAAAGGACAACACCATGATAAAAACACCTCTTTGTGAGCTTTTGGGAATCGAATATCCCATCTTCCAGGGCGGTATGGCCTGGATTTCTGATGGAAAACTGGCTGCGGCTGTCTCAAATGGCGGCGGGCTGGGGATTATCTCCGCCATGAACGCCAACGCGGAATATCTCAAGGAGCAGATTGATTTGTGCCGCTCCCTGACCGACAAGCCCTTTGGCGTGAACATTATGCTCATGTCCCCCTTTGCCGCTGAGGTGGCGGAGCTGGCCGCAAAGGAGCGGGTGGCTGTGGTCACCACCGGGGCGGGCAATCCTTCTAAATATATGCCCATGTGGCTGGAAGCAGGGGTGAAGGTCATCCCCGTGGTGGCCTCTGTGGGCATGGCCAAGCTGGTGACAAAGGCCGGGGCCTCCGCGGTGATTGCCGAGGGCGGCGAATCCGGCGGGCACGTGGGGGAGCTGACCACCATGGTGCTGGTCCCCCAGGTCTGCGACGCCACGGACCTGCCTGTTTTGGCGGCAGGGGGCATCGGGGACGGCCGGGGCATTGCCGCCGCCTTCCAGCTGGGCGCGGTGGGCGTGCAGGTGGGCACCCGTTTTTTGGTGGCTAACGAGTGCGGCGTGCACCCCAATTATAAAAAGAAGGTCTTAAAGGCCAACGACATCGCCACCATGACCACCGGCAAGAGGCTGGGGCACCCGGTGCGCCAGATTAAGAACCAGTTCGCCAAGGACTTCCTCAAGGCGGAGTACAGCCAGATTTCCGACGAGGAGCTGGAAGCCCTGGGCCGGGGCGCCCTGTACCGGGCGGCGGTGGAGGGCGACGAGAAGACCGGCGACTTTTTGGCCGGACAGATTGCGGGCATGGTGAATAAGGAGCAGCCCGCCGCCGAGATTATCCGGGAGATGTTCCAGGAGGCGGAGGACGTGCTGAAAGCAGCCGGGAAGTGGCTGGTATAAAGGGAGGGAACAGGATTATGCCGATAGATGGTATCACCCTAATCGTCTTTTTAATTTCTCTCGCGGCCGCCTGCGCGATTCAGTACTTTGTGGTCAAGGCGGCGGTGGCCCAGGGCATTAAGGACGCGCTGTGGAACCTGGAAATCAGCATGCGGAACGCCGTGAAGAACGGCGCCCTGGAGGCACAGCGGGAAATGGAGAAGGACAAAACAGGAGGAACCAATGGGTAAAATTGCTTTTGTATTTTCGGGCCAGGGGGCCCAGTACCCGGGCATGGGTCAGTCCCTGGCCCAGTGCGGCCCCGCCGCCCGGGCGGTGTTCGATTTGGCCGACAGCCTGCGCCCGGGCACCTCTGCCCAGTGCTTTTCCGGCACGGCAGAGGAGCTTTCCATCACGAAAAACACCCAGCCCTGTCTGTACTGTGTAGATTTGGCAGCTGCCAAGGCCCTGGAAGAGGGAGGCGTCCGGCCGGACTTTGCCGCCGGGTTCTCCCTAGGGGAGGTGGCGGCGGTCACCTTTGGGGGAATCCTCTCAGAACAGGCTGGGTTCGATTTTGTCTGCAAGCGGGCCGCCGCTATGGATGAGGCCGCCCGGCAGAACCCGGGCAGCATGGCCGCGGTGCTCAAGCTCTCCAATGAGGCAGTGGAGGCCCTGTGTAAGGAGTTCACCCAGGTGTGGCCTGTGAACTACAACTGCCCCGGCCAGCTGGTGGTTGCCGGGGAGAAAGAGCAGCTGGCCGCCTTCCAGCAGAAGGTGAAGGAGGCGGGGGGCCGGGCGGCTCCCTTGGCTGTCAGCGGCGGGTTCCACTCTCCCTTTATGGAGAGCGCGGCCCAGGAGCTGGACAAGGCCCTGGCAGAGATGTCTTTCGCCCCGGCACGGCTGCCCATTTATGCCAACCTCAGCGCTCAGCCCTATGGGGATGACCCCCGGGCTCTGCTGGTCAGCCAGGTGAAGAGCCCAGTGCGCTGGCAGGAAACCATTGAAAACCTGGCGGGAGAGGGTGTGGATACCTTCTTTGAGTGCGGGCCTGGAAAGACCCTCTGCGGGCTGATTAAGAAGACTGTAAAGACAGCCCAGGTATTTCAGGTACAGGATGAGGAGACCCTGAAAACTGCTTTGGCAGCTCTGTAAATAGCGCTTTAATCCATCCGAGAGGAGAAATTCCATATGAAATTAGAAGGGAAAATCGCACTGGTCACCGGCGGCTCTCAGGGGCTGGGCCGGGCCATTGCCTTAAAACTGGCTGAAAACGGCGCGGACATTGCCATTGCCTATGTTGGCCCCGAAGAACCTGCCCTGGCCACTGCCAAGGAGATTGAGGCTTTGGGCCGCAGGGTAAAGCTCTATGTGTGCGACGTGCGGGATGAAGCCGCCTGCAATGAGACTGTGGCCGCTGTGAGCAAGGATTTGGGCAAGGTGGATATTCTGGTCAACAACGCTGGAGTCACCCGGGACGGGCTGATGGTCAGCATGAAGGACGAGGACTACAACATGGTCCTGGACATCAATCTAAAAGGCGCTTTCCACATGACCCGGGCCTGCTACCGGGACTTTATGCGCCGCCGCAGCGGGAAGATTATCAACATCAGCTCTATTGCCGGGCTGGTGGGCAACGCGGGCCAGGTGAACTACGCGGCCTCCAAGGCTGGGCTGATTGGCATGTCCAAGTCCATTGCCAAGGAGCTGGGCAGCCGGGGCGTGTGCTGCAACTGTATTGCCCCGGGCTTTATTGCCACGGACATGACCAAGGACATCAAGGAGGATAACCCGCTGCTGGTTCAGGTGCCCATGAAGCGCATGGGTTCTCCGGAGGATGTGGCCAACGCGGCGCTGTTCCTGGCTTCTCCTGAGTCGGATTATATCACAGGCGAGACCCTGCGGGTGGACGGCGGCCTTGCCACCTAAACCTCATTACATATAATTTCAAAAACCAGATAAAATGGTGTTGCATTCTCTGTAAGAATAAGTTAAAATACAGATGTGCCGTTTTCTCTTGGGGAGGAGCCAGCTAATGGCTGGACAGCGGCAGAGAAAGGATGATTATTTTGAACCGGGTTATGGTTACCGGTATGGGCGCGGTTACACCCATTGGCAATGATGTGGAAAGCTGCTGGCAGAGCCTTGTGGCAGGCAAATGCGGGATTGGAGCTATCACTAAGTTTGATACCACGGATTTTAAGGTCAAGGTGGCTGCGGAGGTCAAGGACTTTGAGCCTGCCCGGTACATGGATAAGGCCGAGCTGCGCAAGTTTGACCCTTTCTGCCAGTATGCCATGGGCGCGGCTACCCAGGCGGTGGAGAGCAGCGGTATTCTGGGCAAGTGCGCCCCTGAGGAGGTTGGGGTCTACTTTGGCTCTGGCATTGGAGGCATCACCACCTTTGAGGAACAGCAGAAATTGATGCTGGAAAAGGGTCCCCGCCGGGTATCACCCTTCTTTATCCCTGCCCTTATCATCAACATGGCCGGGGGACTGATTGCCATTAAGTACAATTTCCAGGGCGCGGCGGTGTCCTCTGTCACTGCCTGCGCCACAGGCAACAATGCTATTGGGGAGGCCTACCGTGCCATTAAGCACGGCTATCTGACCGCGGCCCTGGCCGGAGGCTCAGAGGCTGCCATTGTGCCCCTGGGGCTGGCAGGCTTTTCCAATATGAAAGCCCTTTCCACCAGCGAGGACCCGGCTGCTGCCTGTGTTCCCTTTGATGCCCGCCGGGGCGGCTTTGTTATGGGCGAAGGCGCTGGCGCCCTTATTCTGGAGGAATATGAGCACGCCAAGGCACGGGGCGCGGTGATTTATGGCGAGCTCTGCGGCTATGGCGCCACCTGTGACGCCCACCATATCACTGCTCCGGACCCAGACGGAAAAGGCGGCGCCCGGGCCCTCAGGCTGGCTTACCAGGAGGCAGGCGGCTGTTCCGCCCCCCAGAAGCTGTACATCAACGCCCACGGCACCAGCACGCCTCTCAACGACGCCTGTGAGACCAAGGCCATCAAGCTGGCCCTGGGCGAGGAGGCGGCCCGGGCCTGCATGGTCAGCTCCACCAAGTCCATGACCGGACACATGCTGGGCGCGGCAGGCGCAGTGGAGGCCGTGGCCTGTGTGATGGCCCTGCGTGAGGGCATTGTGCCCCCCACCATTGGCTATCAGGAGCCAGACCCTGCCTGTGATTTGGACTATGTGCCCAACACAGCCCGGACTGCGGATTTAGAGCTTGCCCTGTCCGCATCCCTGGGATTTGGCGGGCACAACGCTTACCTGGCTTTCCGCAAATACGCGGAGGAGAATGGCCAATAAGCGTTCTGCCCCAGTCTCCCAGATTTTCCTCAGAAGGAGAATGAACCATGGATATTAAATCAATTGAAAGTCTTGCTAAACTGATGAAAGAAACCGGCCTCACCTCTCTGGAACTCTCCCAGGAGGGCATCAGCCTGAAATTAGAGCGCCACACAGAGCAGATTCCGGCCGCCCTGCCGGCTGCCTCTCCCTTTGTTCCCGCTCCGGTAGAGCCTGAGGCATCTCCCCAGAAAGGCGCGCTGGTGCTCTCCCCCACAGTGGGCGTGTTCTATGCGGCCGCGTCTCCTGACAGCCCTCCCTTTGTGGAGGTGGGTACGCGTGTCCATAAGGGCGACACGCTCTGTATTATTGAGGCCATGAAGCTGATGAATGAAATTCCCGCTGAGACTGAAGGCACAGTGGTAGAAATCTGTGTCAGCAACGGCCAGGTGGTGGAGTATAACCAGCCCCTGTTCCGCATTGAGCCCTAGAGTCTGTTTGAAAACCGGAGAAATGCTGGATATTTGGCCAGAAATGAGTGGGTTCAAGGAAAAAACCGCAAGAAAGGCTGCCGCCTTTCCAGGATTTTTGACGCCGAAAACACCATTTCCGGTCATAACAGACAGTATTTCGGAGTTTTCAAACAGACTCTAAAATCTGTAAATCTGAGAGGAGCCCCCATGAACCGAGACGAGATAAAGACAATCCTGCCCCACAGGGAGCCAATGCTCCTGGTGGACGAGGTGGAGCTGGTGGACGGCAAGTCCCAGGGCAAATACCATGTGCGGGGGGACGAGTTCTTCCTGCAGGGCCATTTCCCGGGGAATCCCGTGGTGCCTGGCGTGATTCAGTGTGAGATGCTGGCCCAGTCAGCCTGCGTGCTGCTTTTGGGCAAGGCCGAGGGCATGACCCCCCTGTATACGGGCCTGAACAACGTAAAATTCCGGGGCCAGGTGAAGCCTGGCGATGTGTTTGAGACCGAGTGTGAGCTTACCCGCAGCCGGGGTAATTTCTACTTTGCCAAGGGCACTGGCAAAGTGGATGGGAAGCTGTGTGTATCGGCAGAATTTTCTTTCGCTCTGGTAAAGACAGAGTGAGGGCAGAGCGCAGGGGGTAGGCGGAATGTTTACAAAAATATTGATTGCCAATCGGGGCGAGATTGCCATCCGAATCATCCGTGCCTGCAAGGAAATGGGAATTGCCACTGTGGCTGTGTACTCTCAGGCGGATAAAGACTCTCTGCACACGGCCCTGGCTGACCAGGCTGTGTGCGTGGGCGGCCCCAGGCCAGAGGAGAGCTATCTGAACAGCCAGCGGATTGTCAGCGCGGCCCTGGCCACCGGCGCCCAGGCCATTCACCCAGGCTATGGCTTTTTATCTGAGAATGCCCAGTTTGCCGCCCTATGCAAGCAGTACGGCATTGTATTTATCGGCCCGCCTGCCCAGGTGATTGGGGAGATGGGCGACAAAGAGGCTGCCCGCAGGCTGATGAAGCAGAGCGGCGTTCCCACCACGCCGGGCACAGATGTCCTCCCGGACGCGGAGGCAGCTGTTCAGGCCGCGAAAGAAATCGGCTATCCAGTGATGCTCAAGGCCAGCGCCGGGGGGGGCGGCAAGGGCATCCGCATTGTGGAGCGGCCGGAGGACTTGGAGCGGGCTTTCCGCACTGCCTCCGCGGAGGCTAAGAACGCCTTTGGGGACGGCAGGATGTATATGGAAAAGTACCTGAACCCAGTGAAGCATATTGAGGTTCAGCTGCTGGCTGACCAGCATGGCCATACAGTCTGCCTGGGGGAGCGGGAGTGCTCCATTCAGCGGAACAATCAGAAACTCATTGAGGAGTCCCCCTCCCCTGGAGTGAGCGGGGAAGTCCGGGCCCGGCTGATGGAGGCTGCCGCCAAGGCTGCCAAGGCCGCGAACTACGTCAATGCGGGTACAGTGGAATTTCTGATGGATTCTGCGGGCAATTTCTACTTTATGGAGATGAACACCCGTCTGCAGGTGGAGCACCCAGTGACAGAGCTGGTCACAGGTGTGGATATTGTGAAATGGCAGATTCGCATTGCGGCTGGTGTCCCGCTGGACTTTACACAGGCGGATATCCACCTGCAGGGCGCGGCCATAGAATGCCGCATCAACGCCACAAACGCCAGCCGGGTGGAGTTCTTCCATCCCCCGGGCGGCCCCTGGGTGCGGTTTGATACCTGTCTGTACCAGGGCTGCGATATTCCGCCATATTATGACTCCATGCTGGGCAAACTAATTGTCTACTCCTCCACCCGGGAGGAGGCTATCCGCAAGATGCAGTCTGCCTTGTGCGAACTGGTCATTGACGGCGCGGCCAATAATATTGAGGACCAAATCGAGATTGTCCGGGACAGGCGCTTCCGGGCCGGGGATTACTATACAGACTTTATGAAATTCTTCCGCCCCAAGTCCTAGGCTTCCTGGCTTGAGGGCATATTTGGGCACAAAGGAGAGGTCATGGCTATGAATCTGATGGGACTGTTCCGCTCACCCCAGAACGAGCTGGAAAAGGGCGGCAAAGAGGCGGAGGACGATGGCATCCGCAGCGCCTGCCCCAGGTGCAATGTGCAATTGCCCCTGAGCGATTTGCAGGACAATATGAATGTCTGCACGGCCTGCGGCTTCCATTTCCGGGTCGGGCCGCGGGAGCGCATTGCCTATATTGCGGACGAGGGCAGCTTTCAGGAGCTGGACGGGGATATGCTCAGCCGGGATGTGCTGGACTTTCCCGGTTATGACCAGAAACTGCGCAACGCCAAGCTCTCCTCCCGGGAGAAAGACGCGGTCATCTGCGGCACGGCCCAAGTCTTGGGCCAGCCCTGTGCCCTGTTTGTGATGGACCCCAACTTTATGATGGGCAGCATGGGCACTGTGGTGGGGGAGAAGATTACCCGCCTTTTTGAGACAGCCACCGAGCGGGGCACACCTGTGGTGGGATTTACAGTCTCTGGCGGGGCACGGATGCAGGAGGGCATTCTCTCCCTTATGCAGATGGCTAAAACCAGCGCGGCAGTGCGCAGGCACAGCGACGCGGGAATGTTCTACCTGACTGTGCTCACAGACCCCACTCTTGGCGGCATTACCGCCAGCTTTGCCATGGATGGGGACATTATCATGGCAGAGCCCGGGGCTACAATTGGCTTTGCCGGGGCCCGGGTCATTGAGCAGACCATCCGCAAAAAGCTGCCCCAGGGTTTCCAGACAGCAGAGTTCCTCTTGGAGCATGGCTTTGTGGACTTAATTGTCCCCAGAGAGCAGCAGAAGGCCACTATTGCCCAGCTGCTGAAAATGCATACACCGGGAAGTATGAATTTTGAGGAAGGGGAGGTGGAGCCTGATGAGCGCCTATGACAAGGTGATGCTGGCCAGGTCTAAGGGCCGCCCCACTGGCACAGCCTATATTGAGCATATCTTCGACAGCTTTGTTGAGCTCCACGGCGACCGGCGTTTTGGAGATGATCCGGCCATTATCGGCGGCATTGCCCTGCTGGACGGGATGCCTGTTACAGTGATTGCCATTGAAAAGGGCGTGGACACCAAGGAGCGTGTGCGGCGAAACTTTGGCATGCCCAACCCAGAAGGCTACCGCAAGGCACTGCGGCTGATGAAGCAGGCGGAAAAGTTCCGCCGTCCAGTAGTCTGCCTGGTGGACACTTCAGGGGCCTACTGCGGCCTGGGCGCTGAGGAGAGGGGACAGGGTCAGGCTATTGCCGAGAACCTGATGGAGCTCTCCTCTCTGCGTACGCCGGTGATTTCCATTCTGGTGGGGGAGGGCGGCAGCGGCGGCGCCCTGGCGCTGGCCCTGGCTGACCAGGTCTGGATTTTAGAAAACGCTGTCTATTCAGTCATCTCTCCCGAGGGCTGCGCAAGCATTCTCTGGAAAGACGCCAAGCGGGTAAAGGATGCGGCCGAGTGCCTGCGGCTTACAGCGCAGGACATGCAGGAGCTGGGCGTGGTGGAGCATGTGGTTCCAGAGGAGGACATGGACGCCGCATTCCAGGACATCAAGGCCCGCCTGGCTGTGGAACTGCCGAATCTGATAACCACCCCCTCTGATGAACTTCTGCGGCGGCGGTATCAGCGGTTCCGCAGGTTCTAGTTATGATTTAAGCAAGCGGGCCATAAGCCACGCTTTTTCAGCCAAAGAAGCCCAGCAGGTACTCCCTGCTGGGCTTCTTTGTTTCTATTTTACGCCGAAGAAAAAAGCGAAAATGAAGCTGTGAGGGGTGGAGTCAATCAGAAAAATCCATCTATGAAGTACCCGGACAGGAAAGTTTGTCTGAAGTTTCCAAAATTGCGAGACCCATCCCAAATGCAAACTGGCCGTTGTCCCTGGCAATCCCCCCAACCGCGAGTATATAGTTAACTTCCACTCTCCGGCCCAGGGCCGGGGAGAATCTAAAATTTTTAAGAGGGTTGAAAACATGAAACAAAGCAAGTTACTCAAGAAATCACTTGCGGCGCTTCTGGCCATTCTCATGGTCGCCGCGATGATTCCCATGAGCGCGTTTGCTGCTGACGCTGACACAATCAGTGTCAACGGGGTAGAGGCGAAACTTGGCGAGAACGGGTATTCCGTTGCGCTGTCTTATCCCAGCGACACTGTGTCGGCTAAGCTGACCGGGCTCGCCTTGCAGCTGTCCAGCATGACTGGCACAACTGTGGGTGTGTTCGGGAAAAACGGCCAGCAGGTGTGCTCCACACTGCATGGGATTCCCAGCTCCAGTTCTTCAAAAGCCACTATCAATTTGAAGACCTGGGCTGTTGAGAAGCCCGAGACCGGTGACTTCGGCACCTACACGCTGGAGCTGCGGGTAAAAAAGGCTGGTGACGAAGAGGCCACCACTTATCCGCTGACCGTTACCGTATCCCAGCGTGCCAAGAGCGGCAGCACCGAATTGGCCGAGGTGAAGAGCTCTACCGATAAAATTGTTGATTACAAAATCGACAACACTGCCCGCACCATCACAATCGTGAAGGCTATCGGTACCCCCAGTACAGATTCTGCTCTGGGCCTTTCCGCCGCCAGCTTTGTGAAGGCTGACAAGAATGCCACTGGCGCAGACTACATTGAGCTGACCACTTCTGCGGGTAAAACCACCGTGGTTACAGTCAAGGCTGAGAACAACTCCACTGCAAAGTATAGTGTGAAGTATGAAGTGGAGCCCATTTTCGACAGCTTCACCTTCCCTGGCATGACCTCTGTTGAGACTAAGGAAAGTGCTGACACTGGCTGTATTATTATGACCGCTAAGGTTCCCTTTGGCACTGACCTGAAAGAGGTGATTCCTACCTTCACAGCCAATGCGAATGTTGAGCGAATTGTTTTTGACGCTCATGCCAATGCGAATTTCAATTCCACTGCAATTCAGACCCCTCAGGATGCCTATCAAAATGATGACACCGCACAGAAGGATAGCAGTGGCGTAGCAGCTTACGACCTGAGTGCAGCAAAGTATTTTACTGTTACTACTGACAAGTCTGCGGACTACTCTTCTTCCTCTCTAAATAATGTCAAGCTCGTGGTCGAGGTTGCCCCCAACCCGGCCAACCAGCTGACTGGTGTACAGGTAGGCACGCAAAATATTCAGACGGTTTCTAGCACGAATACCGATGTTGTTGTTAACGGCGCAGCTGTACCTGGCAGCACATCAATTAAGCTGTATGTTTCTGAAGGTGCTACTGTTACCCTGGTAAAGCCTGACGGCACGGAGCTTGCTAAGCAGACCGATAATGGCGAGGGCGGTGCTAGTGGTGAAAACGATAATGATGACAGCGCTGTTAATGGTATTATTCCTTTTACCGTCACTCTGAGCGATTATACCACCAATAACCTCCAAGTGGTCGTACAGAGTGCGGCTACTGGCAATGGTGCTACTTACAACCTGAAATTTAAGGCAAGCGGCACTGATAAGACCAACCTGAAAATCAACAGCTTTAGCCTGATTAAGGATGATAAGACTTATACTGCTGTTCCCTCTACTGAGAAGGATGGCGTATGGGTGATTGAACTGCCTTATGAGGAAGCAAAAGCAGCTCCACCGGCTACTTTGGATAACACTACAGCTACGGTTCCTGGTGCTGCGGCGGCTCCCAGTTTCTTGGCCAATTTCAAAGTGTCTGTGGATGCCACGGATGGTGCGATTGTAAATACACTAAGTTCTAGCTATACCGCGAATGATTTTGACGTAGCTGGTACCATTCCTAAGGCACTGATTGCTGGTACAGGCCATACGTCCGCTGCTACCATTGTGAATGGGTCAACTGGGGCTAACACTCTGTTCTTTGACCCCTGGCTGCAGTATATGGATAAAAAGACCGATTCAACACATCCAGGCGCAAAGTATAGTGGCGACTGCTACGGCGGTTTCGTTCTACATGCGCATTTCGATACTCCTGCCAGTGACGGAAGTGAGTGTAACAACAAATGTGTAAGCCAAGTCGTTATTCTGAAGCGCAAGACTGCCAGCGCACAGAATACTCTGTACAATATCAAGCTGACCTCTGCCAGCAAGATTGCTGACATCAACGAGAACAACACCTTTACCGGCATTGTTGATGTAGACAAGAAGATTGTTCGTATTGATGTTCCCTTTGATTATGCTGTGAATACGAAGTGGAACAGCGGTAAGCTGTATGTTCTGGATGCCCTGCTGAGCGATGGTGCTACCCTGGCCAATAGCAGCGACGATGCCGTGAAGGTGTTGAATCCTGCCAGCCTTGCCGACCAGGATTCCACTGCCGGCGCATTGGTTACTATGAATGCAAAGGCTATCCATTATACTGCTGATACCTTTGAGCCTGATGACAACAATGCTGAAAGTACCTATTTGACGTTCAAAACAGTTGCCGAGAATGGCACAGCCAAAGAGTCTTACAAGATTTATGCAGTTAAGGCTCCTTCCAGTTCCGAGTG
>CAJTXF010000073.1 GCA_910580045.1 uncultured Eubacteriales bacterium
CCGTCAGGCGCTGCCCACCCCCTGGCCCCCGTTTCCGTCTTTGGTCAGCTTCTTGGCTCGTCCCGCTCTCAATCTCCCTACGTTATCTTATAACTGGACTTGAGCTTCAATCTCAGCTGTGCCTGTATCTTACCGTCCGCAAAAAACGCCTTAATATAGGTGTCCTTTGGCATCCCCTTCGGCAGGGGTATCTTCACCTTCAGCGTGCCCCGCACCCGCTGGCCGGGAATGGAGTGGAAGTGCTGGGCAGAGGCCTTGAACATGGGTGTGTTCCCCACCCCGGACATCACGTCAATATCCGGCAGGGTGAACTCCCGGTTCTCCGCCTCAAACTCCAGGGTGACGCTGCTCTCCCCAAAGAGCTTTTTGTCCACTGTGATGGAATAGGTGATGTTCTCCTTTGGGCTGTTGTCGAACAGGAAGGTCTCTCCGGCAGAGTAGTCCTTCTCCCCGTCCCGCTTGAACTCAGCGAATACAGCCAGATAACAGGGCCTGGCCTCCACCCCGTCCAGCATCAGCCCCCCTGCCAGCTGGTAGGCTTTCAGGGGGATATACTTGCGCACGGTCTGGGTGTCAGAGATGCCCTGGGGGAAGCGCTCAAAGCTGTAGAGCACCACAAACCCGCTGGCGTCCTTGGGGGGCTCGATATACACCCCCACCTGGCCGTTGACCTCCCGCGCGTCCTTGATTGTCACAGTCTCCCCCCGGCCCGCCCGGGCCAGGGAGCCGAACACGGCTGAGCCTGCCCGGATGACCGCCGCTGTCACATACAGCACGTCCGGGCCGCTGTGGGCAAAGCCCGCCCCATCCTCGCCAATGGCCAGGCCCGCCCGGGCCTCTGGGGACAGGGGCATCCGCCGCAAGGGCCGCATCTCCTTTTCCAGGGCCGCCAGGGGAATCACATCCCCCATGTGGCGCTCCGGCTTCCGCAGAGAGCCGAACAGCCGCACCTCCCCCGGGCCGCTGTGGTACCACACCGCGTCAAACAAATCCCCCTGATTGGCCTTGACGCGCAGGGAATCCACCGGAGGGGGCGGGCAGGTGGGGGTTCCGGTGACAGCCACGCCTTTGGTGAGCTTCTTCTGCCCTGCCGCCTGATAGCCCAGGGCCACCCGGAAGGTATAGCTCCTGTCATTGGTAAGGCCGGTGATAAGGTACCCGTCCGCGGCGGTGGAGCCCAGATGGCTCTCTCCAGTGCCGCTCCGCTGATAGACTTCCGCCACAGCCCCCTTGGGCAGGGGCATCCACCCCAGGCTCAGAGAGCCGTCCCCAGGCACCAGGGACACGCCGCTCACCTCAAACAGGTTCACAGCCTCCGCGGGGAGCTTCCCGCACCCAGCGGAGCTGAGCCCTGCCCGCTGGGCAAAGATATTGTAGTAATAGGGGACCGCGGGCTGGATGTCCCCGTCCCCATAGCCGGAGCCGCTGCCCTGATAGATAACCTCCCCGTCCCCTGGGTTCCGGGGCCAGCCCTGGGCATTTCTCACCAGCACATACCGTATGGAGGAATCGCCGCCCGCTGGCCAGGACAGGCGGTTTACCCTGCCCAGCGCATCAGGGGCCACGGCCAGGGAGGCCACCGGGGGCGGGGCGGGCATCAGCTCACGCACCCCGGGCAAATCCGCGCACAGCTCATAGGCCCGGGTGCACAAATCCAGCACAGCCTTGTCTCCCTTGGCAGCCTTGGCCTGGGCAAAGAGCTTCTCCGCCTTTGCGATGGCGTCCCCAATCCGGCTCTCAATGGCCTCATCCTTGTACCCGGCGAACAGCTTCTGAATCCGCTGATACCTGCCCCTGGCATCCAGGAAGCGCTTGCTGGCCATGGCCTTATGGAGTTCACCCACCTCCAGGCCCACCCGCCGCTCAAAATCCTTCAGCCGCTGGCGAAGGGCCTTCACCCGGGCGCTGCCGGGCCAATAGCTGTCCGCGTCCTTCAAATGGGCGTCTGCCACAGGGAAGTCCAGGGCGTCCAGGGCCTTCTCCGCCTGGCCGCACAGGGCCACCGCCCTGTCAATGTTCTCCAACCGGAACCCGCACCCGCACACCTTGATATTGGCGTCGTTCTCTGTGCCGCACTTGGGGCACCGGATGGCCAGCTCCAGCCCGCAGGCCGCGCAGACCTTCCTCCCGTCAGACACGTTGTTGATATGCCCGCAGCGGCAGACCTTTACCTGGGCGCCGCTCTTATCTTCGCCCCCGGCAGAGGCCATGGCAATCCTCTCTGTTTTGCAGAAGGCAGTGAGCACGTCCTGAGAGAGGCCCCTGTCCTTGAACAGCAGGGTCAGCTGGGCCACAAAGTTCTGGGCCTGGCCAGCGGACAGCTCGCCGGAGATGTCCGCGATGCTCCTGGCCTCCTCCAGAATGGCCCGGCGGCGGCTGTACTCCAGATACTTGTCATACACATCCTTGGCAGCGTCATCCCGAAAGGCCACTTCGCACTGGCCGCACAGCTTAGAGCCTGTGCCGCTGACGCTGTCATGCTTATAGAACTCGGTTTTCTTCCGCTGGGCGGCCCTGTCCCGCAGGGTGCCGCAGGGCAGGCTGGCCGCGCTTCCGCCGTCTCCGGGATAGAGGAAATCGTACAGGTTCTCCGCCTGGAAGGTGGCCAGCATGGCCTTCATCCCGTCAAAGGCAGCGGCGTTCTGGGGCTTGGCCTTATAGTACTTGTCATAAATGGCCTTCCAGTCCCGGGTGTCCCCGGCGCTCTCCTGGATGCCCAGGGCCTTGGCCCGCCGCTTTACCACATCCACCGGGACCTTCAGCCGCTGGGCCAGCCTAGCCTCCTCAGCGGCCGTGACGCTGCCCTTGCGGCCAATGGTGCGCAGCAGCTTGTCCACCGGGCCGTACACCAGCGCGCAGGCCCCGGCGGCCAGCTCTTTGCGGCGGTTCTCCTCCCCCAGCATATCCTTTTTTATCCTGGGGATGTTCTGATGCCAGGTCCTGTACTGGGGCCCCAGGTTGAAATCCGTAAAGTTCCGGGACCAGAACTTCCCCTTTTCGTCTATCCTGGCCGCAATGACCCCCTCGTCCTCAACAGGCGGGTCAAAGTCCAGCTCCAAAATTACATACCAGTTGTCAGCCACCCAGAGCCCTCCTTATCTCACTGCCAGGCCGGTGGAGCCCTCGCCAATGGCCTGGGCGATTTTGGAGAAGGAGCCTCCCAGCTCCGCCAGGCTGGTCACTGCCGCGAACCCGTCGGTGGAAGCAATCTTCCGTAAAAAGTCATAGTCCGCGTCCCCAAAGCCCAGGGCCATAATCTCTATCCCCGCCTTATGGCACAGCCTGGCCGCGGCAATGGCCTGGCTGTCCTTGCTCCACTGGCCGTCAGTCAAAATCACCAGGTACTTGATGTCCCCCTGGCAGTGCCGCCCGGTCAGGGTCCTGAAGCTGGGGGCAATGGGCTCCGCGGAGGTGGCCCCGCCCACCTCCAAACCGTCAATCTGGTCAATATGCCTGTGTACCCGCTGGTAATCGTCCGTGGGGTTCAGGGATATCCTGGTCCTGTCCGCAAAGCCCCCCAGGCCAACGCGGGTGCAGCTGGAATCCATCCGCTCCACAAAATCGTGCATGGCCGCCTTGGCCCTGCGCAGGGGCTCAGTATACATGCTGCCGGACAAGTCAATCATGAGAATCACGTCAATGCTGGGCATCCCTGCCCCGCTGCCCTGGTTCTCCTTGGGGGACAAATCTGTCCAGCTCATATCCTCGGGCACAGGCTCTATTTTCACAGGCAGGCTTCTGCGGGTTTCCTGCTGGGCGGCAGAGACCTCCACCACCCCATTGCTGGTATACCGGTAGGTCACGTCAATGGTGGCCTCCGGCCCGCCTGTGGCCTCTATGCCGGAAATCACATACTTGTTGATAATGGTGTTGTCCAAGGGGCGGCTGCAGTCCCCCTGGAGCACGTAGACCTCCAGCTCGTTATTACCCCTGCGGGTGCGCAGGTGGAAGGGCCGGGAGGATTCCCCCTCAGGCCCATTGCCTGTCCTATTTTGTCTGTCGCCCCGCGGCGAATGGGAGTGTCCGTTCCCAGGCACAGAGAAGGGTATCTGTGTGGCTTGGACAATCCCGCGGCGAATCCCCCGCTTACTGGACTGTGATGCTCTTGGACTTCCGCTTGGCAGCGGCCACTTCCTCTTTTGACATGGTGGTGCCGCTGGAGGCCTGCAGCTGGGCGGTAATCTCCCGGCCGCCTGTCAAGTCCTTGCCGGCCACGGTCAAAATGCCCTCCTTGTCCAGGGTAAAGCTGACCTCAATGGGCGCGCCCGCGGGCAGATTGCCGGGCAGCTCCAAGGTGGCGTCCCCCAGCTTAAAGTCCTCGTCCACCCCGTAGTACTCGTCCATAAAATCGCTCTCATAGATTTCCAGCTCAGCGGTCTCCTGGTCCGCCTCGGCGGTGCCGAACTGGCGGCTGACGCTCACCTTGCCGTCAGGCATCTTCTCGTTCTTCACAATCATGTTATTGCACCGCTCCTCCCCGTTGACCAGCACCTTCAGGCCATAGCTCTTGCTGGTAATCACAGAGAGAATCTCGCTGACCCTTTTTCCGCCCAGGGCAGGAATCATGGCGGTGGAGACAGCGGCTGTCTCAGAGAAGTTCTCAACCTCCTCCTTCTGCTCCTGGTCCCGCGTGTCCACTTCGCCCCTTTGGACCTTATCCTTGATTTCCTCCGCCTTTGCCTCATAAGCGCCCAGGGCGTAGATGGAGGCGCCCTTGGCCACAGCCTCGTCCGGCTCAAGAATCTTGGGCTCTCTGCCGTACTTTCCCACCAGCCTTTCCTTTACCTGGGGCATCCAGGTGGAGCTGCCCACCAGCAGAATCTCGTCAATCTCATAGCCCTTGTCCTTGGCCACAGCAATGGCCGCGTCCGTCCTCTCCATGGACTCGTTGAGCAGGGTCTCGGTAATCTGGTTGAAAATATCCCTGGTCAGGGTCACCCGGGAGCGCAGGCCGGCCGCGTCAATCATCACAGGCACCTCAGGCCGGGAGCTCAGCTGCTTCTTGGCCTTCTCCGCCTTCAGGCGCAAATCCTGCTGGGCATACTCGTCAAACGCCCCGTCAAAGCCGGTCTCAGAGCAGAACTCCCCGGCCAGGTACCGCATCACCGCGTCGTCCCAGTTCCTGCCCCCCAGCTCCGCGCTGCCGTCTGAGCAGATTACGTCAATCCGCCCGTCGGTAATGGCCATCACTGTCACGTCAAAGGTGCCGCCGCCCAAATCGTATACCAGAATGGTCTTGGCGCCCGGCTCTTTGGTGCAGCCGTAGTACAGGGCCGCGGCAGTGGGCTCGTTGATAATCTCAATCACGTTCAGCCCGGCAATCTCCCCGGCGTGGCGGGTGGCCTCCCGCTCGGCGGTGCCGAAATAGGCCGGGCAGGTGATGACCACATCCTTGACCTCTGTGTTCAGCATTTTGGCCGCGTCGCCGGTGAGCTTTTTCAGAATATGGGCGGAGACCTCCTGGGGGGAGATGTCCTCCCCGTTATAATTGATGGCAAAATTGCTCTTGCCCATCAGGGTCTTGACCAAAGAGACGGTGTTCTGGGGGTCTATGACCGCGGTGTCCTTGGCCACTTCGCCCACCACCACCAAAGAGGGGTCCGCGAAATTGACCACAGAGGGCGTGGTGTTGGTGCCCTCGCTGTTGTTTACCACTGTGGGGCGGCCGCTCTCGTCCACATAGGCAATGCAGGAATAGGTGGTGCCCAAATCAATGCCGAATACATACTTAGCCATTGCTGTTCTCCTCGCTTTTCTCAGTTTTGTCCATATCTTCACACTCCGGAACAGGCTCCGCAATCAGACGGCCTTCCTCTTGGGCAGCCTGCTCGCCTGCAGGCTTCTCATAAAAATACACCGCGATTTTTTCCGGGGAGAGGACCCTGCCCTGATAGGCGTACCCGCTGGAGAGGGACTCGGCCAAAAGGCCATGAAGGCTCTCCTCTTCTGTCTTCACCTTTTTCAGCACCCGCTGGCGCACAGGGGTAAAGCTGTCCCCTGGCTGGCCGCGGTAAACCTCCACCTGGTTTTTCTCCAGGATGTCCTGCAAATCATAGGCATAGTCCGAGAAGGTCTTGTTGGGAATGCTCCGCTCCCCCTGGGGCCGGGCCAGATAAGCCCCCGCCACCCGCTGGATGCTGTCCCGCACCTCAATCACGTCCTGCAGGATGGGCCGCACCAGCTGGGCGTACATGTCCTCCTTGTACTTCTGCAGCTCAGCGTGCATCCTATCAATGACCTTCTCCTCCAGGTCCGTGTGGGCAACGCGCCTCTCAAAGGCCTCCAGAAGCCCTTCCAGCCGGGCATTGGCCTCCTTGGCCGCGCCCAGAATCTCGTCCAGCCGGGTATCCGGCTCCCCGCAGCCCTCAGGGGGCTCCTGGGTCTCCTGGGTCTCTGGAAGCTCCTGGGCAGCTTCCTGCCCCTCTGTCTGCTGATTGATAAACTCGTCTGCCATTTTCCCTCACACCATCCACATCATCCATATTTTGTGCCAACCCGCAGGTAAAAAATACGCGCTCTCCCGATTTCCCAGCTTCTGGGTAAAGCTGTGCTCACCCCACAGCTGCCCCAGCCCGGCGGAGTCGATTTTGTTGATGACCACTGCCAGGGGCACCGCGGACATTTTGTTGTCGCTGAGCCCGGTCACCTCCCGCAGCTTCGTCAGGAAGGCATTGATAATACCGTTGATGTCCGCCCTGCCAATGCCCGCAATGTCCTCCGGCTCCAGCAGCTCCTCAAACTGAAAGCGCACCTCAGGGATGGAAAAGGGGTCAATCACCAGCACAATGCCCTGGCGGTACCCATACTGCCTCTGCACCTCGTTTTACAGCCTGGCGCCCCAGGCTCCTTAATTCCCCTTTGGAAGCAAGGGGAATCCATTTTTACCCCGATTTTTTTTGGAAATCCTTTGAAATTGTCTTGCATTCCCACGCCGCTTGGTGTATCATTATGATATCCCTGTCTTTATAAAATCTATAAAGGGACCGCTCCGGGCTGTTTGCCCCGGTCTTACAGAAAGGACGCGCACTATCTATGAAAAAGAGCATCAAACGTTCTGTGACCATCCGTGTCATCGCGGCCGTGGCCTCTGTTCTCTTGTTCAGTTTTCTGACCACCTACAACATCTTCCGTATCCAATTTACCCAGGCCAACGCTGAAAACGCCAGCATCCTGCTGAACCGGGCTCAGCAGGCCACTGCCGCCCATTATAAATGGTCCTCCAACCTGAGCAACGCCCTGTACGCGGGCTCGGAATTCACCGGCAGCATTGACCCCACCACCTGCGTCCTGGGCCAGTGGCTCTATGGCGAGGCAGGCACGGATGACCAGCAGGTCCTGGCCCTGCGCGCCCAGCTGGAGCCTCTGCACAAAGAGCTGCACGGCTCTGCCACCCAGGTGCTGGAGACGCTGAAAACAGACCCTGCCGCCGCCCAGGCCTATTATCAGGAGACCATCCTCTCCAACCTGTCCACTCTGGTGGGCCTGCTGGACCAGGTGGTGGAGCGGGGCGAGGCCATCAGCGCCCACTGCCAGGAGCAGATGAACTCCACCACTGTAATCATGCACGTGACCTCCGGGGTGTGCCTGGCCCTGGTTCTGGCCTGCCTTGTCAGCCTGGTGGTCTATGTGATGCAGCGGGTCATCAAGCCCATCCTCACCATCACCAAGGGCAGCCGCCAGCTGCAGGACGGGGATTTGGCCCTGCAAATCAGTTATGACTCTCAGAACGAGCTGGGCGACCTGAGCCGCACCTTGAAGGACTCTATGTCCCTGATTGAAAACTATGTGGCGGACATCAACCAGATTCTCAGCCGGGTATCTCAGGGCGAGTTCAATGTGAGCACATTCACAGACTACATAGGGGACTTCCGCTCTATCCAGTCCTCTATTGAGAGCTTTACCTCCACCCTCTCTGCCGCCATGGGCGAGATTGCCGCCGCGGAGCAGCGCATCTCTCAGAACGCGGACCAGCTGGCCAGCAGCAGCCAGTCCCTGGCCCAGGGCGCCACAGAGCAGGCCAGCTCTGTGGAGGAGCTGTACTCCACCCTGGACGATTTGTCCCGCAGCGCCAGGAAAAATGTTGAGATGGCCGCCAGCGCCCAGGACCATGCCACCCGCACCGGGGAGCAGGTTGCTGCCAGCGGAAGCCAGATGGAGCAGATGGTCGCCGCCATGGAGGACATCAGCAGCACCTCCGAGCAGATTGGCCAGGTCATTGCCACCATTGAGAACATCGCTTTCCAGACCAATATCCTGGCCCTGAACGCTGCCGTAGAGGCTGCCCGGGCAGGCTCCTCCGGCAAGGGCTTTGCCGTGGTGGCTGAGGAGGTCCGCAACCTGGCCGCCCAGTCTGACCAGGCTGCCAAGGCGACCAAGGATTTGATTGACAACTGTGTCCAGGCCGCGGCCCGGGGCAGCTCTATCGTAGGCGGCGTGTCCGAGTCCCTGAAGGAGACCCTGGAGCTGGTCACCCAATCCAACAATGACATTGGCATTATCGCGGACGCCATCCGGGGCGAGGCCCAGTCCATTGAGCAGGTCACAGAGGGCATTGGACAAATCTCCGCTGTGGTTCAGACCAACTCTGCCAGCAGCGAGGAGTCTGCCGCTGTCAGCACCGAGCTCTTCTCCCAGGCTAACCGCCTGAAGGCTGAGCTGGCCAAATTCCACCTGAAGCAGTCCTGAAGCATGTATGCCCCTTCCGCCCATTTTCCCCCATAAGGAGGCCGTGCCATGTTCTCCGGCATTCCAGAGCAGAGCATTGACTTTTTCTATCAGCTGGCCCTTAACAACCAGCGCCCTTGGTTTCAGGAGCATAAGGAGGAATTCCTCACCCTGGTGGATGGGCCCTTTAAGGCCCTGGCCAGGGAGAGCGCCCGCCTGCTGAACGCCCGGGCCCCGAAATACGGCTTTCAGCCCAAGGTCTCCCGCATCTACCGGGACGCCCGGCGGCTGTTCGGCCGGGGGCCTTATAAGGACCATCTGTGGTTCTCCTTTCAGCGGGGTGAAAACTCCGCCGCTGGGCCCATGTTCTGGTTCGAGCTGGGCCTGCAGGGGACTTCCCACGGGCTGGGCTTCTGGGGGGAGACTCCCGGCCAGGCGGCCCTGTTCCGCAAGGCAATTGACAAAGAGCCCGCCCGCTTTCAAAGGCTGATTCAGGGTATTCCCCAAGGGGACAAATGCCGTCTTTGGGGGGAGGAGTACAAGCGCCCCAAGGCAGAACGGGGCCCCCTGCTCAACCCCTGGTACAACCGGAAGCAGCACAGCGTGGGGTATGAGAACCTGTTTGGGCAGGCGCTCTTTTCCCCTCAGCTGCCGGAACTGCTGGCAGAGTCCTTTGCCGGGCTTTTGGAGCTCTATGACTTCTTCTTGGAGGTCTGGCATATGTCTGATGAAAAGCCGGATTTGCTGTAAGCAGGGAGAGCACAACAGAATTCACTGGGTTAACTATATGTAGAAACAAACAGAATGGCCGGACAGGAAATCCTGTCCGGCCATTTTTTATTTGTGGAACCGCGGGAGGCATCAGGACTTGTCCTTCCGCTGGAGGAGCACTGCCCCAATGATAATCGCGCCCTTGAAAGCCGCGCTCAGGTAGGGGTCCACCCCAATCAGGTTCAGCAGGTTGTTCATCACCGCCACAATCAGGGTGCCGAACACTGTGCCCACAATGGAGCCCCGGCCCCCAGACATGCTGGTCCCGCCTACAATAACCGAGGCGATGGCGTCCATCTCAAAGCCGCTGCCCGCGCTGGCATAATCCATGCTGCCAATCCGGGAGGTCTGGATAATCGCGGCCACAGCCACCAGGAAACCGCCCAGGGCATAGACCCGGCGCTTGACCTTGCGCACGTTCACGCCGGAGAGCCGGGTGGTCCGCTCGTTGGAGCCAATGGCAAACACATACCGGCCAAAGCTGGTCTTCCGGGTGATGATGTACATGGCTGCCGCCAGCAGGGCCCAATAGACAATGGGCATCAGCTGCTGGCCCCCAATGTCAAACCGGGCAATGGCCTTATAGGCGTCAGGCAGCTCGGTCTTCTGGGTCTTCATAAAGTACTGGGTCACGCTGCGCAGAATCTGCATGGAGCCCAGGGTGGCAATAAAGGGGGGCATCCTGCCGTAGGAAATCAGCAGGCCGTTCCCCTCGCCCAGCAGGGCCCCCAGCGCCAGGGCCAGCACCAGGGCCAGCAGAATGGCGGGAATGCCTCCCAGGCCTATGCTGGCCAGCCAGCCCCCTTCGCTGGTGTTCAGCAGCACCATGATAAAGGCGCCCACAGTCACATACACTGAGCCCACGGACAAATCTATGCCCCCGGAAATAATAACAAAGGTCATGCCCAGGGCAATGATGCCAATGCCCGCGTTGCCCCGCAGCAGGGAAATCCAGTTTCCCACCCAGCCCTGGAACCACTCGCCCGGGTTGCTGAAATCGGCGTTCATGCTGAAAGCCACGGTCTGCACAATGACCATGACCAGCAGGGCAATGCCCGTGCTGAACAGCGGATTGCTCCGCCACATATCCCGTATTTTTACCAGGGCGCCCCTCACGCCCGGCTGTTTGCTCTCTGCCTTATCCATTCACGGCAGCCTCCTCTCTGATTTCCCCGGCAGCCTGCCCGCCGCTGGCGCCGCCGCCAGTGGCCAGGCGCATGATTTCCTGCTCGGTGATTTCCCCGGCCTTTAATTCCGCCTGCACCCGGCCATGGTACAGCACCAGCACCCTGTCGCACAGGCGGACAATTTCCTGGGCCTCGCTGGAGAGCACCACCACTGCCACGCCCTGTCCGGCCAGCCCTAAAATGGTGTCGTAAATATCCTCCTTGGCGCCCACATCCACGCCCTGGGTGGGGTTGTCAAAAATCAGCACCTTGGGCCCAGCGTTCAGCCACTTGGCCAGCACCACCTTCTGCTGGTTGCCGCCGGAGAGGCTGCCAATAGGCTCCTGCTCCCCGCCCATTTTGATGCGCAGCCCCTCTGCCTGCCGGCGGAAGTCCTGCCGCACCCGCTTCCAGTCCAGAAAGCCCTGGCGGCTCTGCCGGGGCCAGGTGACGATAGAGCCGTTCTCCAGGATGTTCATATCCTTGATGATGCCGTTCTCCTTCCGGTCCCTGGGTACATAGCCAATGCCCAGGCTCACTGCCTGGCTGGTGCTCTTTACTGTGACAGGGCGGCCCTCCAGATACAGCTGGCCCTGATACCTGCCCCCGCTGCCGAACACGGCCTGGAACAGCTCGCTGCGCCCATCGCCCAAGAGGCCCGTAAAGCCCAGCACCTCCCCGGCCCGAAGGCTGAAGCTCACGTCCGCGAAGCGCCGCCCCTGGCTGAGATTCTCCGCCCGCAGCACCTCAGCCCCCAGCTCCCGCTCCCGCCGGAGGGACTCGGTGCGCACTTCATGGCCCACCATGTGCCGGGCCAGCTGGTCCACATTGGTGTCCGCCACATCCCCGGCAGCCACCATGGCCCCGTCCCGCAGCACGGTATACCGGGTACACACGGCCATAACCTCCTTGAGCTTGTGGGAGATGAACACCATAGCCACCCCCTGGCTCCGCAGGGTGCGCATCATGTCAAACACCCGCTCGATTTCCGGGTCTGTCAGGGAGGTGGTGGGCTCGTCCATAATGATAATGGAGGCCTCCATCAGCAGGGCCCGGGCAATCTCCACAATCTGCTTGTAAGAGGCGTCCAAGTCCCGGACCATGGCCCGGGGCTCCAGGTCCACACCCATGCGGCCGAAGACCTCCTGGCAGCGGGCACACATGGTCTTGACGTCCAGCAGGCCGGTCTTGGTTTTCAGCTCCCGGCCAATGTACATGTTCTCGAAAATGGCCAAATCGTTCACCAGGTTCAGCTCCTGGTGGATAAAGGCAATCCCCGCGTCCAGGGACTCTGCCGGAGAGCGGAACCGGACCTCTGCCCCATCCAGCAGGATTTTGCCCTGGTCCGCGGGCAGCACCCCGCCCAGGATGTTCATCAGGGTGGATTTCCCCGCGCCGTTCTCCCCCAGCAGGGCGCAGATTTCGCCGCCGCCGACAGTAAAATCAATGTCCCGCAGAACGTCGTTGGCCCCAAAGGACTTATAAATATTGCGCATTTCCAGCGTCATAAGCCAATCTTCCTTCCGCCCGATTTTGGAAAAAGGCTATGACGGTTCGCCATAGCCTTTTTGTTGACCCAGTGGATATGAGCCGCCGCTGTGCGGCAGTCAAGTCCAATATTTTGCTGTACTTCACAGTGAGCCAAAATTTCGCGGTCCAGGGGCGCTTGGCCCCTGGCGGGTCCAGGGCAGAGCCCTGGTGGGGT
>CAJTXF010000074.1 GCA_910580045.1 uncultured Eubacteriales bacterium
AACACAAGCGTGCTGAGGAAAGCACAGAATCGGGCCGCCCCGAGGGAACCGATCTGGTGCAGCTCAGCGAGGCGGCGAAGGCGGCGCTGAAGAACAGCCAGCCAGTGGAGGCTGCGGAACCGGTTTCCAGTGAGCCGGTGATATATACGCCAACCGGAGAGGTTTCAGCCGTTCCGGCAGAAACAGAACCCAGTGTTTCATTTTCTGCATAATATTTTAAGGAGGAATGTCTTATGACGCCGATTTCTGGTTTGAACCACGAAGCAATCCGCCCCCTGGCCGCTCCTGAGAAGACGCAGGGCGCGCCCAAGGTCCAGAAGCCCGAGGAGGACTCCCAGGACCGCCAGCCGAAACCGTTGATGGATGAATACGTCCCCGAGGAACGGTCGGAGCCCTCCGGCCGCTACTGGATGGGCAAGGATGAGGAGGGCCAGCCAAAAATTCATTTCGACGACCCAGAGCGGGCGGCAGATGCGCCGCCAAAGGGCACCCCTGATCCCAAAAGGCCCGATGGACCGGAGAAGAAAGCCAGTCAAGATGAGCGCTGGGTCTGTGATACGGACAAGGTGGACAGGGAAATCGAAAAGCTGAAAAAGAAACAGCAGGAGCTGAAACAGCAGCTGGGTACTGAGACCAATGAGGTCAGGATCAAAGAGCTGGAACGCCAGCTGGCCCAGACGGAACAGCAACTCAGTGAAAAAGACAACGATACCTACCGCAAACAGCACTCTACATTCACGCAGATCTCATAGTTCATGGCAAGCGGCGGTTTGTAAGCAGACTGCCGCTTGCCTGTGTTACAACACAAAATCATAAGACTATGGAGGGGTAATCATGCGTAACCTGTTGCAAGCAAATTTGTTCCGCCTGTTTCGGAGCTGGGTGTTTTGGGGCGCAATGCTGGTAATGGTGGGTGGCGCGTTGGCAGTCTGCATCGGCGCTTATCACGATATGGTGCTCTATAACGAGCCGGGTTACATGGAGCCGCTTGATAAGACACTGTTTCGGGCAGAGCAGGCTCTAGGTATTACCGCAGCCATTGTGGTGAGCCTGTTTGTGGGAACAGAGTATAGCGGCGGTGCCATCCGCAATAAGCTGGTGGTTGGAAAAAGCCGGATAACCGTTTATCTTGCAGGTTATTTGGCCTGTGCGGGGGTGGTCTTGCTCCTGTTCCTGGTGTCATCTCTTGCGGCATTGGCATTGGGGAGCGTCTTGTTCTCCGCACCATCAGCCGCACCGGGCACAATCATGACAGCGTTTTTCGTGGGAGCCATGATATGTCTTTTATATGCGGCAGTTTTCTACTTCATTGCCGTCATATGCGGAAGCAGGGTATGGGCGGCAATCTTTTCCATACTGTTGGCGGTTGCCCTGCTGATGGCAGCGTCTGAGCTTTCCCAGGCGCTGGAGCAGGGGCCATACACCATGCAGCTGGTTCCGGAGGAATTCAGCACCTCCAAGGAAGCCTATTCCATAGATGGGGTAGCAGAAGATATGTTTGACGGATTGGTAATGGAAACCGTACCAAATCCCAACTATTTATCCGGTGAAAAGCGAGAGATTGTTCAGCTTTTCTATGACATAAATCCAGCAGGACAGACTACACAGCTGGCAAGGCTGTCAGAGCAAGATATTTTGTATCCGCTGCGCATCATTCTGCTGGATGCGGGACTCAGTGCAGTTTTTGCCCTAGGCGGTATATGGATATTTCGGAGAAAGGATATTAAATAGCTGAAAGTAGGAAAATTTAAGAAAATCCATAGAGAAAAAAGGAAAAATCAAAAAAATTGATATAATTCATTCAAATCTTGCACCTGGAGGAAAAGGCAAAATGACGAACATAGCAAAAAAAGTAAAAATTGTGTTATGGGTATGTGTCGTATACATTTTGTCATCTATTTGCTATATTCCCACGATGTTGCAGCAGCACGGAATCTCTGTTCCCGATGGATTGTCACTGTTGAAATACTTATTTGTTTGTATTCCCGCCGCCAGCGCTTTTTTGTTCCTGGCTTTTGAACACAGACTCAAAAAATACTTTGCAGCAGTTTTTTCCGGGAAGATAGCACTCAAACAGATCGGAACCTGGGCTATATTGGTGTTTGCAGGTTTATTTGTCTCATTTTGTTACTCCCTCGCTGCAAAGGCAGATTTATTTCAAAATACATACCCGTCCGTCATAGTGCTATTAGCAAGTTGTATGTATTTGTTTGCAACAGCATTTGTTGAGGAAATGGCATGGCGGGGGTTTCTTCTTGAGCAGGTTTCTTTTCGGGGAGAAAGCATCTGCAGTATCCTATTGGTTGGGATCATTTGGACAATATGGCATCTGCCCATGTGGATCATTAGGAATTCATTGGGAGCCGGTCAAATTATTCCTCTCTGCATTTGGACGCTCCTTGTTTCTGTTGTCCTTGGAATCGCTTATTATCAATGTAGAAATCTACTGTTTATTGCGATATTGCACGCAACCTTCAACATCTGTTATTTAGCGCCAATAGCGTATAATATCGCCGCGCTGGCACTGGTAATCATTGCTGTTGCACTGTTATGGCGTCAGAAGTGGAGGTCAGTAGCATGAGTACTCATATTTTAGTGGTAGACGATGAAAGAGAACTGGCCGACGTGCTGGAGCTTTATCTCACAAATGATGGCTACACGGTTCACAAGTGCTATACCGGTGCGGAGGCCCTGGACTGTATTGAACACACAGCCCTGGATCTGGCACTTCTGGACGTGATGCTCCCCGATGCGGACGGCTTTCAGCTCTGCAAGAAGGTCCGGGAGAAGTCCTATTGCCCCATCATCATGCTCACAGCCAGGGCGGAGGACGGGGACAAGATCATGGGCCTGACCATCGGGGCCGACGACTACATCACAAAGCCCTTCAATCCCCTGGAGGTTGTTGCCAGGGTTAAGACCCAGCTGCGACGGTACAGGCTCTACAACAGCTCCGCGCCAGAACTGGAGAAAGCAGTCCATGAATACGACATCCGGGGGCTGGTTATCAACCGGGACAACCGCAAGTGCTTCCTGTTCGGGAAGGAAGTGCAGCTGACTCCCCTTGAGTTCTCTGTCCTCTGGTATCTCTGTGAGCACCAGGGTGTGGTCGTCCCCCCCGAGGAGCTTTTTGAGGCGGTATGGGGCGAGAAGTACCTGAAGAACAACAACACCGTCATGGCCCACATCGGGCGGCTGCGGGAAAAGCTGGACGAGCCTGCCCGAAGCCCCAGGTTCATTAAAACGATATGGGGGGTTGGCTACACCATTGAAAAATAAGAATGACTTCGGCCAGTTTCGCAGGAAGATATTCTTCCGTACCATAGCCGTGCTGGCTACCGCCGCCGCTGTGATTTATCTCACTTACGCCGTCCTGCTGCGGGGCCGCTTTGCCAACGGGATGGTAGCCCTGTTTCAAACCACCCTGGGTATGGACTATGATGCCGCCCTCCGATTCTATGAGCGTACCTTCCGCAGCCACATGGATGCCATCATCCTGCTGGCCCTCCTGCTGGTGTTCGCCGGTCTGTTTTACTGTTATCTCCGCTGGTTGACCCGGTATTTTGAGAGTATCAGCAAAGGGATGGACGCTCTGCTCCAGGACGTGGCGGGAGAAATTTCCCTGCCCCCGGAGCTGCTCCCCATTGAGCGCAAAATGAATCTGGCGAAGCACACCATTGACCGGCAGAAAAGTGACATGCTCCTGGCCGAGCAGAAGAAAAACGATCTGGTGATGTACCTGGCTCACGACCTGAAAACGCCCCTGGCCTCCTCCATCAGCTACCTGAACCTGTTGCGGGATGAAAAGCAGCTCTCCGAGGAACTGCGGGAAAAGTATCTCTCCATCGCCCTGGCTAAGTCGGAACGGCTGGAGGACCTGATCAACGAGTTTCTGGAAATCGCGCGGTACAGCCTGTCCACCATCACGCTGCAATACAGCGAAATCAATCTTACCCGCCTGCTGGAGCAGCTCGTGTATGAGTTTCAGCCGGTCTTGGACCAAAAGAGCCTGACTTGCCGCCTTGCTACTGGGGACGACATCCTGCTGAACTGTGACGCCGGCAAGATGCAGCGGGTCTTTGATAATCTTTTGCGGAACGCGGTGAATTACAGCTACGACGGGACCGAAATTACCATTGCGGCGGAACAGAACGAGGATAGCGTAAGGCTGAAATTTTCCAACCGCGGCGGGACAATTCCCAGAGAGAAGCTGGAGCGAATCTTTGAGCAGTTTTACCGGCTGGACACGGGACGCGGTTCCAGTGGGGCCGGGCTGGGTCTGGCTATCGCCAAGCAGATCGTCACGCTCCACAAGGGGACGATCACGGCGGAGAGCAGGGATGGCCTGACGGTCTTTACGGTGGTACTACCTATTTGATGCCGAACAATCTGAACCGATGGAGTCGCAAATGGGGTGTTCTGACCCACAAGGCAATTACGAAAAATCAAGGAGCTATGGGGTGACGTACATTGAGAAAGAAATCCTTAATAATTCTGGCAGGTATCGTACTGGTTGGAATTGTAAGTATTTTGGCCCTGACACAAAATAGGCCAACTGAACGAATAGTCGTTGATAACTTAAACAAGGCAATATCGAATTATACGAATCTGAACATTAAGGAGGATAAGACATATTCTCTTAAAGTTTCTGATGTGCAGATGCTGATAACGACATATACACCTGAATATACCCTCTTTGGCGTTTCTACAGATGAATATACGGCGCAGCCCAGTCAGATCAATGAAACATTGACTGCGGAAAATGAGCAAGATTTTCCGATTTGCGATTATGAATATATACTGCTCTATGACGAAAAAACGGACAAGTTTTATTGTGTCAGGTTCGAGGCAAAGGACAGGCCAGTAATACCGGATTTTATAGAGGCGAGAGAGTTAAGTGGAGCCGTTTACCAGCTTGAATTGCCAATCGTGGAGGAAGTAGAGAATATTTTGCTCAAAAAAGATTCCGACCCTGCAATTACGATCAGCAGCAGGGATGATGTAGAAACTATTTTGAGTGCGTTAAAGAATACAAAGCCCGCCACAGTGAGCGGAAAAATAGGCACGCCCGTTCACGTTGAAACCATTATCAATGTAGACTTTAACAGCAAGGGGGATGTTATCGTCAGATTATTTTTATATGTAGATAAAGGAGAATACTTTATTGAACAGACAGGTAACGGAATATATACGATTTCCAAGGAAGATTACGATTCGATAGAAAAATATTTGCCGATGATTATAGACGAGCAAACCTGATAGGTGACGAATATGAGAAATAAGAAACTGCTGCTATATTTGATTGGTACAGAGGCAATGCTGATCCTCAATATCGCATTGGCGAACCTCAATCCGACACCAATCCTCTATTTTGTTTTCTATAATTCCCTATATGGGCTGGTATTCAGTTTGTTGGTTCCACTTTACTGTTTGCGGAAAGAAAAGGAATCCCTTACTTCGGCCGACGTAAAAAGACTAGGAACACGGCAAGTTGCTGTTTTGTTTGCCTTTGTGATATTTTCAGTTGGTGGGCAGCTGATCCCCAAAATGGCTGCGGGGGAACAGATACTGTGGCATCTGCTGCCGTTGGGAATTGCGCCGCTTATCATGACCACATTTTTTGAGGAGTTCCTATTTCGAGGCTTTGTGCAGAGCAGGGCCGAGCAGCAATTTGGCTGCTTGCCCGCAATTTTAATTTCCGGGGCGATGTTTTCCCTGTATCATCTTGGCTATCCAGGCTTTCGTACTTGGGGAGACTTAACCCTTCTCTTTGTGGTGGGTATTGGATTTGCGGCCGCATACAGACTTTCAGATAATAACCTGATCGTGTCGTACTTCGTAAATCTGCCGAACGCTTTTGTTACCTACATACTTAAATATGAGCAATTTCCTGTTATGAGTGTCAGCTCCACCATTGCGGCAGCTATTACACTGATACTGATTGGATTTATCATTTTGATGTTCAGAAATACAAATCGAACTATGGGGAGGCAATCTTATGGATTATAGGATGAAAGAAGCTCTGCTTCAGCGCAATCAGCGCATTATCCAGGCGGTAAAAGCGAAAGCCAACATGGTTTGTCCAGGGGCGGTGGATCTGATTGCGGTAGTCGGATCTTTTGTAAGCGGCGAATACCATGAAAAATCTGACCTGGATTTGCTAATTGTTATCAATCAGGAATCCGGTTGGAAACTATCCAAAACGTTCATACTGGAAGATGTGGGACATGATATCTACTGCCAGACCTGGGAGGAGCTTGAGCATACTGCGGAGTACCCTCATCCCCATGTGGCAAAGTTACTGGAGGCGGCTATCGTATACACCGCCAATCAGGCAGCCAAAGATCGTTATTTTCTCCTTCAGAACAAACTCAAGGAGGTGCTGGCCCGGCCCCTCTGTGTGGAAGATATTGAAAAAGCAGAAGGGTTCTACCATTCTGCTTTGGAAGTGCTGGGTAAGCTCTTTTTGGCCGATGCAGACGGGGAATGCGCTTATCTATCCGCCATCCTGCTATATTATATAGAATATGCGGCGTACCTGGTCAATAAATCTTATGTCCACCGCGGTATCCAGGGCATCCCCGCGGAGATAGAGGCTTTCGATTGTCTCCCGGACGGCTTTGTTGACGCTTATCAGAGGTTGATTCTGGCAGAGGGGGCGGCGGACATCCGGCAAGCGGCCAAATTTCTGGTCAGGCTGACCGGCGATTTTTTGGCCGTCCTCAGAGACCGGCTATGCCCTAAGCCGGAGATTTCCCCGGAAGCCCTGGAAGGCACTTATGAAGAAGCCTTCTCCAACTGGCGCTGGAAGATGCACCGGGCGGCCCAGCTGGGCAGTCCCTATCTGTCTCTTATGACCGCTGCCAGCTGCCAGAATTATTACGATGAATTTGAGGCACGTTTTCATATTCCTCATTTCGATCTGTTCTCCGGATTTTCCGCGAAAGATTTATCCGCATCCGCAGAGATGTTCGACCGTGTTCTTGAGGAATTTGGTCATCTGTATGAAAAAGGAGGGCTAAAAATATGCCGCTATCCCACGCTGGAAGAATTTGAACAAGACTATTTAGGGGCACCGCTTGAAACATCATAAAGGCGGAAGCGCCCGACGAGTTGAATGGACGGTATCAAAAATGTGCCGAACTATGCGAGGTAATACTATGGAGCTTATCAAACTGACCCACGACAACATTGACCAGGAGCACATCTGCTGTGCCATATCCAGCAACAAGGATGTGCAGGTCATGTCCAAAAAGGCTTGGCTGGAGGAGCGGATGGACGAGGGGCTTGTCTTCCTGAAGGGCAATGTCCGGGGGAAATGCTTTATTGAGTATATCCCCGCCGAGTACGCTTGGACGCCCATTGAGGCGGAGGGGTACATATATATCGACTGCCTGTGGGTATCCGGGCAGCTCAAGGGGCATGGGTACTCCAGCCTCCTGCTGGACACCTGCATCGAGGACAGCAAGGCGAAGGAAAAGAAGGGGCTTGTGATCCTGTCCGCCAGAAAAAAACTTGGCTTTCTCTCCGATCCCGGCTACATACGGCACAAGGGTTTTGTGACGGCGGATACAGCGAAGCCTTACTTTGAGCTGCTGTATCTGCCCTTTGATGAGGGCGCGGAGCGGCCTCGTTTCCGGGATACCGTGCGGGAGCATGGAGCCATGCCCAAGGGATTTGTGCTCTATTACACCAACCAGTGCCCGTTTACGGCAAAGTATGTGCCGGTGCTGGAGCGCATGGCAAAGGAACGGAACGCCGTTTTCCAGTCTGTCCATATCCAGACCAGAGCGGATGCCCAGAACGCTCCCTCGCCCTTTACCACCTTCTCTCTATTCTATGACGGCCAACTGGTGACCCATGAGATCCTGTCGGAGAAGAAATTCGATAAAATTCTGACAGAGAAGGGATTGTAGGAAAATCGTTAGAAAATCCGTAGGGAAAACGCAAAACAAACCCCGGCGGCTTTGGTATGATAGAACAAAAACATCCGGTGTATGTTTTGGGAGGAACAGCTATGTTTATGATCAGAGAAATCCTGGGCTATTGTATTATCAGCGCCGTCTGCCTCTTGGGCATGGCTGTTCTCTATGCGCCCATCTGCTTCCTGCTTCGGAAACGTGTGCCTCCGGCAAAGCAGCTTGCCTGTTTCCTGTTCAGCGCCTGCGTTATCATAGTCCTGGCGGCAACGGTCATTACCGGCGCATCCAACGCAGCCACGGCAGACCGTTCCCTGAACCTTGTTCCATTCCGGGGCCTTCAAGAAACCTGGGGTATGCCAGAGCCGAAGAAGATTGCCCAAACCGCCGCAAATGTCGTGATGTTCATTCCGTTGGGTCTTATGATGCCGGTGGCATTCCGGAAAATGCGCAACTTTTGGAAAACCGCTCTTTCCCTGGCACTGTTCTCCTTTGCCATTGAGTTCACACAGTATTTTACCGGCAGATCGGCGGATATTGACGATCTCATGCTGAATACCTTGGGAGGGGTATTGGGATATCTGATCTTCTTTGTGGTGTCAAAGCTGCTCCGAAAAAGCATCCTCACACGATAAATTCTCCAAATCACCGCTCTGTGAGAAAATTGTAAGGAAGTCCGTAGGAAAACAGTAAAATCCTGTATGAAAGAACGAGAAAAAGGCGCTCTTGCTTTTGGTACAATAGTCGTGCCAAGGCAAGAGTGCTTTTACTTTATCAGCAGGGAAGGAGTTTTCACATGGAATTGCGGATCGATCATGTTTCTAAAGAATTCAAGGACAAAAAAGCAGTCAACGACATCAGCCTGGAACTGACGCCGGGAGTTTGGGGCCTGCTGGGGGCCAATGGAGCGGGCAAAACCACCCTCATGCGGATCATTGCCGGGATCATGCACCCCACCTCCGGTCAGGTAGTGTATGACGGCGTTCCCATCCAGACGCTGGCAGAGCGGTACCGGGATATATTCGGCTTTCTGCCCCAGGACTTCGGCTTTCACCCGGAGTTCACAGTCAAGGACTTCCTGGCCTATGTGGCTGCATTAAAGGGGCTCCCCGAGCAGCAAGCCCGGCGAAAAATTCACAAGCTGCTGGAACAGGTCTCCCTGGCGGACGCCGCAGACAAGAAGGTTGCCAAGCTTTCCGGCGGCATGAGGCGGCGGGTAGGGATTGCCCAGGCCCTGCTCAATGACCCGGAGGTCTTGATTTTGGACGAGCCTACCGGTGGTCTGGATCCCGGCGAGCGGGTGCGTTTCCGCAATCTGCTGTCGGAGTTCGCTCATGACCGCATTGTGCTGATCTCTACCCACATTGTCCCGGACGTGGAGTATATTGCCACATGTCACGCCATCATCAAGGGCGGCAAGCTGCTGGCGACGGGGACAACCGAGGAATTGACCAAGCTGGTGGAGGGCAAGGTATGGACCTGTACCGTCCCGGCAGAATCTGTGCCTGAGTATGAAAACAAACTGCAAATTACGAACCTGCGAAATGAGAATGACGGCAGCGTTTCTATCCGTTATCTATCGGAGCAGCCCTGCAACGCTGTTTCCACCGCAGCCACACCCCGCCTGGAAGATTTGTATTTGTGGATGTTCCCGGAAAGCGGCGGGGAAAATGACAGGAGGTATCACTAAATGAGAATCTTTCGGTTGGAACTGAAGCGGGTCTTGAAGTCAAGGCTCACCTGGATTTTGCTGGCGCTGGCGTTGCTCCTCTCCGTCCTGCTGGCCTATCTCCCAACAACTTACTGCTACAGCAACTACACGGACGAGTCCGGGAATGAGGTCAACCTGACCGGGCTGGCCTCTATCGCCTATGAAAAGGAGCGTCAGGCGGATGCCAGCGGCATTGTCACCCCAGAGCGGGTGCGGAAGGCCGTGGAAATTTATCAAGCCTGCCTCACGTCCTACGGTGTTACGGAGTCCTATGATTTGCCGGAGGGTGTCTATGAGAAGGAGATACTCCCCATAGCCCCCCTGCTCCATGGTGTCAAAGAAGCCTTTGCCGACCCTGACACTGGCATGGCCCCTGCTATCATGGAGATCGACCCGGCCCAGATTGATGACTACTATTCTGTCTGCGAAGCCCGGATTTCATCTCTGATGGCCATGGAACAGCCAGGCAGCCCTGCCGCCCAGCATGAGGCCGTGGAGATGTATCAGAAAGTGGAAAAGCCCTTTGAAGTCTACCCTGGCATGAGTTCTACCATTTTGGACTATCAGAACATCATGGGCTTTTTGGTGCTGCTGTTCTGCGTGGTGATTGCCGCTCCGGTGTTCTCTGCCGATTACCAGTCCGGCGCGGATGACATACTGCGCTGTACCCGGCATGGCAGGAGCAAACTGGCTGTTTCCAAGCTGCTGGCCGCACTTTTTGTCAGCGGGGCCGCCTTTGTGATCTGCGCCACCAGTCATATTCTGGTTGTCAACTGCCTGTTCGGCTGGGAGTGTACCAAAACCTCTGTTCAAATGCTCTATTCCATCGTGACCCTGGCTGGCATGAATATTGGGGAGCTTCAGCTTCTGTTTGCGCTAGCTGGATTGCTTTCGGTGCTGGCTTCTGTAAGTTTTACACTGTTCCTCTCATCCAAATGCAAAACTACCGTGGCCTCACTGGCCGCAGGGCTGGTGTTCTGCATTGCGCCGGTAGTACTCTCTATGACCATGCCGGGGAACCTGTCCACCTGGACGTGCAGCATCCTCCCTGCCAGTGGAACCAGTATTCAGGCCAGTATCCTCTATGCCATCACTGATTTCAAGTTCTTAAACCTGGGCGGCCTGGCAATCTGGACGCCTTACGCCATGATCGGGGCCTGTATTACTGAGATACCATTGTTCGCGTTCCTGGCTGTGCGTTCCTATTGTGGGCATACCATACGCTAAGGCGATGAATCATTTCATGACACAAATGGGACATTTCATTACATCGGGATTGAAACGCATGATACAAACCGATAAGATATTAGTTGTCAGGCACCGCTTATCCATCATATTATCATGACCATGTAGTAGAGTTAATGTAGCAACACGTTTCAAAATTCATCGTAAAACACAAGGTAGAGCCGGCGAACCAGGAAGGATGGAGTTCACCGGCTCTACTTATTTCTGCATATTTTTGATCTTGTAATTTCAAAAAACCATATTGTCGGGGCGGGTGGCTGTACCCGCTTTGGCCGGGTTGGAATTCACTTGCCAAGGGTGTGAACTGTCAAAATGCTTGCCCCAATTTTGCATTTGATTATTTGGCACTGTTCGCCAACAGTGAATAGGCGCAAATTGCACAGTGTCTGAACAGGTGGATTTGTTATGAACAGCGCCCACCTGAGTGAACTGCGACTCAGTTTATGTGTTCTAAAATTCAGTTTATGCAGAAATTTGCCTGATTTCTGTTCTTCTGCCCACATTGCAGAGGGTATCAGTCTGTCTTTTCAGATGGGTGCTTTCCGCAATGTGGGTTTGCTTGTTCCAGTGAGTTGCCGCGGTCCACCCCAATCAATCGTTTTGCCAAACCCAAAACAGATTGATTGGAGGAAACACGGTGGAGTACACACCAAAGAAAGTGTTCGTTTTGGAAGATGGAACATACCTGGAGCTCAGTTATGCTGAGTTTCGCCAGCACGCAGCTACATACCAGGGCAGGAGATTCATCCCCCTGCATGGTATGCTGATGGAAGTGTCTGAATATGACTACAAGGCATTTTACAAGCAAAAGCGCCGCCAGAAATATCTGGCCGAGCGATCAAGGGACAACGGCGACTTCTCTTACGATACGCTCACCACAGACGAGTTCAACGGCGAGGATATCCTGGTGGATACCGCAGCGGATACGGCTGGGCAGGCAGAAAAGAGAATTTTGCTGGACAAGCTGAAGAAAGCACTTGCAAACCTGTCTGACAGTGAGCGCCAGCTGATAGACGTACTGTTTACGCATGGCCTCTCTGAACGTGAGTGGTCTGCACAGAGTGGCATCCCACAAAAGACCATCAACGACCGAAAAAATCGCCTTTTGAACCGGCTCCGAAAAATTTTTGAAAAATAATCCGCTCAAACCCCTCACTTTTCGGCTTAGAAAGTGAGGGCTTTCTTTTGTTCCCTCTTTTGCTCTTTGATAACCGAATACCCAGCGCACCTTTTACTTTCCTTCTGCCGCCGTGAGGAGCGGCAAGCTACATGAGCGGACGCCACTAGTTTGGCCTCCAGGCTCAG
>CAJTXF010000075.1 GCA_910580045.1 uncultured Eubacteriales bacterium
CCCAGCTTGGGACAGTCAACCGGGAAGCCTATCTACGGAAAATGGCGCTGGACGGGTATGTGGTAAAGCTGGATTTGCCGGAACTGAAGGAGCTGGTGTCCCTGATGCGCTATTCCAGCAACAACTTAAACCAGCTGACCCGTAAAGTGCATGAAACCGGGCGGGTTTATGACGCTGACCTGGAGGATATATCCCAGCGGCAGGAACAGCTTTGGGAGGGTGTGCAGAAGATACTGGCCCAGCTTTCCAAGCTCTCCTGACTGGATAGTTTGCTCCATCTGCGGAGGGAGGAACGGCGTTCTTCGCCGCGCCTTCCTCCGCTTTTTCTTTTTGCCGCTATTTACTTTCGTGCTACAATCATGTATAATAGTAGCACGAAAGGAAGTGAGGGCATGACACAGTTTGAACAGCTGGACACGATTTTAGAGGGACAACACGGTATGCTCCAAACATCAGAGGTGGTGAAACGGGGAATTCCAAAATCCGTTTTTTACAACTATGTGAAGGAAAAAGAATTGGAACAGGCGGCACATGGGGTTTATGTATCGCCGGATGCCTGGGTCGATGGGATGTACCTGCTCCATTTACGATGCAGCCAGGGGATTTTTTCTCATGAAACGGCGCTGTTTTTCCATGATCTGACCGACCGGGAGCCTTCCCCCTATTCCATTACCGTCAGACGGGGATACAGCACGACCAGATTGAAAGCGGACGGGATTTTGGTCTACACCATAAAACCGGAGCTGCATGACGTCGGAAAGAGTACGGCTCGAACCCCTTTCGGGCATACGGTTCCGGCTTATGATATGGAGCGGACCATCTGCGACCTGCTTCGCTGCCGGAGCAGCATTGAGATGCAGACATTTCAAGGGGCGCTCAAAATGTACTCCCGCAGGAAAGAGAAAAACCTGCGGAGGCTGATGCAGTATGCAGGGCTGTTCCGGGTTGAAAAAATTTTGCGGCAGTATTTGGAGGTGCTATTATGATAAAGACAGCAAGGCAGCTGAAAGATTTGATCCGCAATCTCGCAAAGGAGAAATCGGCGGACGCACAGATTTTGATGCGGAACTATATGATGGAGCGTTTCCTGGAACGTATTTCCCTTTCTGAATATCGGGATAACTTTATTTTGAAAGGCGGGATGCTGGTTGCCGCAATGGTAGGGTTGGATGCCCGGTCTACAATGGATTTAGACGCAACCGTCAGAGGGGCCAGCGTGAATGTGGAGGACATTGAAAATCTGATGTCCTCTATCATAGCAGTCCCCATTGAGGACGGTGTGGAGTTCCAGGTGAAAAGCATTTCGGAAATCATGGACGAGGCCGAGTATCCGGGGATTCGGGTCAGCATGGCCACTGTCTTTGACGGGGTGGTGACGCCGCTGAAAATTGATATTTCTACCGGGGATGTGATTACGCCGAGGGCAGTCCGGTACAGGTTCCGGCTTATGCTGGAGGAACGCTCCATTGATATTTGGGCGTACAATCTGGAAACCGTACTTGCGGAAAAGCTGGAAACAATGATTGCCCGGACCATAACAAACACCCGTATGAGGGATTTTTATGACCTCTACATTCTGGAACAGCTTCATGGAAGATCGCTGGATTCCGATATTCTCCGCCACGCGCTCCTTGCTACCGCCCGCAAGCGCGGGACCGAGAGGCGTTTGAAAGAAGCGAAGGAAGTGTTTTCCGAAGTAGAAAACAGCCATGCGATGCAGGCGCTTTGGTCCGCTTACCGCAGGAAATTTTCCTATGCGGCTGATCTGGAATGGAACACCGTTATGGGGGCGGTCCACCGTTTGTATGCTCTGACAGAGGACAGTGAATCGGAATGAAAAAGCGCGGGCATTACTGCAAAATCTGCGGTGAGTATAAATCAAACGAAAAGTTTTCGGGTAAAGGCCATGCGGCGCATATCTGCAAAACCTGCGCCTCCTGCCGCCGGAAAAGAAATCTGAAATGGCGGCAATGAACCGCCTGTTGAATCTCCCCTGGCGGCTTTCAAAGGAGCAGATTTCCTTTTTCGATGTTGGCAATTTGTTTTACAGAAACATGGCTCAGATCCGCAAGCTCCTGCTGTGTCAGGTCTTTTTTCTTTCGGGCTTCCCGCATTTTTTGCCCCAAAGCAGTCAAATCATCAATCGGCATAATCGTTCACCTCAAGAATATTGTATCGTTCCGGTTTATGCAAAGAAATAACCTTATTGTACCTGATGAACGGTATGATTATGCTGATTTTTGTGGAGCAATAGATAGGGATAAACTTGTATTCTTCGAGCAAACGAAATATAATTAGGGTTGAGCAAAACTCCGATTTGCTCATAAAACTATACAATAAATAGTGCTATAAAGCTCGCTTTAGCCCTGTATATTGTGGCTCAACTTTGCAAAACTCGCGTTTTGCACCTCCTAAAATATAATATTTTAGGAGGTGCAAAATGGACTACATAACATTAAAAGAGGCAAGCCAAAAATGGGGAGTTTCAGTTCGACAGATAAACTATTATTGCGCCGATAGCCGTATCCTCGGGGCTGTGAAGATGGCGACAATCTGGCTGATACCGAAAGACGCAGAGAAGCCTGCTGACAGGCGTAGGAAGAAGGGAAAAAACAACCAATGAGATTAACGAAAAAGTGAATTTGACTGATTATAGACTTTTTCCTATTATGATACCAGCGAGCGAGGTGAAACCATGAGTTATACGATTATGATCATAGATGATGAACAGATGATTTTAGATATGCTTCGGGATCAGTTTGAAATGGAGCAATATCAGGTCATTACCGCAAAAAGTGGTGAAGAGGCCCTGCAAAAACTGACCCAGCAGCCAGATATTATTTTGCTGGATATCAATATGCCAGGGATGGATGGCCTTGCGTTGTGCCGGGCAATCCGCGATCATGTAACCTGCCCCATCCTATTCTTAACCGCCCGGATTGAGGAAGCGGATCGTGTAGCAGGCTTGCGGGCCGGTGGGGATGATTATATTTTGAAACCGTTCAGCCTGGCTGAGCTGACTGCTCGTGTAGAGGCCCACCTGCGCAGAGAGAGCCGTATCCAGCAAAAAATCAGTGTCCGGGGCTTTGGAGACATTGTGGTGGACTACGCCGCAAGGACTGTCTCGCGAAATGGCCAGCCCATAGAACTTTCCAAGGTGGAATTTGATATAGTGGAACTGCTTTCCCTCCACCCTGGACAGGTATTCAGCCGGGAGACCATTTATGAACAGGTGCGGGGTTTTGACGGCACCGCTGACAATGCTGTGGTGAAGGAACACATCCGCCGCATCCGAAACAAGCTGGGGGCGCAGTATATTGAAACAGTCTGGGGGTGCGGCTATAAATGGGCAAAATAAAACACTGGCTTCACTCCATGCCTCTCCGCCGGGCTTTTGTATCACTTGTCCTTGTTATGGCGGTGCTTGTAGCTGGTATTTCAGCAGTAACCATTTTTACCTGTGTCAACGTGCAAAATCAAATCTTGGAAAGTGTGACTGACTACCAGGTGTTACCGCCCCGAGAGACTGAGGATGAATATAACCTGGTGATTGCAGATAATAAACAGATCGTCCCAGGGGAAAATGGACAGCTTGTGATTTTATCCACCGAGTACCAAATCGCCAACCTGAGCGATACACAACGGGTCGCCTACTATGCGGCAAAAGCAGCCGTAGTCCTGGTGCCGACCTTGCTTTTCGTGCTTGGTACGATTTTCTGCGCCTGGATGTTCTATTCCATCAAACTGAAACAGCCGCTATCGTTACTCTTACAGAGCGCCGACCGCATATCACAGAGTGACCTGGATTTTTGTTTGGATTATCCCGCTTCGGACGAAATGGGTGAACTCTGTCGGGCGATGGACACCATGCGGGCCGCCCTCCTAAAAAATAATCAAGAGACTTGGGCTATGATGGAGGAGCGGCGCAAGCTCAGCGCCTCCATCGCCCATGACCTCCGTACCCCCATCACCGTGATGAAAGGCTACACAGAATATCTCTCGCATAATGTTCCGCTTGGACGCATCAGCGAGGACAAACTGATGGACACGATCCGCAATCTTTCTTTGGCAACAGACCGACTGGAACAGTATGCAAACCAGGTGCGCGAGATACAGGCGATGGACGCCATCCCAGTGAAGCCAACATCCTGCTCTTTGCGGAAATTTTTTGAGGAACAGGAGGACGAATACGCCGTTTTAGCGCAGCAGCACCAGCTTCAATTCTCTATGGATATTAGTGGGGTTCCGGATATTCAGGTCATGCTGGATGGGATCTTGGTACATCGTATGATCGACAATGTGATTTCTAATGCCCTGCGCTTCGCCCGCCGTGAGATCACATTAAAGGCCGGGTGGCAAGAAGGTCTGCTTACAATTCAAGTACATGATGATGGGAAGGGCTTTTCAGAAGAATCCCTCCGCTCCGCCACAAGGCCGTTTTACAAGGAAAATACGGAAAATGACCACTTCGGGCTTGGCCTCTCGATCTGCAACACCCTTTGTCAGAAACAGGGTGGAACGCTCTCTCTGAGCAATAACAACGGAGCTTGCGTAGAAATGCAGATACAAGCGGAAAAAATTGATGCCGATTGACCAATCGTAGACCTTTTCCAATTATACTCTCCTTATCCTAACGATAAGGAGAGTGTTTTTATGCACAGATTTCTTTTTATTTCATTGGCACTTGTATGTTTGCTGGCTGGGTGCAGCGCGCCGCAGACCAGCGACCCAGCCACGGATGAATCGGACAACCTGGACGCCTATTTTGAGGAAGAACCAGCGGACAATGAGGTGGGCTCTGCGGAATTTGGTCTGCAAGACCCGATGGACATGGTTTATACCTACGATGGTGAGCCCTTGGAAATTCCGTTCTCCATAACTGGCGCTTCTTCTGGAAAAACCACAGAGATTGGCGTCCTCCTATTTGTGGATGGGATGGCCCAGCCCTATTCCGCAGTCTATGAGGATGGTAAAGAGCTTGAGGAAAGCTATATGCAGGTCTTTAACCTGGATTATGGACAGCAAGAGAGTTTCAACATGGTATTCCAGCCAGTGACCGGCAAAGCGGGGGAAACCGTCCCTGTTATGGCTGTCACAATTCTGGAGCCCAGTTTTGTAGCAGAAGGGCTCGATAATCCGCGTTATGGCTTCCACCACCAGGAATCTGCAACCATATCCCGCCAGATTTCTTTTGCAGCAGACGCCCCCGTACAGACATTGGCCGCAGCCGGTACGGACTACAATGTGGTGGATTTGCCGCAGGACGTATTAGATACCCTGGCTGCGTGGGGTGCGACCGATATCCTGGACACGACGGCAACCTTGTCCCTAGGTGTTGAAGATGGAAATTACATCCAGGCAGATGGGAAAACAGCGACAATCACTGTACAGCTCTACGGCGGGCCGGAGGCGGAGTTCAATATCACTCTGTTCATCAACCACCAGCCTGTCCAACTCAATGGAGCGGACTATCTCTCTGTTCGGACTGTAAAAAACCAGATGGTAGAAGCCACATTCCAGATTGATACCTCTGCACTTGGTACGCTGAACACGGTCTATGCCATTGCCGTTACCCCGGAGGATGGGGAGCTTGAGATCAACAATCCAGTTAAGACAGCATCTGTACTTTTGGTCAACGGGGAGGTTTGACGAACATGAAAAGAATCAGTATTTTGCTTGCACTTGTACTCAGTCTTTCTCTGCTTTCCGCCTGCGGAGGCAACGAACCGGCGGCTAACACCGGAAATTCGTCCAGCAATCCCTCAGCGGACTCCCAGCAGGCTCCTGACGAATCGGCGGAACAGACAGCCGGCAGCGGAGCCAATTTTCTCTCGCCGGAGTACGATTATACCACCAATGAGCTGAAACTGACCGATTTATCTACCGGCGAAGTAACAGCCACCTATGCTTTTGACACCGCCCAAACACCCCTGCTGACAGACAAGACCAGCCAGGGAGTCATCGTCATGCTGTCCAGTCAGGCAGCGGCGGATGTGCAGGACATCGGCGGGGTCACGGTGATCTCCGGCGACAGTTCTGTGGAGACGCTGTATTACTGGCTATTCGATCAGAGCCTTAATCTGGTGGGCACCTACGAATTGACAGACGAAGCATTGGTAAATGGTCTTTGGGGCTCTGTCTTTGCTGCTGCGCCGGATGGGAAAACCCTTGTATATGCGGAAGGGCCCAGCCTCTATCAATATACCTTTGATACACAGGAACTGACGGAAATCACTCCGGCCATGAGCGAAACCGTTTATTTTGAGGCGGTCGGGTACAGCGGCAGCGGAGACTATTTGGCCTTTTTCGGAAGCCTGGACGGGCAGGAAAATACCACGGCCTATGGCTCGGTTGATCTGAGCAGCAACACCGCCGCTATTTTTTCTGCTGAGGGCTTTTCCGGTTCCATGCTCTCTGTAAACGGAGAATATGCTGCTGTTTCCGATACGATTCTGCCCGCCAGCATGGGAGGCGCAAAGCAGACCGGCTCCGTCCTCTTTTTGGATTTGACCCAGCAGCAGGGGAAGGTAATCAACGTGGAGAGCGGAGATGAAAGCGGGATTGCCGCCGTATCCGCAGACGGCCAGTACATTGTGACCTGTGCGGGTGGAGACAGCCCAAGCGGTACTCTGCGGGCCTATCAGGTCAGCGATGGCACAAAAGTTGCGGATGAAACCTATACGATGGATACAAACTGCAAACCCTATGAGATTTGGGTCATCGGCCATTCCGCCTATGCAGCCCTGGGCACGGATGACGGCTATGCCCTCTCACAAGCGGTTGACCTTCTGTGAGGAATACATGATGAAACTGGAACTTGAAAGCATCACAAAATTTTATGGAAAATATCCCGCGCTCCAAAATGTATCCGCTACTCTGACAGAAGGGGTTTATGGATTGTTGGGGCCAAATGGGGCCGGTAAGACGACACTGATCAACATTTTGATTGGAATACTGCCTGCCAGCGGCGGCGTGATCCATCTGGACGGTGAAAACACCGTCCAGATGGGCGGGCGCTACTTTGACCAGATTGGCTATATGCCCCAGTACCCTCAGTTCTATGCAAATTTTACCGTACAGGAATTTTTGGACTATATGTGCCAAGTAAAAGGGGTAGCGAACGCAAAAGAGAGCATCGACGCGGCGCTGGTTTTCGTCAATTTGGAGGAAAACCGCAGCAAGCGGATCGGGGCGCTGTCCGGTGGGATGAGACAGCGGCTGGGGATCGCCCAAGCTATTCTGAACGACCCTAAACTGCTGGTGCTGGACGAGCCGACGGCGGGCCTTGACCCTGGTGAGCGAATCCGTTTCCGCAATCTCATTTCCCGTCTGGCCAAGGGGCGCATCATCCTTTTAGCTACCCATATTGTTTCCGATGTGGAATATATCGCCAAAGAGATCCTCCTGTTGCGGAAGGGTACACTGGTCATGCAGGGCACGCCCAGGGAACTGGAGCAGAGCATCCAGGGAAAGGTGTGGGAGGTATCAGCCAACGAGGCGGATATGGCTCTGATGGTGGACACCTACTGCGTGAGCAATATCAAGCAGCAGGATGGCTCCTATCTGCTGCGCATTGTGGATGATGGGAAACCGCTCCGAGGCGCAAAGCCGGTATCCCCAAATCTGGACGAAGTGTTCCTGCACACCTTTTTCCAGCCAAGTGAGGGACAGATATGAGTTTTCTCTATTTGGAGGCCAGAAAAGGCATCCTGCGGCGCTATACACTGATTGCGCTGGCGCTGTTCCTATGTCTGAATACGGTCAAAATCACCGCGGACTATCACGCCGGAGAGATACGGCCCGTTGCGGCCAATACAAGCGGAATGCAGGCAGGCTACGACACCATCTATGAGCGGATCAAAGGCCCCATTACAGAGGAAACCGTACGCTTCCTCACGTCAGAGTACCAGCGGTTGGACGCTTTGACGGCAGATGGAACATATAGCCGGGAGCCGCAGGAGGAGACTTACAGCGGCTATATCTTTGGCGACTACTATCTGCTCCACAGTTACTTCTATCCCCACATGGAGTACAGTGTCAAGTATTCCTCTGATATGGAGGAGATTCTGGCCCAGGCGAAAGAAAATATGACTTTCTATCAAGAGAGCGATAACACAGCGGGAGCGGCAGAAAATGCCTACATTCTCCATCACTATGCAGGCCGAACGATTCCTGCGTTTTATCTGTATGATGGCTGGGAAGCTTTACTGTCCTATGACTTTTCCGATCTACTGATCCTGCTTTTACTCATTTTGGCGGTAGCGCCCGCATTCACGCGGGAGAAGGAAAACGGGATGACCCTGATTCTGTCCTCCTGCAAACGAGGCAGATGGCCTCTGCTTATTTCCAAATGCGGCGCTGGAGTGATATTTGCATGGATACCGACAATCCTGTTCGCCCTGTTAAACCTCCTGGTATTTGGGCTTTTGTGCGGTTTTGATGGCTGGGGCAGCCCGCTCTATGCCATCGAAAGCTATCAATATACTCCATTCTCCGGCTCGATTTTGCTGTTCTATGGATTGATTTGCGGGTTAAAGGCCATCGGTTTCAGCGTGACAGCACTCTTGCTGATTCTCCTGTCCGCCTGTTTCCAAAAATCACTCTATCCATGTCTGATGGGATTGGGGCTTGGCGTGGCATTAAACTACTGCACTGGTTGGGCGCTCTCCCCCGTGTGGTGGAAACAGGCCCTCTCCTGCATCAGCCCATTCACCTTGACCAGCGGCAGTAAACTGCTGGAAAGCCTGTCTGGGGTGAGCATCGGCGGGGTATATCTGCTCCGACTTTTCGTAGTTCTGATCGTTCAAGCTGTAATCGCGTGTCTGCTGGTCATAGCAATCAGGAGGAAATCATGCTGCAAGTAGAATTAAAGAAGATATTATTTCATCATAAAGGGCTTTTACTTCTTCTGATTGCTCTGGCGGCTTATGCAGTCTTTTGCGTCGGCAGCGGCTACGACAGCAGTTATATGATTGACCGGAATGAAGATACTTATCTGGCCTACATGGATCGCTGGCAAGGCGAGGTGACAGAGGAAAAAGCGCAGGAGATGGAGACGGAATACGCAGAAGCCACCCGCTCTGATGACGGCAGAAAAGCCGCCTTCTTGACCATCTATAACCAGTATTACTACGCAAAAGAGGACCCCGCCCATCGCTTCCTGATGGATGAGCGGGGATGGGACACACTCCTGACCCACGATGGAGTGAATGTAATCCTGCTGTTGTTCCTGCTGGCGCTTTGTGTTCCAGTATTTTGTGGGGAATACCAGTGTGGGATGGCGCAGATCCTCCGTTCTTGCAGAAATGGCCGAGGGCGGTTGGCTGGAATCAAATTAGGCGTAATGGCGGCCCTGGCGGTTCTGGCGACGGCTCTGTTTCAGTTGGTGCAGTTTGTTGTTGTCTCCTTGTTGGTCGGCCTGGATGGAGCATCCTATCCGCTGCAAAGCCTGTCCTTTTTTGAACATTCGCCCTATCTCATTTCCGTTGGACAGGCGTATGGGATCGTAGTCCTGTCCAGGTGCTTGGGCGCTGCTTGGTTTGCAATCCTGATTGCCCTGCTCTCCATCCTGTTCCGGCAGACGGTACTGACTACATTTTCCGGCATCGCGGTTTCTATCCTGCCACATTTGATCGGCGGCAGCTTTCTCAAATATGTCCTTCCGCTTCCTGCGGGGTTGCTGGCAGGAACCGGCTATGTGTGGGGAACACTGACAGAGGTTGGATATGACGAGGACTGGAACCTGATTGATATAGTGACCTTTCCGGGTATCACGCCGGAGCAGTTTGGACTTTTGGTGATTCTGTTCTTGGCTATTGTCTGTCTGCTGGTTTGGCTCTGTCTCAGGTTTTATGTTGGCAGGCGGAAGGTCATTTCTACTCGCCCTCTCCTGACAGCGGCATTGATACTCTGTATGACCGTTTCATTGACTGGCTGCGGGTACAGCAATTCCCGTGAGATTACGCATGATTTTCTGGCCGATGCGTCCAAGGGAGAAAACAGCGCCTATACAGTGGAGCTTGATATGGTGGAGAACACCATCACTGCGACCAGCAAGGCCACAGGTGAGGCCATCCTGCTGACCCGTGATCCCTTTGGACAATCCGGGGCGATCTCCAGCATCTACGTTGACGAGGACGCCTGTTACTACGCTTCCAGCGGCGAGGTGGGCGATGGTTTTCAGATTTACCGAATCGACTTGAAGGATTTTTCCACACGGCTTTACTTCAGCACCGGCTCTGATAACACGGCGACTTTTTGGGGCTTGTTTGACCATGAACCGACAGTAGACGAACTGCTGGCAGATGTGGGCTCCACATCCTTTGTCATAGATGGGAATTACATCTACTATCTGCAAGGCGGACGGCTCTATAAGGTGTTCCGCTGGACGGATGGGAGACAGTGGTTGTCCCAAACGTAGAAGGAATGCACAGCTTGGAGTATATGAGTGTTATCTGATACTAATTAACTTATGTTCATCAAAAAAAGCCTTGCTCACGCCTCGGCTCACTATACTCCACCATCGGCATTATCCTGCCGACTAACCAGCAATTATAAAAGAAATGCGCTTGACGCCAGTTTCCCACTTTGGGAAACTGGCGTTTTTGCTTGTTATTTCTTGTGGAATAGCCACGAATTGTGCCGGCGCCGTTCTCCACCTCATTTCAGTTCACCCGTCAACTGGACCCGCGAATCGAAATGGAGGTACATAATGCAGAAAATCAATCTTCGGGAGCTGTATCCCGACATTTATAAAACGGATACTTATCTGGAAATATCCGATGAAGTACAGGCAGTGTTCCTGGCCGACAAACGAGCTGAAGCACGTTACCTGCGACAGGTGTATAACTATAAAGCGCACTATTCCCTGGACTGCGACAACGGCATTGAGAAAGCCGTGGTGCAGCATCCGCTGACCCCGGAAGAAATACTGGAGGACAAGCAACTCCGCGATCAGCTTTATGCCGCGGTGATGGAGTTGCCAGACAAGCAGGCCAAGTGGATTTATGCCCGGTTCTACCTGGGCATGACCATTAAGGAAATTGCCAAGGTGGAAGGTGTTGATCTCAGCTGGGTATATAAGAGCATAAAGCGCGGGTTGAAGCGCCTGAGAAAAAAGGTGCAAAAAGTTTAATTAACATGGCCAAAATGTCGCTGTTTTCTTCACTACCATTAGAAGGATAGCTTTTCACCTTCATTGGTACATTGACAACTGAATACACGGCAGAACAGGTACATAACCCGCATATGAGCGAGTGCAGGACGCCGCGAAGATGGAGCAGCCAGGAGGTGATGGACAAGCTGTTTCGGAGCGATCAACGTCCCTGTGACCCGGATGGTGGCACATCCGGCGCGATGACTGCGCGGGGGCTTAAAGATACTTCCTCACGGCCCGCCAAAGACTTGGGGGGAACCCT
>CAJTXF010000076.1 GCA_910580045.1 uncultured Eubacteriales bacterium
AGCGGGATGCGTGCCAAGCCGCCAGGCGTGATTTAATCAGTGGTTCCTTAAAAATATGGAGAGCCCCCTTCTGTAAGCAAAATCACAAGCTGTTCCCTGCGCAGAAGCGGGCTCGACTTATATCAACTTGTATAAAAACAGCTGCTTGGAAAGGAGCTTTCCGAATCATGAAAAAAACACAATCGGCACCTCCCGCATAGAGCTCAGCGCCCTGGGCATGGGCTGTTGGGCCTATGGAGGGGGCAGCTACTGGGGCAGCCAGGCCCAGCGGGACGTGAACGATATTGTAAACCACGCCCTGGACCAGGGCCTGAGCTGCTTTGACACCGCTGAGGTGTACAACAACGGGGCCTCAGAGGAGTCCTTGGGCATTGCCCTAAAAGGCCGCAGGCACCAGGCTGTGATTGGCAGCAAGGTGAGCACCTCCAATGTCAAGCCCCAGACACTGCGCCAGCACTGTGAGGCCAGCCTGCGGCGGCTGGGGACAGACTATATTGATATCTATATGCTCCACTGGCCGGTGAACCCCAAAGCAATTTGCATTTTTCTGACGGCCCTGCGCTTATCGCCAGCCCTCCCAGTGTGGAAGAGGCCTTCTGCACCCTGGCAGAGCTGAAAAAGGAGGGGAAGATTCGGGGGATTGGCCTGAGCAATCACGGTGTGGAGCAAATGAAGGAGGTCCTGGGCTTCTGCCCGGATATTGCTGTAAACGAGCTGCCCTATAATTTGATTTCCCGGGCCATTGAGGCGGAAATCCTCCCCTTCTGTATAGAGCGCTCGATTGGCGTGCTGGGGTATATGGCCTTTCAGCAGGGCATCCTGACCGGCACCTTTGAGGATTTGAGCCAGGTAGCGCCCTCCAGGCCCACTCCCGCCACTTCCATTTCAGCCGGGGCAAGGAGCTCTCCAGGCACAGCGAGACCGGCGCTGAGCCGGAGATACTGGCCCTGCTGGGGTGCATCCGGGAAATCTCCAGGGATTTGGGGGTGTCCCCGGCCACTGTGTCCCTGTCCTGGGCTATGGCGAAGCAGGGCATCTCCAACACCCTGGTGGGCTCCCGCAACCAGGAGGAGCTGCTGAGCAATATCCAGGCTGCGGAGTTTGTGCTGCCCCAGGAGACCTATGAGACCCTGAACGCCGCCTCTCTGCCTGTATGGGAGATTGTGGGGAATAATCCCGACTACTACCAGAACCGGGAAGAGTCCCGCATCTGGTGAGTCCTGAGGCTGAGAAAGGAGCGTGAGACCATGTCCATTTTAGAGCTGGTACGAAAGCACCGCATTGTGGCTGCCCTGCGGGGCGTCACTTTGGAGCAGGCCGCTGACGCTGCCCAGGCCCTGTATCAGGGGGGCATCCGGCTGCTGGAAGTGACCTTTGAGCAGAGGGGTTCCCAGCGGCGGGAAAAGACTCCGGCACTTATCCGGGCCCTGCGGGAACGCCTGAGCCTGGATGCCCGGGTGGGCGTGGGCACTGTGCTGACAGCAAAGGAGGCCCGCGCGGCAGTAGAGGCCGGGGCAGAGTTTCTCCTCTACCCCACTGTGGAGGAGGTCATCCGCCAGGCCAAGGCCTTGGGCGTGGGTGTGGTGCCCGGGGCCCTGAGCCCCACGGAAATCCTCCGGGCCTATGGGCTGGGCGCTGACCTGATAAAGCTGTTCCCTGCGGGAAGCCTGGGGCTGGGGTATCTCAAGGCCCTGCAGGGCCCCCTGGGACACATCCCCCTGCTGCCCATGGGCGGCATTGGGCCCGGAAACCTGATGGACTACTTAGCCCTGGCAGAGGGCGTGGGGGTTGGCTCCCAGCTGGCTGACCCGGGCCTTATCCGCCGGGGAGATTGGGAAGGGCTGAGCCGTCTGGCCCGTACATATACCGCGCAGTTGCGCGGCATTGAAGAAAGGAAGGATTAATCAGTACTTCCTTAAGGCTTGCACCAAATGGGTGCAGGCTGTTTATTCTTCCGGGATTTTCCGGATGGTTCCGTTGTCCACCAAAATGGTCTCCACCTGAATCTTGGCCAGCGCCCTGGGGAAGCTGCGCTTGATTTGGCCGTCCAGGCACCAGCAGGCGTACTGCACCATATCCTCTATGTTTACGTCCACTGTGGTGATGAGGCGGAATATCCCCTCATACCGGTCCGAGTGGTCGAAACCCACCAGGCTTATCTCCTCAGGCATACTGAGCCCGTGTTTTTCCAGGCTGCTGAGACAGCCATAGGCCAAATCATCGTTAAAGGCAAACACAGCGGTGGGCCGCTCCTCTTTTGGCAGGGTAAGAATCTGCTCTCCAATGGCCGCGCCTGAGTCAAACATCCAGTCTCCCTGGTACACATATTTTAGGTTTTGGGAGAGGTTCTTCTCCAAGTACAGGCTGCGGAAGCCGCTGAGGCGCTCCATGGTGGTCTGATGGCCCATCTTGCCGGTAATCAGGGCAATATTCCTGTGCCCGGCCTCTGCCATCCGCCGGGCCACCCGGTAGGCCCCGTCAAAATTATTGCTGACCACGCTGGTAAGCAGGGGGGTGTAGTGGTTAATCGACAGGCAGGGGATGCCCATGCCCAGCACCTGCTGGTAATTCTCCTTTTGGAAGTAGCTGTCGAACAGCACTGCCGCAGGGCATGTAAAGGCGATGACATCCTCCAGGCGCACCTCTGGGCTGAGGGTTTTGCAGATAAGATTATATCCCATCTCATAGATTTTCCGTTCCAGCACCCGCATCAGCTTTAGATGGAAGTACTCCATCTTGGAGCCCAGGGGGTCTGTCTCCCGGGTGAACAGCAAAATGTTCTGCCGGAGCTGGGCGAATTTTGCCGGGGCTTCCACTGGGCTCTCCCGCAGGATTTTGGTGCCGTAGCCCGGGGCCTTTACGGCCAGGCCGTCCTCCACCAAAAACTCCAGGGCCTTGCGCACTGTGTTGCGCTCTACCCCGAACCGCTCGCACAAAAGCCGCTCGCTGGGCAGCACCTCCACCGCGTCATAAACCCCTTCTGCCAGCTCCCGCTTCAAAATATCGTAAATCTGCCGGTACACGGTCACTTTTTTCTTGCGGTCAATGCCGCTTCCCTGGGGATTGCTCATAACTTCCCCCTCACAACGCCTTTTTTCAATAGGATGTTCCCGCCCTTCACTGTGTCAGAGGTCACCACCACGCCCACCGCGCTCCGGGCCCTGTGGTAAAAGCCGAACCGGGAGACCGTGCCCAGAGCCGTGGCGGCCGGAGCTGCCTGCAGCACCTTTTGATACACCGCAAAAGTGTCCCCCTCCTTGGCGGACTCCATCACCATGGCAGCTGATTCCACGCTCTGGTCCAAGGGGAAAAAGCGCAGCACCTCCTCCAGCAGCTGGGAGATGGCGCAGCCAGTAATGTGGACTAAATCCTGTTTCCGGCAGCCCACAGAGCGGTAGGAGTAATTGGCGTCGCAGATAAGCAGCTTCTCTCCGTGGCCCAGCTCCATCATCAGCCGCAGCAGCGCGGGGGTAAAAATCCGTGGGATGTTCATCAGCATACTCATGGCAATGGCTCCTTTCTGTGATTTATTGTCCGTTCAGCAGGGCTTTGGCCAGGATTTTCTCAGCCACTTCCATGGCTTTCACCGCGTTGTCAAAGCAGCAGGCTGGCTGGCCCCCATGCAGGCAGGCGTTTACAAAATCCGCCGCAGCGGCCCGCACCCCTGTGTAGGCGAAAAATTCCTGGCTTTTGGCAATCTCCTTGGTGTCATACTCCACGCCCTGCACATCCCCCCTCAGCGTAGAGATAGCCCTTACCCTCATGCTCCGCGTCCACGAAAATCCCCGGGGCGTGCATTTCCACCCGGAAGATTCGCCTGCCGCTGGACCAGCTGTTCAGCAGATGGCCCACTGAGCCGTTCTCAAAATGGAGCACAGCGGAGATAAAGTTGATGTCCGCGGTCTGGATACGGCGGCAGGTGCTGTCAATGTCCACCACCTCACAGCCATGAATCCACCGCAGGGTGTCAATGGCGTGGACGCAGTCGTCCATCATATGGTCCCGGGCCTCGAACCTGTCCTGGATTTCGTACTTGTAGAACTCACACACAGAGTGGACAATCTCTCCCCGCTTCAGGCACTCTTCCCGCAGCAGCTTGACCATGGGGGTATACCGGCGCTGCAGGCTGACCTGGGTCACGCAGCCGCCCCGGCGGGCCAGCTCTGCCAGAGAGCGGGCCTGGTGGATGTTCAGGGCCAGGGGCTTCTCCACATACAGGTTCAGCTTCTGCTCCTCCACCATCCGGCGGTAGCCATAGATTCCCTGTTGGCCATAGCGGTTTTCGATGTGATACTTGTCCCCAGTCTCCTGCAGGCGCTGGGCATCAATATCGCAGATGCCCACAAACTCCCCGCCTTCCAAATCCTGGAAGGCGGGGTAAATCACCTGGTTGGCCCGGCTGCCCGCGCCCACCATGGCAAGGCGTAATTTCTTTTCCATAAATAAAAGCTCCTCTTTTTTGCCCGCGGCCGCTCAGCCGCCAAACAGGCCCTTCAGATAGGCCAAATCTTCCGCGGTATAGGTTTCCACATTGGGCTCGTCGCTGTATTCAGCCGGCATACACACAATCCCCTCATAGCTCCGGGATTTCAGATAGTCCACCGCAGCCTTCCAAGAGCCGCAGGCATTCCGGCCAGTGGTCCAGTACTCGGTCCAGGCGGCCTCCGCGGCCTCTGGGCCGTTAGTGCGGTACCGGTAGGCTGCCTTAAAGTTCACCATCGCTGCAGGCAAAGCTGCACACCAAATCCGCCACATGGATAACATCGCATTCCAGAGAGCTGGCGCAGCCATCGTAAAAACTGGCGCTGCTGTTTTTGAAGAAGCACCCGCCCACCTGGGTGATGGGGCCCAATGGGGCCATCGGCTCCGCCACTTTTTGCACCAGGGGGATAAACCTGCGGTTAAACCCCACCTGGAGCACTACGCCCTTTTCCCGCTGCAGCCGTTCCAGGCTCTCCAGCTGAAACAGGGTGATGCCCGCGGGTTTTTCGCAAAACACATGGAGCCCCGCGCGCATGGAGTCTGCGGCTATGCGGAAGGACTGGTCCGGCTGCACCAGTACAAACACGCCGTCCAGCTCCTCCCGCTCCAGCATGACCCGGTAGTTGTCATACCAGGCTGCCCCAGGGAACTGGGCCGCGGCCTGCTGGGCACGGCCGGCGGCCACGTTGCACACTGCCTGTACCTGGAATCCTGCAATTCCCTTTAGACTGGGGAAGTGTACGCTCTGCGCAATACCGCCTGCCCCGATTACTGCGATTTTTTTTCATGCTGCCCATTCCTTAGGCTGAAATTCAGTTTGTTTTTGAACCTGTATTCATAGCGGGGGATAGCGGAGGGACGAGGGAATTTCCCGCCAGAGGGCGGGAAATTTTCGCCGTCAACCTGGCGGCTGTTCAAAAAATCTACCGTCCATACGCTGTTCACCCGCTGTGAATACAGGTTCTTAATACAGGTATAACACCTGTGCCATTAAACCACATCCGGAAGAAAAAGCAAGCCCCAGGAGGAAATTTGCCGGTAAGAAAAGGGCTTGCTGGCAGATTCTATGGAGCGGGCACAAAAACAGCCATATTCCCAATCAAAAAACGCACGGCTGCATGGCCCTGCAGGGCTGCGGTTTTTTGATTCAGAATGTGGCTTTGGCTGAGTGGGAAGAACGTACTCAAACAGGCTCTAGGACAACGGGGAGAGGAGGCTGCTGAACTTTACAGGACAGCAGGGCTCACGCGGTTTCATTCAATGTATAGGCCCGCCGCACAATATCCTCGATTCGCTCCTCTTGGACATAGAGGTTCATAGGGTCATACTTCTCAATCAAATCAATCATGGCAGCTTTGGCGCTCATATCGGGCTTTGCCTTAATGAGCCAGTGATGCTCCTCCTGCTCCAAAAGCGCGTACGCCCCGCTCTCCTGCCAGATTGGGAATAGGCCCTCAAATTCCAGCTTCACAATAAAGCCGTCATGGTATTTGGCGCGGAAATCATCCAGCGTGCCGTCAAACAGCTTCTGGCCCTGGTCAATCATAATAAGCCGCTGGCACACTGCCTCAATATCATCCATGTCGTGGGTGGTGAGGATGATGGTCGTCCTGCGCTGGGCGTTGATGCTTTTCAGCGCGTCCCGCAGAATTTTCTTGCTGGCCACGTCCAGGCCAATGGTGGGCTCGTCCAGGTACAGCACCTCCGGGTCGTGGAGCAGGGCAATGGCAATATTTGCTTTCATCTTCTGGCCCAGGCTCAGCTGGCGCACCGGCTGGTGGAGGAAGCCCTTCATGTCCAGCAGCTCAGTGAAAAATTCACAGTTCTCACGGAAGCGCTTTTGGGGGACAGAATACAGGCTCTCGTACAGGTCAAAGGTGTCAGAGACAGGCAAATCCCAATAGAGCTGGGAGCGCTGGCCAAACACCACCCCAATGCGCTTGGCATTCTCTTTCCGGTTCTCATAGGGAATGATGTCACCCACCTTCGCCATGCCGCTGGTAGGCAAGAGCACCCCGGAGAGCATCTTGATGGTGGTGGATTTACCCGCCCCGTTGGGGCCAATATACCCTACCACTTCCCCCTTTTCCAGGGAGAAGGACACGTCCTTTACCGCCTGCTTTACCGTGTACTCCCGGTGGAACAGTGACTTGACTGCCCCGGCTAAGCCCTTTTCAGGCTTGGCAATGCGGTATTCCTTGCTCAGGCTTTTTACTTCAATAAAGCTCATATATCCTCCTTTCAGCAGGGCGGCATCAGACCAGCAGGCTGTTAATGAAACCGGCGCAGTATTTCCCCACCTTCTCCATAAACTCCGCTGCCTCCTCCAGGCTCATATAGCGGATGGGGATTTCAAACTGCCTGGGCTCGCCATACCATTTCAGGGTGCGGGCGTTCCACAGCTGGGCCGCCTTTCTGGGCAGAATGCCGGGCAGCTCACAGCCCTCTGCGGATTTCAGCGCCTGCCAGATTTCCTCCCGTCTGTCCCAGGTGCGGTACAGCTCCAAATCAATCTGGTCCGCGTCGTTATAGTATGCCTGGTTCCGCTCCTGCACAGGGGAGGAATCTGCCTGATACCGCCGCCGGAACTCCCCCAGAAAGGAGTACTTCCACTCAATGTCCGTCAGGATATGCACAGCATATCCCAAGGCATAGTCCCTATCCTCGAACTCCGGCAGCCGCCCCAGGAATTCCGCCACTGGTGCTGTATCGCAGCCGCGCCGGGTGCCCAGATGGGATTTATCCTTTATCTGGCTGGTGTACTCCTCCAGCATATGGACCCCGTCCGGGGCAATGGCCCCCAAATAGTATGAGGGCAGACTGTTTATCTCCAAATACTTCCTGGCGGCTTCTGCCGCGCCCAGATGAACCATAGGCAATGCCATTTTACTCGTCTCCTTTTCTGATTGAGTGATTTTGTATCAGGCCCCAGCCTGCGCTCAGGAGCCGGTGCTCTTATAATGTTTCAGCCCCCAATTCCACAGCAGAATGCTCAGGGAGAATACCAATACCCCTGCCAGGGGGGTGAGGAAGGGCAGAACCGCTGGGTATCCCTCTGGGATTGGCTTATCCAGCAGGGCCGAGGCGGGGTAGAAATTCATAAACGCAAAGGGCAGGATAAAGGTGAGCACAAACTGAATGCCCTTGGGGAAAACCGTAATGGGATAATTGGTGAACTCCTTCATGTCCCACAGCAGGAAGTCCGCGATAGGGTTGTTCCCCACTGTGAAAAAACTCATGGTAGAGGCGGCAATCAGGGCCGCCGCTTGAATCAGGGACGCGCCCAGCACGCCTAAAATCAGGAACAGTATGCTTTGCACTGTGGGGGTGAAGGAAATACTGCGCAGGGCGATTGCCATGATAATCAGCGAGACAGTAAAGTGGCTGATATAGCCCACATTGTAGCCTGCTGAGAACACCTCGTGCAAAAAAGGATGAATGGGTTTTGTCAGGGAGGCGTCAAACTCGCCGGAGCGGATGCGGCCCGCCAGGCCACGGGAAAAATTGTAGAAGAAAGACGCGCCGATGGCATAGGACATCAGCGACAATCCGTAGAGCATCAGCACCTCCGAGCCATTCCAGCCGCCTAAGATGTTGAAGCTGGAAACCATAATGTAAATGCTCAGAAAAGTGGCCCCATAGCTGACCCACTGGCCCACAATGCCCGCCAGAAACGTGCCCCGGTAGGCCATCTCACGGCGCAGGGCCACCTTGAAAAAGCTGCTGAACAGCCGCCAAAAATCTTTCATGCTGACCCTCCTTTCAGCCGCCGTTGACGGTGAGCTTCTTTGTGGCCGCCCGCCATATGAGTTTGTCTGCCGCGCTCAGCCCAATCAGCCACAGCAGCGCCGCCAAGATGGAAACCCAAGCCTGTTCCACCGAAGTCTTCATCAGGAAGATATTGATGGGCTCAAAGGTCACATAGCGGAAGGGCAGCCAATAGCTGAGGGTTTTCAAAAACTCCGGGTAGAACCAAAGGGGCACCATGGTGCCGCCGAAAATACTGCTCAGCCCGGTGAGGTAGAACCGGATGAACCAGCAGCGCTGCAGCCAGAAAGCGCTCAGCCCCGCCAGATACGTCACCTCAAACTTCAAAGCAATGCCCAGCAGCGCGGACAAGAGGAACAGCAGGGTATGTACCATATCCGGCAGCACCGCGCCGGAGAGAAAGAACAGGCTTAGGAGCAGAACCGGCACAGTGGCAGTCAGTGTGCCGTAGATGTTCTTGCCCAGGGTCTGGGACAGCATGTACCCCTTGTAGGAAATGGGACGCAGCAGCTCCATGGAGATAGTGCCGTCAATCATGGCGTTCTCAATCATCCCGGCCACGTTGGTGCGGGTCAGCTGCAGGATAAAGGAGTTGATAAGCACGTACAGCAGCATGTCAGGAAAGCTGGTGTCATTGCGCGCCCCAGTGCTTAACAGCGCCTGCCACAGGAATATCTGGATTAGGAAACTCAGCACAGCGCCCACAACGCCCCACAGGGCTGCCGAGCGGTAAATCAGCTCTGATTTCAGGGATTTTTTGAACACGAGCCAGTATTTTTTCACGAGCCTTTCCTCCGTTTCTATAGAGTATTTCCGGTATCACTGCCAGGGCACCGCCCCCTTATAAACCACGCTGTCTGTCTCGCCGTCTCTTGCCTTGATTCGCCCCATGGGGTAGCAGTCAAAGTGCTGGCCAATCATGGCGGCAATCTCTCCGGCGCTCTCTTTCGCGGCGATAATCCACATCCCCATCCCGCAGTTATAGGACGAGAGCATCTCGTGCTCCGTAATGTTCCCCATCCTTTTGATGTAACTGAATATGGGCAGGGGGCGCACCTGATTCAGATAAAGCTCAGCGCACAGGCCTTTTGGAAGCAGCAGTCTTAAGTCTCTGCGGCCCCAGCTGTGGTGGACCATCCCGTGGATATCCGCTCTGCCCCTCAAAGGCTTCAGCGCGGGATAGTAACACACATGGGGTTTCATAATCTGCTCTAAAAAGGGCTCTCCGGCAATTATCTCTTTTTTGATAAAGGGCATTTTCTCCATCAGCACATAGATGAGAGTATAGCCGTTGGTGTGCAGTCCATTGGAGGCCACGGCCAAAATCACATCCCCCTCCCGAATTGCGCTGCCGTCCAGCAGCTGCTCTCTGGACACAACGCCCATGGCGCTGGCGGAGATGGTATACGTCCCTTTGTGTACGGTGTGGGGAGAGACCAAGGTACTGCCGCCTATCAATGAGCAGCCGTTTTCCCTGCAGGCGTCAGAAAGCCCTTTCATAATGGGCAGTATGACAGCTTCGTCAGCCTCTCCTGTGACAATGCAGTCTGTAACCGCCAGGGGCTGTGCTCCCGCGGCCAGTATATTGCTCACCAAATCGTTTACAATGTCATGGCCTGCCAATTCACCGCAGCCATACTGGGCAGCCAGTCTGCATTTATTCCCGTACCAGCCGGGGCTTGTGACCAGCACAGGAGACTCTATGCCTGAAAACCGGAAGTCATAGAGTGTTGTACGTGCTGCCGGTTTGTGAACCACGCGGCTGTCAGCCGTGAGATGGGCCGCGATTTTCTCTCCCAGCGCGGCCAAATGAGCTAAATCAATATTGGCCTGCTCATAGGTGACCCTGTCTCCGCCGCTGAGCAGCGTGTCCACGGATACATGGAAAAGCCGCGCCAGCTCCACCAGAACCTCCACATTGGGCACAGTCCCATTTTCCCATTTGGATACCGCCTGGTAAGAGACTTGGAGCTTTTCCGCAACCTCAGCCTGGGTCATACCCAGCTCTTTCCGTTTGCGGGAGATGAACCGGGAGATGCTCTGATTGTCAAGCACTGGGCCCATCTCCTTTCCGTGTTACAATACGTTATAGTAAACGCACTTGAAAATCGGTGCGCCGATTTTCAAGCTGGGGGGAGGAGGCCATAGCCTCCTCCCCTGATTCAAAAGAGGTAGGAGACCGCTTTTGAACTGCGTTAACTATATGATACTATTATAGAAGAGCAGGGCTTGGATTGCAATAACGGGTTCTTGGTTTTTTTCGGTGGAAACTCAACCAGCGGTAGAGGGATTTTATCAAAACCTTATTTTGACATTCAGTGCTTGTCATACTGGCAGCCATTATGCCATATAGTCATTTGGGTGACAAGCCCTAAATGTCAAAAGGGTGGAGAAACTGCTTGTTTATCGATATAGTAAACGTGTTTGAGAATCGGTATATACCGATTCTCAAGCTGGCGGCAAAAGCGCCAGTTCAAAAGAAGATTCTCTTCTTTTGAACTGCGTTAACTATAAAACCCCAGCCGGAAAGAACAATCTCTGCGGCAGGACCATTGCGGCTGTTCGCAAAAAGCTGGGCATATCCCAGCGCGAGCTTGCCAGCCGCCTTCAGCTGTATGGGTTATCTCTTGATAAGAACGCGGTGCAGCGCATGGAGTCCGGCCAGCGGTTTGTGACGGATATTGAGCTGGCCGCACTGGCCCAGGTGTTGGAAATATCCTATGAGGAGCTGCTGTCCTCTCCGCCGCTGCAAGAACCCTGAGGGATTTCCCGCCAGCCGGGGCGCCATCCTCCCGGAAAGAAAAAAGAGACGGCTGGCAATGGCGGTAGTCCATAAGGAAATATTGCAAAATATGTGACGAATGCCAGGTAAACGGAAAAAGAATAACTGCTATGCAAAAGGGTTATCCGATTGCATAGCAGTT
>CAJTXF010000077.1:0-3824 GCA_910580045.1 uncultured Eubacteriales bacterium
CGGCGCAGCTTGACGCTACGCCGACCCTCGCTCAAAATGTTTTCTTACGTCACCGCCCCATTGGGCGGCCCTCTTTTTATTCCACCTCTCTTTCAGGCCCGGCCTCTCCAAAGGCTCCAGCGGCCTGCTGGGTGTATTCCTGAAGCATCCGGTTCAGGAAGTCAATGGGGCATTGGGCCAGCACATCCTCCCCTTTGTATACCGGGGCCGCGCCCTCCCCAAGAAGCATTCGGGTGCCCAGATACTCCGGGGATTCCACGGGCCCAGGATACACGAACACGTCCCGGCCCTGGCCGGCTGCCAGGGTAGCGTACATAAGAGTGCCGCTGCGCATGGCCGCCTGAATCAGCACCACGCCAAAGCACAGGCCGGTAATCAGCCGGTTGCGCAGGTGGAAGCTGCCTGAGATGGGCTTGGGCCAGGAGAAGTGCTCTGTCACCAGGGCGCCGCCGCGCTCCAGAATCCGCCTGCGCAGCGGGATGGTGTCCACAGGGTACTGGCTGTCCAAATCCACTGGCAGGACACAGACCAGCTTGTCCGTTTTTTCTATGGCGCTGGCCATGACCAGGGCGTCCACACCCGGCGCGACACCGCCCACGATAATCATCCCGCTCTCTGCCAGCTGGGCGCCGAACCGGGAGGCAACAGCCGCGCTTTGGGCAATGGGGCGGCGGGAGCCCACCACAGCCACTGCGGGCAGGTGGGAGAAATCCGGCAGGCAGCCCTTGACATACAGCACTGCAGGCGGGCCGTAAATATGGCGCAGAGGCGCTGGATAAGCCTTGTCCCCCAGAACAATTACCTGCCAGCCCGCACGTTCTGCCCTGGACAAGCGGTTCTGGGCCTCTGCCAGGGAGAAGGAGCCCAGGGCTCCAAAGTCCGCCCAGCTGAGGGCGGGCAGAGAGGACCAGGCCTTTGGCCCGCCCTGATAAAACCCCTCCGCGCCGCCGGGAAAGTTTTCCAGCACCCACAAGGGCAGGGGACTGCCTGGCTTGAGGCACCCTTGAAGCCAGAGCCAGTACGCGCGGGAATCCACCATCGAGAACCACCCCATTCAGTCTATTCTCTCATAACTATACCATGGAGCGGGGTGGATGTCAACTGCGGTGAGGGCCCGGCTGGGGGAAGTTTACAGTAAAGCGCACCCTGTCCGGCAAAAGGTACTCTGCCTGTACCCGGGCCCGGTTTGCTGCGGCCAAAGCCCGGACTGCCGAGAGCCCGATTCCGCTGCCCCCGCTTTTCTGGCTGCGGGCGCTGTCCGCCCGGTAAAACCGCTGGAAGAGCTTTTCCGGGGGGCAGTCCGGCAGGACAGGGCAGGTGTTTTCTATCCACAGCTGAACCCGGCCATCCTTTTGGCTGAGGGAAACCCGAACCTCCCCGCTGTCCCTTCCGTGCTTCACCGCGTTATCTAAGAGCAGGGCCAGCATCTGCCGCACCTGGGCCCTGTCCCCATACACTGCCGCGGCAGGGGCGGCTTCCTGGCGCAGGACCATTCCCCGGGCCCCCATAGGCTGGGCGAATTCCTCCAAAACCTCTGCCAGCAGGGTACTGAAATCAATCTCCTCCGGCCGGGCGCTTCCCGCGCCCTCGTCCATCCGGGCCAGTAGAAGCATATTCTTCACCAGGCCGTCCATGCGGACGGTCTGCTCAATAATACGGCCGCTCCACTTGCTGGCCCCGGTGTAAAGCTCCAAAGCCTCCGCGTTGGAGCGGATAATGGCCAGAGGGGTTTTCAGCTCGTGCCCTGCGTTGGTGACAAACTGCTTCTGCCGCTGAATGTTCTCCGCAATGGGCCGGATGGCTTTTTTCGACAGCAGCACCACCACAGCCAGCATCCCCAGCCAGCAGCACAGGCCCAGGCCACCAGAAAGGGCCAGTACCCGCAGGCAGCTGAACTGCTCACCGGCAGTGTCTAAAAATACGGCGGTAAGCCCAAAAGGCGGGTTCTCCCGAAGCAGATAGCGGAAGCTGCCGCTGCTGCCCTCATTCTGCCCGGAGGCCCGGGCCTCCTCTGCCAGATGGACAGCCTCCTCCTGGCTGACCTGAGAGGTGCGGCTCACGTCAGCAAAAACGACCCTGCCCTCTTGGCCGAAGCGCACCACAAAGAAGTTGGAGGAGAGGAAAGTGTCATAATCGTTCCTGTCCATGCCTGGGTGCTCCGGCCCGCCGGGCTGGGGCGGCGGAAGCCGTCCAATGTCCCCGCCAGTGTCCCCCAGCATTTCCAGGGTGTGCGCCAGCCGCTGATGGGCAAAGAACAGGTTTGCCCCATTGATGGCCCCCAGCAGAAAGAGCAAAAGCACCGTGACAGCTGCCATAGCCGCTGCCACAAACCGCCGCTGCAGGCTTCTGGTCATGCCTCTGCCTCCAGGGTGTACCCCAGGCCCCGCTTGGCCGCAATGCGCACATTGGCCTGAAGAGCGGCCAGCCGCTTGCGCAGGTAGGAGATATATACCCAGACCGCCCCCACCTCAGTGTCCGTGTCATAGCCCCACACCCGGCAGAGCAAATCCTCAGTGGAGAGGTAGATGCCCTGGTGAAGCATCAGCAGCTCCATGAGCAGGTATTCCAGCTTAGGCAGGGTGACAGCCCCCTGGCTGGTGGAGAGCGCATAGGTGCCCTGGTTCAGGGTGAGGTTGCCGCAGCAGAGCAGGTTGGGGGTGTACTCCTCCCGGCGGCGGAGCAGAGCCCGTACCCGGGCCAGCAGCAGCTCCATGGAAAATGGCTTGGGCAGATAGTCATCCGCGCCCCAGTCCAGGCCCTGGATTTGGTCTTCAAGCTGGGACTTGGCAGTGAGCAGGAGTACAGGCGTGCGGCATCCGGCGGCGCGCAGGCCCCGCAGCACCTGGAGGCCGTCCAGCCTGGGCATCATAATATCCAGGAGGATGCCGTCATATTGGCCGGAGAGGGCGTAATCCAGGGCATCCTGGCCGTTGTCAACCGTGTCTACTAAATAGTTGTGATAGGTGAGGATGTCAGCAACAGCCTCAGCCATAGCGGGTTCGTCTTCTGCGTATAGGAGCTTCATGGGCAACACCTCTGGGGGATTGATGAGAGTATTCTAGCAGAAAAGCGGCGGGATTTCAAGCAGGAGCCTGGCGGCGGGCCCATTCCGGGGTCCGCCGTTAGGTTCTGCTCACTCCTGGATTCCGGGATAGGCCCGCCGTCAGGCGGTGCTGTGCCCTTTCCGCCCTTGCGTTATCCTCCCAAATCGTGTATAATACCCCCATACTACCATCTACGGAGGCTTTTATGTACCAACTGCTGAAAACGCAAGGCTCTGCCCGCCGGGGCCAATTTATCACTGTCCACGGCACTGTCCAAACCCCCGGCTTTATGAATGTAGCTACTGCCGGAGCCATCAAAGGCGCTGTCTCTGCCTACGATTTGAAGGGGCTGGGCTGCCAGGTCCAGCTCTGCAATACCTATCATCTCCACCTGCGCCCTGGAGACGAGACTGTCCGGGCCCTGGGCGGCATTCGCGCCTTTACCGGTTGGGACGGCCCCGTTCTCACTGACAGCGGCGGGTTCCAGGTGTTCTCCCTGGCTAAGCTCCGGAATATCCGGGAGGAGGGCGTGACCTTTGCCTCCCATATTGATGGGCACAAAATCTTCATGGGCCCTGAGGAGAGTATGCGCATCCAGTCCAACCTGGGCTCCACCATTGCAATGGCCTTTGACGAGTGTGTGGAGAACCCCGCGCCCTATGACTACGCCAAAAACTCCTGCGCCCGGACTGCCCGGTGGCTCCAGCGCTGCAAGGCGGAGATGGCCCGGCTCAACGCCCAAGAGGGGACCCTGAACCCCCGGCAGCTGCTGTTCGGCAT
>CAJTXF010000077.1:3834-10976 GCA_910580045.1 uncultured Eubacteriales bacterium
CGGCATCAACCAGGGCTGCACCTTCCCGGATTTGCGGGTGGAGCACATGCGGCAGATTGGGGATATGGACTTGGACGGCTACGGCATTGGGGGCCTGGCTGTGGGCGAGCCTGCTGAGGTGATGTATGAAATCATTGAGGCTATTGAGCCCCATATGCCCAAAGACAAAATACGCTATCTTATGGGCGTGGGCACCCCGGTGAATATTTTGGAGGCGGTCCGCCGGGGCGTGGATTTGTTTGACTGCGTGATGCCCACCCGCAACGCCCGCCACGGCCACGCCTTTACCGGCGAAGGGGTGCGCAACCTGCTCAACGCCAAGTACACCCTGGATACAGCCCCCCTGGACGAGCAGTGTGAGTGCCCGGTGTGCAGGAAGTTCAGCCGGGCCTATATCCACCACCTGTTCAAGGCCGGGGAGATGCTGGCCATGCGGCTGACGGTAATGCACAATCTGTATTTTTATAACCATTTGCTGGAAAAGATACGCAGGGCGCTGGACGAGGAGCGGTTCGATAGCTTTTATCGGGAGAACGTGGAGAAGCTGGGCCGGAGGATATAGGGGAGAAAAGTCAAGAGCCTGGCGGCTCGGGGCAGGGCCTTAAACGTTCCCTATACTGCTGCCCAATTGCAGAGGTGCTTAAGGAACCACTGATTAAATCACGCCCGGCGGCTTGGCACGCATCCCACTTGCACTTTTCCCCTCATAGCGCACAGCTTTCGTTTGCCAACCGCCAGATTGGCCGCACTCAATCTATGCACTCTGACGAAAAAATTGACTGCGCGATATGCGCACCAGATTTAATCAGTACTTCCTTAAAGGTCTGTCAGGTGAGCGCTTGCCCTGCGGTGGGGACAGCCTGCCGCCTATCTGCCCTGGCAGTCCCGAACTTCCCGACCATCTTGTCCTTCCGTCGGCCCCAAAACCACAGTTGCGCCATTCTCCTGAATATTTTACTTGCATATTGCCTATTTTCCTGATATAATCAGGAAGGATTATCCGGAAGGGATGTGTTGACACAAAATGTACAACCTCAAGGTATTGGATGCTGCGGCCAGCGGAGCAGGCGGCGGCATGAGCCTCATTGTGATGATTCTGGTCTACGGTTTGTTTTTCGTGGCCCTTTACTTCATCTTTTTCCGCCCTCAGAACAAGAAAAAGAAGAAGGAAGCCGAGATGCGCAAAAACGCCCAGGTGGGGGACGAGATTACCACCATTGGCGGCATCTGCGGCCGCATTGTGGCGGTGAAGGACGAGTCTGACTCTGTGATTATCGAGACCGGCAGCGACAAGTCCAAGCTGCGTGTCAAGCGCTGGTCCATCGGCAGCGTGGACACAGTGCACGAGGATGACTGAGCGTTCAAACAGACTCTAAGCTGAACCCCTAATTTCAGGAATAAAAAGACCTTGCCTCTCATAAGATGTACCGTTGAAATCTCATGAGCTGCGAGGTCTTTTTGCTATGAAATGGATAAAAGCTATGGCCCTTTCCGCTGTGGTGACCCTGTTCGCCGCCATGCTTCTGCTCTCTGCCGCTGGGTTTGTCATCTGCCGCAGCGGCGCGCTGCCCAGAAGCTCCCTGAGCCTGATTACCACCCTGATTGCCTGCGCAGCGGTGTTCCTGGGCGGGCTTCTGCCCGGGCTGTCCCTGCGGGAGAAGGGGCTGTTTTTGGGGCTGGGGGCCGGGGCGCTGTTTTTGGTGTGCGCTGGGCTGGTGACAGTGCTGGTCTTTCAGGCTGAGCCGGACCCGGCCAGCGCGGGCAAGGCAGCTGCTGTCCTGCTCAGCGGGGCCATTGGGGGTATCCTGGGGGCCAACCGCAAGCGGAAGGTGAAATTCTAATTTGGGGATACAATCCTGTAATTTCGGGTTACAGCTCTGCAATCTGCCTTGTCAAACCTTTTGGGCTGCGGTATAATAGTACCAAAACCGAGAGGGGCGATGAAGATGAAAACCATGAGGAGAAGCCTTCCGCTTTTGGCGCTGGGCCTGGCTCTGGCTCTCTGCCTGACTGCCTGCGGCGGGAAGGACAGCGCTGGCCTTGTTGGCGGCAGCTCCGGCAGCGCGGTCTACACCACGCCGGAGCAGGAGGCCACTGAGGCTCTGTCTGACTACGACGGGGGCATGGAGCCTGCCGCAGAGGAGGGTTCGCCGGATACCGCCCCTATCACCCCTCAGAACGAGAACCGGAAGCTGATTACCACAGTGGATATAGAGGCCGAGAGCCGGGATTATGACAGCTTCCTCTCCTGGCTGGACGGAAAGCTGGCCCAGGCAGGGGGCTACATTGAGAACTCCGAGATGCAGGCCTACGACGAAAACCACCGGAACTGCCATCTGACGCTCCGAATCCCCGCGGATAAGCTGGACGGATTTTTGAGCTCCATGGGGGAAAACTGCAATGTGCTGAACAAGTCCATACGCCAAGAGGACGTGACCCTGAGCTATGTGGACACCCAAAGCCATCGGGATGCCCTGCGGGTGGAGCAGGAGCGCCTGCTGGAGCTGTTGGAGCAGGCAGAGAGCCTGGAGGATATTATTGCCCTGGAGGACAGGCTGACCAATGTGCGGTACCAGCTGCAAAACTACGAGTCCGCCCTGCGGACGCTGGACAGCCAGGTGGATTACAGCACAGTGGAGCTCTCCCTCCAGGAGGTGCGGGAGCTCACCGAGCCTGCGCCGGAGAGCTGGGGCAGCCGGGCCTGGTCCGGGATGAAGGAGAACGCCCGGGATATTGGGCAGTTCTTCCAGGAGCTGGGGCTGTTTTTGGTGACCCATCTGCCCATCTTAACCCTGCTGGGCCTGGTGGCGCTGGTGGTTTGGCTGGCAACCATAAAGCCCCGCCGGAGGGCCCGGGAGCACCGCCGCCAGCAGCAGGAGCTGATTCGCTCTGCAGGGCAGGCCAATCCAGAGCAGGAGAAGAAAGAATAGGTGCAGGTATACCTGTAAAGCATGGGAAACTATGCTTTACAGGCACTTGCCTTTTTTCGGAAAGTGGAGTATAATGGTATACATTCCCAGGCGCCGGCTGTATCTGCTGGTTCGGGGCTTTGGGAGGAAACTTTCGGAAAAGAGGAGCATACCTATGACAGTAATAGAGAATAAAACCTTTGACGAAGAGCGCGCCCTTTACGCCAGCCAGGATGTACTGGTGATAAATTGCTCTTTTGACGGCCCGGCCGATGGGGAGAGCGCCTTTAAGGAGAGCCGGAATGTGGCTGTGGAGCACAGCTTTTTCAACCTGCGCTATCCCTTCTGGCACGACGAGGGCCTGCGCCTGGAGCACTGTGAGCTGACAGAGCTCTGCCGGGCCGCGCTCTGGTATACCCATGACGCGGAAATTGTGGACTCTCAGCTGCATGGCATCAAGGCTGTGCGGGAGTGCGGGAATATCAGCCTGCGGAACTGTGACATTGTCTCCCCGGAGTTTGGCTGGTTTGTCCACGGCATCAGCATGAGCGGCTGCTCCGTGGAGGGAGAGTACTTTATGATGCGCTCTGACAAGCTGCGCTTTGAGGGTGTGCGGCTGAAAGGGAAGTATTCCTTCCAGTACATTGAGGACTCAGTGTTTGAGAACTGCAATTTTGATACCAAAGATGCTTTCTGGCACGCCAAAAACGTCACCGTGCGCAACAGCACCATCAAGGGGGAGTACCTGGCCTGGTACTGTGAGAATGTCACCTTTGAGAACTGCAAAATCATCGGTACCCAGCCCCTGTGCTACTGCAAAGGCCTCAAGCTCATTAACTGCCAGATGATTGACACGGATTTGAGCTTTGAAAAGTCTGAGGTAGAGGCCAGCCTGACCGCGCCCATTCTCAGCATCAAGAACCCCCTGTCCGGGCATATTTGTGTCCCGGCTGTGGAGGAGATTATCCGGGATGACCCCCAGTCCGCTGGGGAAGTCCTGGTGTGCTGCCAGTGCTGCTGTGTCTGACAGCGTATTCCGTGCCGCGGAGCCAGCCTCCGCGGCATTTTTTTGAGGTAAATTGTCACCTGGGAAATAAAGAGGCCGTTGACAATCCGCCGGGGCCTGTGATATAGTAAACCCGTCAAGAGTATAGGCCGTTGCTCACAAAAACGAAAGGAGGAGTCAGATGGGAGCAGACGAAGAGATTCTGGAGCTTCTGCGTACCAGCAAAGGCCCGGTCTCTGGCGAAGAGATGGCCCGGCGGCTGGGGATTACCCGGAATTCCGTGTGGAAGGCTGTGGAAAAGCTGCGCCGGACAGGGTATGAGATTGAGGCTGGCACCAACAAAGGCTACCGCCTGGTGCGGGAGTCCCAGGTCCTCAGCCCGGAGAACATACGCCTCCGGCTGGACAAGGAGCTGTCCGGCCTGGCCATTCAGGTGCGGGAGGTGGTCAGCTCCACCAACACGGTGCTGAAAGAGCTGGCCGAGCAGGGCGGCCGGGAGGGCATGGTCATCATTGCCCAGAGGCAGGAAAAGGGCAAAGGCCGCTTGGGCCGGAGCTTTCACTCGCCCCGGGGCTCCGGGCTGTATATGAGCATTCTTCTGCGGCCCGCTCTTCCTGCCGAGGAATCCCTGGCCATCACCACAGCTGCGGCTGTGGCTGTGGCAGGGGCGATTGACACCCTGACCGGGGAGCGCTCGAAAATCAAGTGGGTCAATGACGTGTACCTGCACGGCAAAAAGGTATGCGGCATTCTGACGGAAGCCTCTGTAGACTTTGAGAATGGGGGTCTGCACTACGCGGTGCTGGGCATTGGTGTAAACCTGCAGGCGCCTCCTGGGGGCTTTCCCGCTGAGCTGAGCATGGCTGGGGCCATCTTCCCAGACCAGCCCCCGGAGGGGGCCAGGGCCTGGCTGGCGGCGGAAATCCTGAACCGGTTTTTTGCCTGCTACCGCCAGCTGCCCCAGCGGGGCTTTATGGAGGAGTACCGGGCGCGCTCCCTGCTCACCGGCATGGAAATCACCTTTCAGCAGGGGGCCAGCCAGTGGGACGGGACAGTGCAGGGCATTGACGACCAGGCCAGGCTGCTGGTCCGCCTGCCGGATGGCCGGGAAAGGGCCTTTGGCGCCGGCGAGGTGGCTGTGATGAAAAAGAGCCTGCAGAATCTGCGGGAGAATGGAGAAGAAACATGAAATTTAACGGGAACAATTCTGTCCAAAAATGTGTGCTGTGCGGGGTGCTGGCGGCTTTGCTGGCAGTGCTCTCCCAGGTGTCCATTCCTCTGCCCATTGGGGTGCCTGTCACTCTGCAGACCTTCGCGGTGGCCTTGTGCGGCTATGTGCTGGGCCCTGCTATGGGTACTGCGGCAGTGGGGGTTTATCTGGCCCTGGGCGCAGTGGGCCTGCCGGTATTCGCGGGCTTTTCCGGGGGATTTGGGGCCTTTTTGGGCATGACCGGCGGGTTCCTGTGGGGGTTCCTGCCCATGGCCCTGCTGTGCGGGCTGGGCCTGCGGGGCGGAAAAGCCATTGCCATTGCCCTGGGGACAGTGGGCCTGGCCGCGTGCCATCTGTGCGGGTGCGTACAGTTCGCCCTGGTGGCGTCCATGCCCTTCCCGCAGGCGTTTCTTACAGCCAGCGCGCCCTTCCTGATTAAGGATGTGGTTTCTGTTGCCCTGGCCTATTTCGCGGCCCTGGCCGTGACGGCCAGCATAAAAAAAGCCGGCCTGGGAGGCGCGGCATGAGGGATGTGCGGGGACATCATCTGTTTTGTATGACGCTGTTCTCTGGTCATGGGTATGACCAGGCATTTGCGGAGAACATGGCCCAGCTGATTGACACGCTCCAGGCAGGGGAGAGCTTCCGGCTGGTTTTGGAGCAGGACAGTGTGTGCAGCGCCTGTCCCAACCGGCAGGCTGACGGCGGCTGTACGCTGGGGACAGAAAACGTCCTTCACCGGGACAGGGCCGCCTTGGAAGTTCTTGGCCTGTCAGCAGGCCAAGAGTTGGACTGGGCACAGGCCCGGAAGTGGCTGGCTGCTGTAACAGAGGCAGAGTTTGAGGCTGTCTGCCAGAAATGCCGCTGGGCCGCAGAGGGGCTGTGCAGTTTTGCCCTGCTGCGGGAGAGGCTCAAGCCTGAGGTATAAGTAAATAGCAACAACATTAGGGCGTGTTTTCCATAAGCTGAGTATGGGGGGCACGCCCGAACTGATTGAAGCGCAGGAACAGGGGGAGCGGAGCTCAGGCTCTTAGGTACCGGCTGCCGCGGCCCCCGCCCACCCGGCGCACAGAGCCGGACTTTACCATATTGCCCAGAACAGCTTCCACAGTGGTGATGCTCACCTGGGGCAGGGCGGCGCAGATTTCCGCCTTGGAGATAGGCCCGGGGCTGTGCAGAACCAGCTCCCGAATCATCTCTCCTTTGGGGCGCCGGGGCTCAGGGAATATCTTCTCCGCCTGCCGCAGAGCCAGGTACAGCAGGGACAGAAAGGACTCTATATAGGGTAGATAGGCGTTGGCGTTTTCAGCCCAATCCCCGGCAGAAAGGGCCAGGGCGCGCTGGTGGTAAAAGGCGAATCTGCCTATGGTTTTCTCTAAAGGGGCGAATCTGCATATGGAGAAACCGGCGCCGGCCAAAAGCCGCCGGGCCAGCAGCAGGGCAGCCCCCGGCGTGCCTGTGGGGAAGGGCTCTGTGCACAGCATGTCCAGGACAGCGCAGGGAATCAGCAGCAAGGGCTCCACAGCAGGGGCGGCATAATACGCGGAAAGCACCAGGCCAATGGCCTGGGCTTTTTCGCTGCTGGGGGCTTCCCCCCCGGGAAGAAGCAGCCTGTGGATACGCAGAATGTCCTCCGGGCAAAGCTCACCACCTCCAGGGCGGTTGGCCTGGCGCAGGGCCTGGGCATAGCCAGGAAATCCCACACCTTTGAGCCCCACTGCCGCCGCGGCGCATTGCTCCTCTTGACTGACCAAGAGCTGTTCTGCCTGGCTTTCCTGGGCCTGGGCCCGCTGGGCCAGCAGGCCGCTCAGCCCCTTGAGGGAGGCAATCAGGCAGGAGATATCCTCCGGCACAGGCAAATCCTGGAGAAAGGAATAGGTATAGCTTCGCATGGCGGGACCCCTTTTCTGCATATCTGTTTTGAACAAAATCTAGTATACCAAATTTTCTGAGGAAATGCAAGCGGCACACGCCCTGCGGGATTGTCCAAACCACAGATAATTATCTCTGTGGTTTG
>CAJTXF010000078.1 GCA_910580045.1 uncultured Eubacteriales bacterium
GAACACGAAAAACCCCTCGGAACGGACACTCCCCCATTTCGGCCTGTAAGGAGAATCAAAAATATGGACAGAAGCAGAATCCGCAATTTCAGCATTATCGCCCACATTGACCACGGGAAAAGCACCCTGGCAGACCGTATTCTGGAGCAGACCAAGGCTGTGCCCCTGCGGGAAATGGAGAACCAGCTTTTGGACAACATGGATTTGGAGCGGGAGCGGGGCATTACCATCAAGGCCCACGCGGTGACTTTAATCTACACCGCTCAGGATGGACAGGACTATGTGTTCAACCTGATTGACACCCCCGGCCATGTGGACTTTAACTACGAGGTCTCCCGCTCCCTGGCTGCCTGCGAGGGGGCTGTGCTGGTGGTGGACGCCTCTCAGGGCATTGAGGCCCAGACCCTGGCCAATACCTACCTGGCCGTGGACGCGGGGCTGGAAATCGTGCCGGTGGTAAACAAAATCGACTTAATCAGCGCGGACCCGGACAGGGCCTGCCATGAGATTGAGGACGTGATTGGCATCCCGGCCATGGACGCCCCCCGCATTTCCGCCAAGAACGGCATCAATATTGGGGACGTGATGGAGCGCATTGTCACTGACATCCCCGCCCCGGAGGGGGACGAGGACGCGCCTCTGCGGGCGCTGATTTTCGACTCCTACTATGACGCCTACCGGGGGGTCATTGTGTATGTACGGCTGATGGACGGGGTGCTCCGCGCTGGGGACACCATCCGCATGATGGCCACTGGCGGTGAGTTCCAGGTGGTGGAGTGCGGGTTCCTCCGGGCCACCTCCCTGGAGCCTGCCGAGGCCCTGTACGCCGGAGAGGTGGGCTATATTGCCGCCAGCATCAAAGACGTGCGCCAGGCCCGGGTGGGCGACACTGTCACCCTGGCAGAACGCCCTGCCGCAGAGGCCCTGCCCGGCTACCGGGCTGTGCAGCCTATGGTATTCTGCGGCGTCTACCCCGCGGACGGGGCCCACTACACGGATTTGCGGGACGCCCTGGAAAAGCTCCAGCTCAACGACGCCTCCCTCACCTTTGAGCCGGAGACCTCTGTGGCCCTGGGCTTTGGCTTCCGCTGCGGGTTCCTGGGCCTGCTGCACATGGAGATTATCCAAGAGCGGCTGGAGAGGGAGTACAACCTGGACCTGATTACCACTGCCCCCAGCGTGGTGTACCACATCACCAAAACCAGCGGGGAGGAGCTGTCCATTGACAACCCCACCAACTACCCGGACCCCTCCACCATCCAGAGCGCCCAAGAGCCCATCACCAACTCCCATATCTACGCCCCCTCAGAGTATGTGGGCAATATTATGGAGCTCTGCCAGGAGCGGCGGGGCACCTTTATGGACATGAAATATATTGACACGGATAGGGTGGACATCCACTATGAGCTGCCCCTGAATGAAATCATCTACGACTTCTTCGATGCCCTGAAATCCCGCACCCGGGGCTATGCCAGCTTTGACTATGAGGTCTTGGGCTACCGGGACTCTGAGCTGGTGAAGCTGGACATCCTTCTCAACGGGGAGACCGTGGACGCCCTGTCCTTTATCCTCCACGCGGAAAAGGCCTATCCCCGGGCCAGGAAGATGACGGAAAAACTCAAGGAAAAGATTCCCCGCCAGCTGTTCGAGGTGCCCATCCAGGCCTGTGTGGGCGGGAAAATCATCGCCCGGGAGACTGTGAAGGCCCTGCGCAAAGACGTGCTGGCCAAGTGCTACGGCGGCGACATCACCCGGAAAAAGAAGCTGCTGGAAAAGCAGAAAGAGGGCAAAAAGCGGATGCGCCAGCTGGGCACAGTAGAGGTGCCCCAGGAGGCCTTTATGGCTGTCCTGAAGCTGGACGAGTGAGAAAGGGGCGCAGAGATGGAAATTCGCTTTATGAGCTATAATATCCAGCACGGCATTGACTATCTCAGGCAGCGGGAGCTGCTCCAAAAGGGCCAGGGGGATTTGGAAGCCATTGATTTGCCCCTGATGGCAGAAGCCATCCGCCGGGCTGGGGCGGATATTGTGGGGCTCAACGAAATCCGGGGCCGGGGCAGCACCCCCTACTACACGAACCAGGCTGAGCAGCTGGCCGCCCTGCTGGGGTACCACTGCTATTTTGCCCAGGCCATCACCTTCCCGGAGGGCCCCTACGGCAATGCCATCCTCTCCCGCTTCCCTTTGCGGGCGGCCCAGACCATTCCCATCCCGGACCCAGCGGTAAAGGACGAGGACGCATACTACGAGACCCGCTGCGTGCTCCGGGCCAGGTTCGCCCAGGCGGGGGGCTTTACCGTGCTGGTGAGCCATTTCGGCCTGGCAAAGGCTGAGGCCCGCAGCGCGGTGGAAACCGTACTGGGCCTGGTGCGGCAGGAGCAGGGCCCGGTCATCCTGATGGGCGATTTCAATTTGGAGCCGGACAGCCCCATCCTGGCCCCGCTTATGGGGGAAATGGAGGACACGGCCAAGCTGTTCCCCCGTCCCCTGCTCAGCTTCCCCTCTGACCAGCCGCAGACGAAAATCGACTATATCCTGGTAAAATCCGCCCAGGCCCTGGAGGCGGACATCCCCCCAGCGGTGGCCTCTGACCACAGGCCCCACACCGCGCTGGTGCGGCTGTGAGCGGCCCTGTTGGCCCCATAGGCCTTTACATCCACGTGCCCTTCTGCGCCGGGAAGTGCCCCTACTGTGACTTCTACTCTCTCCCTGCCAGCGGAGAGGTGATGGATGCCTATGTCCGCCGGGTGAGGGCGCTTCTGCCCCTGATGGCAGAGAAGTATCCCCGGCCCCTTCGCACTGTCTACTTTGGCGGAGGCACCCCCAGCCTGCTGGGCCCGGCCCGGCTCTCCGCCCTGCTGGAGGAGTCCGCCCGGCACTTCTCCCTGCTGGCCGGGGCGGAAATCACCTGCGAGGCAAACCCCACCCGCCTGCCGGAGGACTTCTTCCCCGCCCTCCGGGCCGCTGGGGTGAACCGGCTCTCCCTGGGCCTGCAGTCCGCCAATGAAAAGGAGCTGGAGCTGCTGGGCAGAAAGCACAGCCCCCAGGACGCCGCTTGGGCAGTGGAATCGGCCCGTTCCGCTGGGTTCAGGAACCTCTCTCTGGACTTGATGCTGGCCCTGCCCGAGGGGGGCCTGGAGGCACTGGGCCGCTCCATCCAGTTTGCCGCCTCTCTGGAGCCGGAGCACCTGTCCGCCTACATCCTCAAGGTGGAGCCGGGCACCCCCTTCGCCCGGCAGGGGGTGCCTCAGCCCGAGGAAGACATGGCCGCGGACCAGTACCTGTTCTGCGTGGATGAGCTGGCCCGCCGGGGCTTCCGGCAGTACGAAATCAGCAATTTTGCCCGGCCCGGCTTGGAGAGCCGCCATAACCTTATCTACTGGCAGGGGGATGAATACCTGGGCCTGGGCCCGGGGGCACACTCCTTTATGGAGGGGCGGCGGTTCTTCTGGCCCCGGGATTTGGAGGGCTTCCTCCAGGGCGGGGAGCCGGTGGACGACGGGCCTGGAGGCGGGTTTGCCGAGTTTGCCATGCTGAACCTGCGCCTCTGCCAGGGCCTGGGCCTGGCTGCCTGCCAGGCCCGCTTTGGCCAGAAGGGGGCCGAGGCGTTCCGCTGCCTGCGCCAAAGAGCCCTGGCCCTGCCGGGCCCCCTGGTGCGGGCAGAGCCGGAGCGGGTGGCCCTGAGCCCAGAGGGGTTCCTGGTCTCCAACAGCATCCTGGCCCGGCTGCTGGAAGACTTATGATGGGCTTAGATGCCGTAATTGCGGAAAGATTTATGAAGGCCCTTACCTTCGTGAGGTTGGATACTATTGCCCTGTTTTGGCCAATTATTACTATTGATTAAGGAGTCGCTGATATTATCCGGCTTCACCGCCCGGCGGCCTGAATTTCCGGGTGTTTCCTTAAGGCAACACCGCACAAAGACCGGCCTGCGGCCTTTGCACACGATTTGCTTGATCTTTTTCCGTCATCTTGCACTAATCTTGCTTGTCAATCGCGAGATTGTCTGCGCTCGATTCGTACAAGCTAACGAAAAAATCTACTGCGCAACTCGCGCACAATCTTTGTGCGGTGTTGCCTTAACTCTGCCGTTTGCTCCTGAACACCGCTGATACATTTTGCCCGATACTAACATTGCTCTATTATGGCAGATATAAGCAGGAGCCGTTTTCCTTGTTTCGGCTCCTGCTTATTCTCCATATATTAAAGAAAGGGACTTTTATGAAAAACACGGTCAAAACGATAAGGAATCGCATTTTGTCTTTATTCATCATTACCGCTATAATCTCGTTATCTGGATGCACAAATTCAGTTATGCCATCTTCCGCAGCACCCACGCAAGGCAGCACCACAGAACTCCCCCAGATTACCATATGTTTAGACCCACTTGCAAACTCAGATTTGAGGAAGGCAGAGCTTCGAAGCTCGCTGAAAAACATCCCTGGATACATGGAAAGTTTTACTATAGATATCGAAGCCGTGCCAGGTGGCGTTATTCTGTCAGAAGGTGAAGTCGGAATACGGGATAACTCTCTTATGCGGATTAGGACTGAAATGATGGCAGGGGCAGGGCCGGATTTGTTTATCTGTGCGTGTCCGCGGCCCAGTCGCGGTACCAAACGCACCGTCCCAAAAGGATTGTTCCCTTATCCTGCGTCAGCAATGAAATCCAACCTTTTTCTTCCGCTGGATGATTTCATCAAAAATACCAGCGCAATTGAGTGGGACAGCCTTGTGCCCCAGGTAATGGATGCCGGTAAATACAAAGGCACCCAGTTTATTGCCCCTTTAACCTATGTGTTCGGTATAACCGGGTTCGACTCAGCACAGCACTCCATTGAGGATACATCTCCTATCACATGGGAAGAGCAGATTGCCAGCGGGAGCGATGAGATTCGGCGGGCTGGTTACACAAACGATATTTTTTCCATATTTGGCAATCTCGCGGATTACGAAAAGGACGTGCTGACCTTTTCTGAGGAGGATTTGCTTTTTTGCCTTAAAAACCTCTTAGCTCCACTTGACATACCAGAAGAAGGTGCGCCAGAAACCATGGCAGGGCTTCCGATTGGACTTCCCAATATGGTAGATAATAAGGGAAACTGTTCGTTTGGGGATAAAAGCCCTGACTATATATTTATTCCCCAATACAATACAGCCGGCGGTGTTACAGCACAGGTCACTTCATTCGCGGCAATTAACCGGAACACAGATAACCCAGAGGAAGCGTTTGCAATCATTGAATTGCTGCTGAGTAAAGAGGGACAGCAGAATACCGAATTGTACGATAGTCTGTATGGCATGCCCACACATATGGAGCTTGGAAGCAAGGGGGCGCCTGCGCAGAGCCTTGGTGGCCCCTGGCATATGAGTGATGAAAATTTCAAAGCGTTTTGCAAGGTGCGTGAGCAAATAAACGCGGTTAACTTCTTTACGCCCTTGGAAGAGGAAATGGACAAAATGCTGTGGAGCTGTTTTGAAACGGAGCTGTCTGATAATGAACTGGAGGAACTTGTATCGGACACCTATCGTGTTATGACGATGATGATTGGGGAAAGCTGACATGTGGTTCAGCTTACAGTCCAAATCTGGCTTTTGAGTGGGCCGGAGAATTTTACTGCCCTGCCCAATTATTTCAACTTTGCTGAATTCACAAGCGGCTCTCCCTTTGAGACAGCCTATCTGAGCACGGATATCACGATGGCTCCGCTGCCTGCGATTTCCGGCGGGACCGTGGCAGAGGTGAGCACTTACCGCGCCATTAACCGCAACACGAACCGGGCAGAGGAGGCGTTCTTCTTAATCGGGCTTATCATGAGCAGGGAATATCAGGCAAACTCCCAGCTGTTCAGCAGTGTTTCCGCCCGCGACGGGAACATGCCCCTGGACAGCGAGCTGGACGAGATGATGGATGAAATCCAGCAGGTAATGGCGGATTCCTGCGGGGCGGAGATTGGGGACTTCTATCAGGGCCAGATTTCCGATGAGCAGCTCAGAGAAATCGTCCACCAGCACTATAAACGCATGTGCAGGCTGGTTGACGAGGCCTGGCATTTGTGATAAAATGATAGAAAAGGCCCTGAGGGGGAAATAATATGAGAGCAAAATATCCAGTCCTGCTGTGTGTGCTTGTCTTATTCTGCCTGAGCCTGACCAGCTGCTCTGCCAAAGGGAAGGGCGCCCCCCTGCGCATCTGCTTTGATGTGGGGAACGGCAATGACCAGTATAACGGCTCCAGCCAGACAGAGCAGGCAGTGAAAGACTTCCTCACTGACTATGACGTGTTCACCCAAAAGTACGGCTGGGCCCGCAGCCAGGATTTTGAGATTGAGATTATCCCCAGCGCCTCAAAATTCTCCACAGAGCGGGCCGCAACCCTCCAGCGCATCCGCACGGAAATCATGACCGGCGGCGGGCCGGACGTGTTCGTGCTCAACTGCCAGGGCAGCTGCGTGGGCGGGGAACTGGACTGCTCGGAGCGCTTGGAGAGCAGCCGCCTGTTCCCCTACCCGGAGAAGGCCATCAACGGGGATGTGTTCCTGCCCCTGGACGAGTACATAGAAAGCGCGGAGATGGTGGACTGGTCCACCCAGCAGCCCCAGGTGCTGGACGGGGGCCGGAACCAGAAGGGGGAGCTGGTGGCAGTGCCCATGAGCTTCACTGTGCCAGTCAATGTGTACCGGGAGAAGGATTTGCCCGGCGGCGTGCCAAAGGGCGGCACCTGGGCCCAGGTCATGGCCGGTGAGGATTCCGCTTTGGCCCCCCAGGCCCTGTGGCTTTGGGAGCATATGTTTGCTGGGCCGCCAAACCTGCGGGCGCACACCTCGGGCCTGGCCTGCCTGTTCCCCCGGCTGGCGGATTTTGAGGCTGGCAGGGTCTGCTTCACAGAGGAGGAGCTGCTGGAGATTATCCAGGAGGACCTGGAAGCCTGCAGGCGGCTCCACCAGCCGGGCAAGAACCAGCTGGAAAACTACGCTGCCTTTGCGGACCCTGAAACGCTGCTGGATTCCAACATGGGGGCGATTTTCGGGGTGGCCCTCCGGCAGGGGGAGCCGGAGAACGCGGCCTATGTGCCCCTTGCCAACCTGGAGGGGGGCGTCACGGCAGAGGTGACCCGCTACTGTGCCGTGAACCGGAACACCAGCCGCCCTCTGGACGCCTTCCATGTGGTGGAGTGCCTGATGGATGCGGCGTTCCAGAACAACAGCACCATTGAGCGCATGGGGACCTGGACAGACGGCAAGATGCCAGTGGACATGAGGGTCTTCTCCCGGGAGTTTCCCATGCAATACGGGATGTCCATCCCGCCCCAGCACTTTGAGCAGTGGCGCAGGGTCTGCGAGAGCATCACTGACCTGCACTTCCCTTCCCCTTTGGAGAGCCAGCTGGAAGACATGATGTATGAAATCCAGACTGTCCTGGTGGATTCCCTGGAGCCGGAGCCGGACGCGTTCCGCTCCCCGCGGCAGCTGGACTTCTACAAGGGCGAAATCTCCCACAAGCAGCTCAAAGAAATTGTCCACCGGTACTATAAACGCATATGCAGGCTGGTTGACGAAGCCTAAGGAGGTGGGACTGTGCGAAAAAAATCGTCCGGCTGCATTCTCATTGCGCCCCTGGTGCTGGGGTGCCTGGTATTCTATCTGGCGCCGTTCCTGCTGGTGCTGCGGTTCTCCTTCTCCGCGGGCAGCGGCAAATCCATCCGGCTGGTGGGGCTGGAGAACTACCAGCGCATTTTGAGGAACGAGAGCTTCATGCTGGCCTTTGGCAACTCCCTGAGGTTTTTCGCCGTGGGCCTGCCCCTTATCATGGTCTTTGCATATCTCATTGCCCTGCTCATGCAGAAGCAGGCGGACCGGCATAAGCTGCTGAAATCCGTGTTCCTGTTCCCGTACATTATGCCTGTGGCGGGTACTGTGCTGCTGGTGGATTTGCTCTTCTCTGAGGCGGGCCTGCTCAACAGCCTGCTGGGGGCCCTGGGCCTCCCTGCCGGGGATTGGCTGGCCGGGCCCTCTGCCTTCTGGGTGACCATTGGCCTGTATCTGTGGAAAAACGCGGGCTATGCAGTCATCCTGCTGCTGGCTGGGCTTATCACCATCCCCACAGAGCAGTACGAGTCCGCGGATTTGGACGGGGCCAACACCTGGCAGCGGTTCTTCTACATCACCACCCCCCAGATGTGGTACTCGGTATTCTTCGCCCTGGTGTTTTCGGTTATCAACGGCTTCAAGTGCTTCCGGGAGATTTTCCTCATTGGCGGCCAGGAGCCCGGGGACGAAATCTATATGCTCCAGCACTTTATCAACAACAGCTTTGAGAGCATGAACTATGCCAGCCTGTCTGTCAGCTCCATTCTGCTGCTGGCGGTCATCCTCATTTTCTTCGGGCTCTTCTATGGGTTTGTAGAGCGAAAGGAGGCGTACCGGGCATGAGAGAAAAAACAGCATTCCGCCGGGTAAGCGGGGGCTTTGCCGCCCTGCTCAGCGTGATATTCCTGGCCCCTTTCTGCTATGTGCTCCTGTCCAGCTTCTGGAGCCAGGGGAAGGTCAGCTTCCTGCCCTATTATGACGTGCTCTGGGGCCAGTCCCAGTATATGCTCCGGTTCTGGCGGAGCCTGGGGATATCCCTGTGCGTGGGGCTTGGCCAGCTGCTGGTATCCGTGCTGGCAGGGTTTGGGTTTGCCAAGTGCCGTTTCCCTGGGCGGAACGCCATCTTCTTTGGGCTGATGATTCTGATGGTGCTGCCCGTGCAGGTGACTTTGGTGCCCAACTACATTATGCTGGGCCAGCTGGGGCTGCTGGACAGCTATCCGGCACTGATTCTGCCCCTTATCTTCGCGCCCCTGGGGGCCTTCATCCTGCGGCAGAGCTTTGCCTCCATCCCGGACAGCATTATCGACGCGGCCATGCTGGACGGCTGCGGCATCCCGAGAACCCTTCTGTGGATTGCCATGCCCATGAACGTCAGCGGCCTGGTCTGCGCCTTTCTTCTGTCCTTCCTGGACGCCTGGAACATGGTGGAGCAGCCCATCGCCTATCTGCGGAATTTTGAGCGCTATCCCCTGTCAGTAGCCCTGGCCTATGTGCCCCCCACAAACATGGCCATCCATCTGGTGTGCTGCATTCTGGTGGTGCTGCCCTGCCTGTTCCTGTTCGCCTTTTTCAACCAGGAACTGGTGGAGGGCATCACCCTGGCGGAGGTGAAATAGATGAAACGATGGGTACTGTGGGTCTCGGTGCTGGCGGCCTGGTTCCTGGTGTTCAGCACCCTGTTCTCCCTGCGGGTAGAGCAGTGGATGGTGCCCTCTGTTATTGTGGCAGAGCCGCGGACAGAGGGATTCGACACAGTCCTGACCCTGGACTGCCTCTTTGACACAGAGGAGGGCCTGAGCCTGTTCGCCCCCTATGAGGGCGCGGCCTGGGAGGCGGGCACCCGGGTCCGTATCATAGAGCCCGCCTCCTACCAGCTGACCCAGGACAGGATTCAGTTTCGGGGCTCTCTGGCGGTTGCTTACGCCACCAAGCTCTCCCGCCCGGACGCGCTGGTGGATGTGATTGTGACCCCCAAGTGGGAGCCAGACACTTGGCTGGCCGTGGCCCGGGAAGATACCCTCCCAGAGTGGGGGGCCCTGGATAGGCGGGCCTCCATCCAGACGCGGACAGAGCAGGAGGCCCTGCTGGCCCTGGAAAAGGCCCCTGTGCCCTTTATGGAGAAGCGGGCCTGGGGCATGGCCCCCATCGCCAGGCAGGAGGACGATTTGAGCCCCTGGGCGGATGAAAGCGGAAATGTAGACAAAAAGGCTGTGGACTGGCTGGCAGTGGAGGCTGCCCGCCAAAAGCCGCCGCGGTTTTACAGCCTGAACGATTTGAGCCAGTGGACAGCCCAGATGCCCAAAATGGGCCTGGGGGCAGGGCTGGTTTTGGCATCCCTGGTGCTGTGGGGGTTCTCCTGGCCGCTGGCCAGGGACTGGCGGAAAAACTCCCGCCGCCTGGCAATCAGCGCCCTGCTGACCGTGGCCTCCCTGGGGGTGCTGGCCGGGCTGCTTTGGGCCATAGAGCTGCCCTCCTCCCTGCTGCCCAGCACCCACATTGTTGACTTCGGCCACTATACCCAAGAGTTCTCCGCCATCTTCCGCGCCCTGGAGCGCCTGGCCGCTGCCGGGGACGTTACGGCGGCGGATGCTGTTTCCCAAGCGAATACCCGGCTTTGGCTGAGCCTGGCCTCAGCCGCGGCCCTGCCCCTGGCGGCAGCTGTCCTGGGCCTGGGGCAGGTGCTGCTGGGCTCCCGGAAAAACACCCATAGCCAGGAACGGACTTGAAGAAATATTTGCCGCTGGACAGCTTCCGGGGGATTTGGCGCTGTACCGAATCCCAGTCCTGGATTCGCTGTTTCAGCGGCCACACTGCCTGCCCTTGGTTTTCATAGGGGGAATCTGTATCCAGCGCCTGCCGGAATGAATATTTTTGAAAAAAAGGCTTGCATTTTCCCGGCAGATGGTGTATAATCAGTTCTCGTAAGGGCGCTTAGCTCAGCTGGCTAGAGCACCTGCTTGACGTGCAGGGGGTCAGCGGTTCAAGTCCGTTAGCGCCCACCAGTGAAATCCCTAGGAATCATGTGGTTCCTGGGGATTTCCTTTTGTCCCGATTTGTTATGGTTTGAAGTGAATAAACCGCGAAAATTGGGGTTAAACTGAGGTTAAAACCCCAGTTTGAGGTTAAATAAGGAAGGCCCGGACGTTGCTGCGCCGGGCCTTCCTCTATAAGGAGGAGTAATATGAATCGTGTACTAGATGTTGCTCGTTATATTATAAATTACAGTAACGAGAAAAATTATGGAATTTCTAGATAGTGTCTACATGAGTTAAGCACGAATAGCAGCCCAAATAGCGATACAACG
>CAJTXF010000079.1:0-5304 GCA_910580045.1 uncultured Eubacteriales bacterium
GGAAGTTTTCGTCCACCTTTTTCAAAAGGTGGCAGGGGTTTGGGGGCAGAGCCCCCAAGGTCTTGCCCTTGACCTTAAAAGGGCGGCGCTCCAAGAGAAAGGAGCGAGGCAGAACCCAGGACGGCCCGCCCGAGTTGGAACGTGGCACTCTGAGCGCCGCCCCCACGCCCCCAAGCCGCAGCCAGCAGCAAGATTCCGAAAGTTAGGAAAGCCCCCGCTTTCCTAACTTTCGGAGAGAGGCGGACGCATTGCACAGGCGTTGGGAGGCTAAGCGTTCCCGTACACTGCCGCTGACTCAGAAAACGGGAGCTACCGGTTGGTCAAGGGCCTGACAATAAGCGGCTTCCCGACCGCAAGCAGCATCTATCGGAGAAGTTCAGGGCCCAACGTTTCGGAAGACCCGTCCGCAGCTCTGGATTTGCGCTGCTTGGGATGGTTGGGCGGCGCGAATTGGTGCCTCTGCCGGACTCAGGTTACGGGAGTTAGGCTCTGCCTCTCTTTTGGTCTTGATGCGCCGCCCTCCTAAGGACAAGGTCGTGGGACTCTGTCCCACACCCTGCCACCTTTGAAAAGGTGGACGAAACTTTCCGCCCGCGCTCGGTCCTCCCGCCAATCTGCCCCGTCCCTTGCAAACCCTGTCGAAAGATGTTATAATATATCCGCTTGCCCACCCACTCCGCAAGCGGAGAGGAGGTGGAAGTCATGCAGTTGGTTATTGACTTTGTCTTGTCCGTCGCAGCAAGTGTAGCTGCCAGTTACATAAGCAAATGGCTTGACGGCAGACGAAAGGGCAAGTAAGAGCCGAAAGAAACCCCGGAGAAGTAGCGTTCTCCGGGGTTTCGCTTTGTGGAAGTAATACTAGGTTATCGACTTCGTCTATATTATAGCACCCGCCCCCGCAAAATGCAAGCAGTTTTTTGCGCCCTCTCCCAGGCCGCAGAAAAACAGCGCCACAGAGGTTCCCCCACTGCGGCGCTGCTCAAAAAAAACCGTGCTTACTCCGCAAACCCGGAGTTCACCAGAGCAACCAGCGCGTCTACCGCCTGCTGCTCATCCGAGCCGTCCGCGATGATGCGGATGGTGACGCCACCAACAATCCCCAGGCTCAGCACACCCAACAGGCTCTTGGCATTGACCCTGCGCTCCTCCTTTTCAACCCAGATGGAGGACTTGAACTCATTCGCCTTCTGAATGAAAAACGTTGCCGGACGGGCATGCAGGCCGACCTGATTCTGGACCAGAACTTCTTTTGCGCACATGTACATTCACTCTCCTACAGAATTTTTGAAATCGATGTTTCTCTTACCTTACGGACTCCTCCCAAAGACTTCAAGAACCTCTTGGAAAAGAAGGTAACCATGCCACTTGCGGGCAGGAGGCCAGCCTCCTCTGGGTGCGGAGCCAGCTTCCATAGCAGGCACACCTGAAAATCAGCTTCCGCCGGTTTTCAAACGGACAGCTTCCGCCGCCGGGCACGTTCCAGAGGCCTGTGCCCCTTCTCTCCCGCGCCCCGCCAGCTGTTCCTCGCATCTATGGCGTTCTGGAAGTAATTATATCACATTTCGCGCCCACGTCAACAATTGTCATTCAATTTCGTGCCAATGAACATAGTGTGAATTTCAAAATAACTTTGGTTTGTGCAACTTGCCCTCTATGGTGGAAAGTTTTTGTAACCCCGGCGGGAAAAGCCCCTTCCATGCCAATATATTGTGGGCTTGTGTTGACGAAGGCACTGTTTTCGCTTAGTTTTCCTGCTCTGCCTCCACATATTTCACAAAAAGGTCGGGCCTGTTTTGCCTGGTTATGTTCAGGGATTCCTGACGTTTCCAGTCGAAAACCCGTTTATGGTCCCCGCTGAGCAAAACCGGGGGCGCTGGGCGGCCCCGCCACACCTCGGGCCGGGTATACTGGGGATACTCCAGCAGCCCGGAGAAGTGGCTCTCCTCCTCAAAGCAGCTCTCCGCTGACAGGACCCCAGGCAGCATCCGGCTCACCGCGTCCGCCAAAATCATGGCGGGCAGCTCGCCCCCGGTGAGCACATAGTCCCCAATGGAAATCTCCTCCGCCTGATATTCGTCCAGCAGCCGCTGGTCCACCCCCTCATAGTGGCCGCACAGCAGGCAGAGCCCTGGCAGGGCGGCCAGCTCTTTTGCCCGCCGCTGGGTGAGCACCCGGCCCCGGGGGGACAGGTACACCACATGGGGCAGGGCCCCCAAATGCTCGGAGAGGGCGTCCAGGCCCCGGGCAAAGGGCTCTGCCATCAGCAGCATCCCCTTTCCCCCGCCGAACACCGTGTCGTCCACCCGGCCCCGGCGGTCCGGGGAAAAGTCCCGCAGCTGGTGGCAGCAGATTTGCAGGAACCCCCGCCGCCGGGCCCGGCCCACAATGCTGCTGCCCAGCAGGGGGGGGAACATCTCAGGAAACAGGGTGAAAATGTCTATGCGCATTCAGGCTTCCTCCCCCTCGCCGTCAAAGATGCCCGGGATGGGCAGCACCTCCACCACGCCCGCCTCCACGTCTGTCCTCTTTATCATATGCTTCACCGCGGGGAAGAGGAACTCCCGCTCCCCGTTTTTCACCCGGTACACGTCATTGGCCGGGGTACTCAGCACCTCCTCCAGCACCCCGTATACCTGGCCCGTGGCGCCGTCCACCACAGAGCAGCCCAGCAAATCCTGGAGGAAGAAACGGCCCTCCTCCAGCTGCACCGCGTCCCGGTTCAGGTACAGGATTTTGCCCCGCAGCACATCCCCCTGCTCCACTGTGTCCACGCCCCGCAGGCGAACCAGCAGCCGCCCCTTGTGCTCCCGGGCGGCCAGCACCTCCACAGGCCGCTGGCCCTCCCTGTCAAAATAGAGGGTCCGGATATCCGCCAAAAACCCCGGGGAATCGGCCCAGGGCTCCAGGACCAGCTCGCCCCGCACCCCGTGGGTGCGCAGAAGCCTGCCTGCCTCTAAAAACTGTTGTTTCATTCTCTGCTCCCTCCCAAACAAAAAAGGGGCCCCCGCGGCGGACCGCCATGCCCCTTTCGTGGTATTTCCCCCATGGCGGGAATCAATCAATCTCCACCATGATTTTCATCTCGTTGCGGCTGGCCGCGGCGCGCATAACCACCCGGATCGCCTTGGCGATGCGGCCCTGCTTGCCGATGACCCGGCCCATGTCGTCCTCCGCCACATGAAGATGGAAAACAGTCATGCCGTTTTCCCCTTCCTCGCTGGTGACAACCACCTCCTCAGGCTTCTCTACCAAGCCAGAGGCAATGGCCCTCAACAAATCCTCCATGATTCTCCCTCCTTTACACTTTCGCGTCCTATCTGTCTGCTGCTGGCCTTCCTCACTTTTTGGCAACAGCAATTTGGTCCAACAGCTCTAAAAGCTCTTCCCTGGTATACTCCGTCTTTGTCCCTTCAGAAATGGTGAGGCGGAGCTCATACAGGGCAGCAAGCTCAACGATGCGGATGCCTTTTTCTGACGGCAGCCCCATCCCCTTAGATTACGCCGTGCTTCTTGAACAGCTCCCGCACAGTGTCAGTGGGCTGGGCGCCGTTCTCAATCCACTTCTTGGCCTTTTCCGGGTCAACCTTCACCACGCTGGGCTCCTCCATGGGGTTGTAGTAGCCGATTTCCTCAATAAAGCGGCCATCCCTGGGGAAGCGGGAATCCGCCACCACAATCCGGTAGAAGGGGTTCTTCTTGGCGCCCATGCGGCGCAGTCTGATTTTTACTGCCATAGTTCTTTCCTCCAAAATCTATAATTTTTTTCTTATATGAAAAGGGTATCCGCACAAAATGGCCAGCGCCAAGCGTGCTCCCTGGTCAACTGCCTGAATGGCTTTCCTCTGGAAAGCAGCGGAAAAACACAAGGTTCCCGTCCGGGTCCCAGAAGCTCATGTTCACTGCCCCCCAGGGCCTGGCTGTGGGGGGCTCCGCAATCTCCACGCCCATGGCCAGCAGCTTTTGGCGGGCGGCGTGTATATCCTTCACTGTAAACGCCAGCACCGCGCCCTGCCCGCTGCGGGGGGTGTCGTCCCGGATGATGGAGAGGCTGGTCTCCTTGACCAGCACAAACTGATGCCCCCAGTTCCCCGCGTCCTCGCCGGGGGGCACGTCCAGCAGCTTCCGGTAGAAATCCGCCAGACGGGGCACGTCACTGGTCAAAAGGCACACCTCGCCAATACGCTCAATCCCCATGAAACCTCCGTGTAATCAATATTGCTGAAAGCCGGCAGCTTCATAAAGGGCAGCCGCCCGGCCGTCAATGGCCCGCACAGTGACGATTTCCGCCCCCTGGCGGAAGGCGTCCTCCACGGCCCGGCAGCACAGGGCCCGGGCCAGCCCCTGGCGGCGGAACTCCGGCAGTGTCGCCACGAATTCCAGGGAGACGGACTCCCCGTCCACAGCGGCCGCAGCGGCGGAAAGGGCACGGCCCTCTCTGTCCTGTACCATATAGCAACGCATCAGGCCATCCCGGCACAAGGGGTAGTGGTACTGGGGATGAATATCCTCCTTACCGCCGGAGAGCACCTGGTTCACTGTTTCGGCCCACCGGGCAAATTCCGGCTGTGTCTTGGCCTCTGTCACCTGGGGAAAAGCCGGGTACGCGGGCATTTCACCGGGCAGCATGGCCAGATAAGACTCTCCGTCCGAATCCTGGGGCACGTCCTGTTTCTCCCGGCCCGTAAAAGCCTGGAACGCCTCTGGGGAGGTACCCAGATTCAGCCAGACAGGCATACCCAGGGCGTGAATTTCCGCGGCAAGCTCCTTCTGCCGCTGGAGAGGCAAACCCTCCAGCCGCACATCGTACACAAAGCGGATACCAAACACATCGCCCTTAGGCCGCACCAGCGAATAGTGCTCCCTCTGGACGATTTCCATATGCTCCGCCCTGCCGAACAGGCTTACGTAATAGTTAGCGCCTCTGTCTATATAATCGATAATTTCCCGGTTTGTCATGGTTCTGGGGCTCCTTTGGTGGATTCTGGGGCCTCTGGGGCTTCTTTATAGAGTTGGCGGCATCTCACAGGAACGCTTAGCCTCCCAACGCTCCTACAGACGGTCCGCCTCTCTCCGAAAGTTAGGAAAGCAACGCTTTCCTCACTTTCGGAATCTTGCTGCTGGCTGCGGCTTGGGGCCTAGGGGCGGCGCGAGAGAGTTCGCTTCGCGAACTCTACTTCCTCTGTCGGACTCAAGCTGTGGAAATTGGGTGCTGCCTCTCTTTGGGATTTCTGGCGCCGCCCTCTAAGGTCAAGGACAAGGTCGCCTCCGGCAGCTTAGGGCTTTGCCCTAAGAACCCACCAGGGG
>CAJTXF010000079.1:5314-10703 GCA_910580045.1 uncultured Eubacteriales bacterium
CCGGGATGGGCCCGCCGTCAGGCTCACCTGCCCCCTCCCCCTCAGCCTATGCGATTCCTCTGAATCCCGCCACAAATATTTTTTGAATCCCCATTGCTTTTTCGAAAAATATTCTGTATAATATTACCAGAACCAAATAGGGCGTGAATTCGCCCAAATCACAATATAAGGAGTGCATACCAATGAAATTAGGTATTCTGTCCAACGTCATCGGCGATACCCCCCTCAAAGAAGCTCTCGCTTATTTTAAGTCCCTGGGCGCTCAGATGGTGGAAATCGGCTGCGGCGGCTATCCCGGCAAGGACCACTGCGACCCGGAAGTCCTGCTCCACGACGAGGCAAAATTCAACGAGTTCGTCACCACGATTAAGGAATCCGGCCTGGAAATCAGCGCCCTTTCCTGCCACGCCAACCCCGTCCACCCCAACAAGGAGATTGCCAAGCAGTTTGATGATGATTTGCACAACGCGGTGCTCATGGCTGAGAAGCTGGGCATCCACCAAATCAACACCTTCTCCGGCTGCCCCGGCGACTGCCCTGAGAGCAAGAACCCCAACTGGATTGTCTGCGCCTGGCCCAACGAGTTCCCTGAGGTGCTGGAGTGGCAGTGGAACGAAGTGCTTATCCCCTACTGGAAGGACTTTGTGGCCTTTGCCAAAGAGCATGGGGTGGACAAAATCGCTTTTGAGATGCACCAGGGCTTCTGCGTGCACAACAGCCGCACCCTGCTGCGCCTGCGGGAGGCTGTTGGCCCTGAAATCGGCGCGAACCTGGACCCCAGCCATCTGTTCTGGCAGGGCATGGACCCCCTGGCCGTGATTCGTGAGCTGGGCGGGGAGGCCATCTTCCACGTCCATGCCAAGGACGCCAGCATCGACCCCTGGAACACGGCTGTCAACGGCACCCTGGATACCCTCTCTTATGCGGACATGAGCAAGCGCTCTTGGATTTTCCGCAGCATTGGCTATGGCCATGACGAGATGTTCTGGAAGGATTTTGTCAGCCAGCTGCGCCTGGTGGGCTATGACTATGTGCTCTCCATTGAGCATGAGGACGCCATGATGAGCAAGAACGAGGGCCTGGTAAAGGCCTGCGACATGCTCAAGCGCTCCATCACCTTTGAGGACATGGCGGACATGAGCAAGCTGCACTGGGTATAATCACCAGTTACCCGTTCCCTTATAAAAGCAAAAGGCATGAGCCCACTGGGCCCATGCCTTTTTTCTACTTTTTAAGCCGCTCCGCCAGCCGGAGAAGCAGCTCTCCGGTCCCCACGTTATAGCCCGCGCAGGCAAACCGGCCAAAGCCCTCCCCGTCCGCCAGGATGGCCAGGGGCAGGCGTTCCGGCTCTAAATACATCCGCCGGGCAGCAAGCTCGGCTCTGTCTGCGTCAAAGCTGTGAAGCTCCGCGCCTTGCGGCAAGGGCTTCCCCTTGACAGCGCCGTCGCAAATCATATGAATCCCGCAGCCCATGGCCTCCAGCCGCTCCCGGACCGGCTCCAGCTCTCCCAGCAGATGCTCTGTGGGCTCCTCGCCCGGGCGGACCCAGCACAACAGGCCCACGCCCTGCCAGGCAAACCCCAGCTCCGGCAGGGGGAGCCGCTGCAAAAGCTGGCTCTCCTCCGGCGTCCGGAGCCCTGCTGTCAGGGTCAGGCTCTCCCCTGCCTCCAGCCGGAAATCCTGGAGCCAGGCCAGCTGGTTCCCATTGGGCAGGCGCAGGCTGGTCACCAGCCTGTAAGAGCCAGCAGGAAGTTCCCCACGCTTGGCGTGAAGGGGAATTGCTTGCCAGGTATCTTCGTCAAGCCCAAAGGCTTTACAGCTCTCCTTCCGCCGGGCCAGGCTCCAGGGTATGTCCTGGGGGCAGTCCAGGGTGAGGGTACCCACCGGCTGGCCGTCTGCCCGGTGGAAACATCCATCCTGCCAGTACTCCGGCAGGCCATCAGCCCCCAGCCGGGCAGGGATGCCCCTGGCCCGGCAGAGGGCGCAGTACAGGCCCGCCCGGCCCTGGGCTGTGGCTGTGCCCAGCTGCCAGGCTCCGGCAGGGGTCTGGGGAAGCTCCGGGAAGCTCCCGGCAGAGGCAATCTCCTGGCCCAGCGCTGCCCAAAGCCCCTGGGCCGGCACCTGGGACAGCGCCCCCTCCAGGGCTTTCCGCCAGGGGGCCAGAGGCTCCAGCCCAACCCGGGGGGAGAGCAAAGCCTGGCGGAAGACCTCAGGCGGCAGGCCGCCCTCTTGCTGTAAAGCCGGTATGCTTTCCTCCAGCGCCTGGGCCGGGATGTCCCCAGCCAGGTCCTTCTCTGTCAGGGTGCTGGCAATGGCCTGGTGGGCAGGGGCGATTTCCGGCGCGTAGGCTGGACGGCTCTCCCGGCTGGCCTTGGCGCGATCCAAAACCGCCCGGCGCTGGACTCGCTCCTCCTTTGTGAGCCTAGGAGCCTGCACGCCCCCGTCTTCCGGGGCCTGGAAGTCAAAAGCGCCTTGGGGGAGCGTCTCCCCCAAGGTGAGCACCGCCTGGGCGCTCTCCCCGGTGTGGACAAGGGCCTCGGCAAAGTCCTCCCCGGCCCGGGCCGCCAGGTACAGGCTCCCCAGGCCCAGGTTCAGGGCGCAGCTGCCCGCGCTGTCCGTGACCCGCTGGGCGATTTTGCGCATCCCGCCCTCATTGAGCACGTACATCTCTACCACCGCCCCAGGGACAGGGGCCCCGTCACCGTTCCGCAGGCACACTGTAAAGGGTTTTACCTTTCCATACCGGGCGGTGACGCTCTCATAGGCTACGCCCTCCCGGCAGTCCAAGTCCAGGGGGGAGACGCCTGGGAACAGGGCCTCCCAGCCCGGGCCCTCACCCACAAAGGCCTTGGCGTGGCAGAGCATGGCCCGGCTGGCCGCGCAGGGGAACCAGCCCATATCCAGCCGGGGCTCCGGCTCGCAGGCCCCCAGAAACCGCCAGGCCTCCCCGTCGAAGGCCTCCACCCAGGCGTGGTTGTCGTCGCAGTGGGACCACCAGGGGGCATAGATTTGCCGGGCCGCAATGCCCACGCTGCGCAGGGCGTTTACCCCGAACACGGACTCCTCCCCGCAGCGGCCCCAGCCCCGGCGGTAAATATCCAGGGCAGAGGCGGTCCGGCCGTCTGTAGAGCGGTAGGTGACCTGCCCGGCACACCAGCGGTTAACCTCTTGGATAGCCTCCGGCAAGGAGAGCCCCTTTACACGGGGGGCCAGCTCCTGCCGGAACAGGCCCCGGCAGGGGCTGAGCTGCTCATTGTTCACCCGGGGGCAGAGGAGGTACAGCAAAAACAGGTGCTCTGGCAGGGCCTGGCACCAGGGCCAGGCCTCCCGGGCCAGCAGGGCCTCCTCCACAGCTTCCTGCCACAGGGCGGCCGGGGTGTCGGCCAAATCCTGCACAGGGAGGGTGGCCATCAGATAAGTGAGAAGCTCCTTGGCCTCTCCCGCCAGCCGGGCATGAAGGGCCATCAGCTCCGGCGCTTTTTTCAGCAGGGGCAGCCGGGCCTCCCAGCGGGCCGCCGCAAACCCGGCGGTTTTCTCGGATAAAATACTCATTCCTCCACCAGCTCTATTTTCAGGACTGTGTCCACCTGGTCCGGGAGAACCGGGTCAGGGCCCAGGTCAGCAAAGACCACGTCCGGATAGTTGTCGTAAATCCAGCCCTTGGCGATGTGTACCTCAGCCCCATTGTCCAGCCAGCGGATAGCCTTGACCTGCTCCTGCTTCAGGCCCGGCAGAGGCATACAGCCAATGGTGTTCTCGAACAGGTGATAATACAAGGTGTTGCCCTTGCGGGTGATACGGCCCATGTCAGGCTTGGCAATGCCAGCCTTGCCGCAGCCATAGATGCTCTCAGAATTCCTGTCCATCCACTTGCCAATCTCCGCCAGAATGGCCAGGGACTGGGGCGGGATGTTGCCCCGGGCGTCCGGGCCCACGTTCAGCAGCAGGTTGCCCCCCTTGCTGACGCACTCCACCAGCTTCTTAATCAGCATGGAGGCGGGCTTGAAGTGCCTGTCCAGGGCAGCATAGCCCCAGTTGTTGTTCATGGTGACGCAGGCCTCCCACACCAAATCCCGGCCAGCCTTGTCCTGCAGGCCGTTGGGGGGGATAATCTGCTCCGGGCTGACGAAATCCCCGTGGTAGGGCTTGGGGTCCCCCTCCCACATGGAGCCAAAGCCCTCGCCGCTGACCTCCAGCCGGTTGTCAATAATAATGCCGGGCTGCAGCTCCCGAATCATGCTCACCAGCTCATGGGCCCGCCAGGTCTCGCCCCGCATGGTCTTCTCGCCCTCGCCATAGGAGAAGTCGAACCAGAGGATGTCCAGCCTGCCGTAGTTGGTACACAGCTCCCTCACTTGGCCATGGAGATAGTCCAGGTACCGGTTAAAGTCCCGGCCCTCGTTGCCGCACTCAGGGTGATTGCGCATGGGGTGATAGGCATCCTCAAAGTGGGGATAATCCGGATGATGCCAGTCCAGCAGAGAGTAGTAGAGGCCCACCTTCAGCCCCTCCGCCCGGAAAGCATCCAGGTACTCCCGGACCAAGTCCCGGCCGCACTGGGTGTTGGTGGACTTAAAGTCAGTGAGAGCGCTGTCGAACAGGCAGAAGCCGTCGTGGTGCTTGGCGGTAAGCACAGCGTACTTCATGCCAGCGGCTTTGGCGGCCTTGGCCCAGGCCTTGGGGTCATAGTCCACAGGGTTAAACTCCCGGAAGAAGGGGAGGTAGTCCTCTTCGGGCATCTGCTCGCTGCTGCGGACCCACTCGCCCCGGGCGGGGATGGCATAGATGCCCCAGTGGATGAACATGCCGAAGCGGGCCTGCTGGAACCATTCCATACGTTGTTCGTACTCTTGACGGTTGAATTGATACATGATGTTGCTCCTTTTGTAGTGTATTTATTGATTATACAGAGCAGAGGGCGCCAGCCTGGCGGCAGGCCAGAGGAAGTTTTTGAAGGGTCCAGGGGGACTTTTTTCAAAAAGTCCTCCCTGGCAGGGGTTCGGGGACAGAGGCCCCGAGGTCTTGCCCTTGACCTTCATAGCGTGAGCAAACGCAGGAGGGTAGGAAAACGTCCCAGTGGGACGTTTTCCGTAGGGGACCCTCGTCGGGGGGTGAGCGTGTGCCAGTGGCACACAAGCTGCGAACCGACCGAGGCGGCAGCCGAGACCCCCTGTTGTCTGCCAAAGTCCCTTTGACAGACAAAGCCTCCCTCAGCCTGGCTCATAGAACCTGTTCGCCAGCGGAGCCGGCCGAACGCGGTGAGGAAGAGCCCCGCAAGATGGCGGCATCTATCGGGAACGCTTAGGGCTTGCGCAGTGCGTCCGCCTCTCTCCAAAAGTTAGGAAAGCAACGCTTTCCTAACTTTCGGAATCTTGCTGCTGGCTGCGGC
>CAJTXF010000080.1:0-9033 GCA_910580045.1 uncultured Eubacteriales bacterium
AGGGGGCAAGCCCCCCTGGACCCCGGTATCCGGCTTTGGGTACTGCTTTGCGATAGCCCCTGCCACGAGCCGCCAGGATTTATATATCCATGACCTCTCTAAGCCAGGCAATCGCCAGCTCCGGCCAGACGCGTACCTTCTTACAGGCTTTCTCCAGCTCCCGCCGGGATACCGGGTCTTGCTCTCCCGGCGGCGCGAACCACCCATCCATGGCGTCCGGCTCTATGCCCTCCACCTGCCCGGCCTGCACCTGGTCCCGCAGGGCGCTCAGCTGGGCCATACAGTATGTATCCCCGTGCCGCCCGGCCAGCCAATCCTCGTCTGCCAAAGACAGCCCGTGCTGGCCCTTGGTGAACACATGGTGGGCGAATTCCACCCCTGCCCGGCGGCAGGCCTGGGCAAAGAAATAGCTGTTCTCCACAGGCACTGCCCCGTCTTCCATGGTCTGCCACAGGAAGCAGGGCGGCGTTTTTTCACTGACCTGGTTTTCCAGGCTCATATATTCCAGCTCCTGCCGGGCAGCGTTCCGGCCCAGCAGGGCTGTGAAAGAGTCCCGGTGGGCATACTCCCCGGAGGTGATGACCGGATAGGAGAGAATGGCCGCGCTGGGCCGGTTGGAGATGTTTTTGTACCGGGGGTTTTCGTCCTCCGCGTCCTGCCAGTGGACACAAAGGCTGGCGCACAGATGGCCCCCGGCGGAGAAGCCGCAGATTGCCAGCCGGTCCGGGTCCAGGCAGAACTCGCCCGCCCCTGCCCGCAGGTACCGCACCGCCCGGGAGATGTCCTGCAGGGGCTGCAGCTTCAGCACCGCGTTGTCCAGGGGGTTGACCGTATAGGTGAGGACAAAGGCATTATACCCAGCCTGATAGAACTTCATGGCAACAGGCTCAGCCTCTGTGGGGGAGACAAAGCGGTAGCCGCCCCCTGGCACCACCAGCATGGCTGGGTGGGGACGGCTGTCGCTGTGGATATAGCTGGTCAAAAAGGGCATAAAGCCAGCGGACATAGGATAAGTATACTCAGATTTTTCCCAAATAGGGTGGGTTTGACGGTTCATGGACAGGCTCCTCTCGGTGTTTTGCCCATTATACGCCAGCAGCTTCCCAAAAGTCAAGGGCAAGGCGGAGAGGAGGGATGTTTTCAGCAGGCGCCAGATACCCCGGGCCTGTTTTGGAAAGGCGGCCCGCCGCCGGGGCTGCCTGGAGGGCGGCCGCCCTCTCCCTTAGAAACCAGCGGCCTGGGGCGGGCTGGCCAGCTCGGGGTTGAGCTGGGGACAGACCGTGACCCGCAGGGTGGCGGGGGAGTGGGGATACTGGCGGGCAAAGGCCTTGCAGATGCGCTTGCAGATTTCCCGCCCGTTCTGGAAGTCTGCCCGGGGGAGCATCAGCACATATTGAGAGGCGCTGCACTTGGCCACCGCGTCCCCCTGGCGCAGCAAATCCGGGATAAGCCGCAGCAGGTTGCCCATGACCAAATCCAGGCTGCGGCGGCTCAGCTCGCCGCCGTACTTGTGGGCCACAGTGATAACCGCCAGGCTGGTCTCCTCCCCGCTGCGCTGGGCGTCCCGAATCTGCAGGCGGTAGATGGCCCGGAACACGTCATACTCACAGAAATAGGCGCCTGAGGCCGGGGCCTCTGCCAGCTGGTCCACAATGGCCGCTGAGGCCACCGCCCCGCTTCCCGTGCTGCTGGAGGCCCGGCGGTAGATGGCCTGGGCCTCTTCCCCAGGCAGGATGCCCGCTTGGGACAGGAAGAACTGGTTCATCTCCTCATAGACCAGCGCCGCGTTCCGGTTCTCGCCCAAATGGAGCAGGGCGGACATCCTCCGGCAGTAGAGCTCTTCGTTCAGAGGGTCCCGCTGGGCAGCCTCCTGGCAGAGGGCGGCCACGTCCTTCCACCTGCGCTGTTCCTCCAAAAGGGGCAGCACAGCCATCACCGTGCGCATATAGAGCTCAGCCAGTTCCCCGGCAGTCCGGGCAGCCCAGGGGTTATCCAGCAGCTTGGGCAGAAAGCCGCTGCCGAACATCCGCACTGCCCGCAGGCGGTCCTCCAGCTCCCGCTCCGGCCTGCACAGGGCCCGGAACTCGTCCATATCCACCTGCACAGGGATTTCTGTATTCCAGGCATAGCCAGGCCCCTGGCACAGGATGATTTGGTGGCCCGCGTGCTCATAGAGATTGTCCAGGCTGGCCCGCACCCGGAACAGGGCGGTCTTCATGGCATTGGTCAGGTTTGTGGGGCGCTTGCCTTCTGGCCAAATCAAATCAGCCAGCTCATCCCGGGGCACGGTCCGGCCGCGGGCGCAGGCCAGGTAGGCCAGCAGAAGCCATATTTTTTTCGAGTGCCCGCTGGTGTCGTCCACAGAATTTTCCCCGTACTGAAAGCGAAGCCCCCCCAGCAGGGTGATTTGCAGGGTGGTCATGGTGATACGCCTCCATTTCATGTTGGCGCAGGCGCGCGGCGCCCTGCCGCGGTCCCGCCTGCACCTTTCTGCCCTTCACTATAACATAATATTTCTAATTTTGCAAGTATTTTTTCATTTTGTAACCAACATAATCCCCGCAGGGCTTCCTTTTTTTGGCTGGCTGTGTTAAAATGATTGCAAATCCAAACGACAGGAGTGATAACTTATGAAATTAGGAGCACAATTATTCACCCTGCGGGCCTATACCCAAACAGAGCGGGATTTGGACTTCACCCTGGGAAAGGTGCGGGAGATGGGCTACAGCACGGTCCAGCTCTCTGCTGTTGGGCCCATCCCGGCCCAGCGCCTGCGGGAGCTGTGCGATAAGCATGAGCTGGAAATCGCGGTCACCCACACAGACCCCAACCGGATTCTCAACGACACCGAGGCGGTTATCCAGGAGCACGAGACCATGGGCTGCCGCTATATCGGCATTGGCATGATGCCGGAGAAGTACCGCTCTCCTGAGTGGATTGAGCACTTTGCCTGGGACTACCGGGAGCCCGCGAAAAAAATCGCTGCCGCCGGGAAGCGGCTGCTCTATCACAACCACAATTTTGAGTTCCAGCGCTTTGGGGACAAGCTGGTAATCGACATCCTGACAGAGAGCTTCCCCGCGGAGGAGTTTGGCTTTATCCTGGATACCTATTGGGTCCAGCTGGGCGGCGGGGATGTGTGCCAGTGGCTGGAGAAGCTCTCAGGCCGGGTGCCCTGCCTGCACCTGAAAGATGTGGCGGTGGCTGGGTATGAGCCGGTGATGGCCCATGTGGGCGGCGGCAACCTGGACTTTGGGCGCATTATAGAGACCGCCGGGCGCTGCGGGACAGAGCATCTGCTGGTGGAGCAGGACACCTGCCGGGAGGCCGGGCCCTTCCAGTGCCTGCGCATGAGCTGTGAGGAGACCCTGAAGCTGTACCCTGCGGCAAAGCGCTAGAGCCTGCTTGAAAACCGGAGAAGCGCTGGACAAAACAGACAGTGTTTCGGAGTTTTCAAAGAGACTCCAGGGATAAGCCCCAGCCCAGCGGGGATGAAGGGGAAATCCTTCTGCCGGACAGCACAAGGATGACGTAAACCGGCGGCTGGGGGCTGTGCTGGCCCAGCGGTTGCCGGGGCGGTTACAATTGCCGATAAAAATTTCATTTATTCCTTTTGGGCGGCTTGCTATTTTAGAGGAATTGTATTATAATTGCTCTTAATTATCTGTTGACTTTGAATATGGGGGAGGTCTCGCCTTGGAAGGGAAAAAGCGCAGGCAGAAGATTCTGATTGTGGACGACAATGAGATGAACCGCTCTATCCTGATGGATATGCTGGGTGATGAATATACGGTGATTGAGGCTGTGAACGGGCTTCACGCGGTGAACGAGCTGCAGAAGCAGGCATCGGATATTGACTTAGTCATGCTGGATTTGGTGATGCCGGAAATGGACGGCCTGGAGGTCCTGGCTGTAATGAACCAGCGCCGCTGGATAGAGTCCATCCCGGTTATCATGATTTCCGCGGAGAGTACCTCTGACCGAATCAAGAAAGCCCTGGAAATGGGGGTGACGGACTTTATCGGCCGCCCCTTTGACGACCGGATTGTCCGCCGCAGGGTGCTGAATACCCTGCTGAGTTCTGCCAAGCAGGCCCAGCTGGAGTCCCTGGTGGCAGAGCAGATGTATGAGAAGGAGCAGAACAGCCTGCTGATGATTGACATCCTCAGCCATATTGTGGAGTTCCGCAACGGAGAGAGCGGCCTGCATGTTATCCATGTGCGCAGGCTGACCGAGGTGCTTTTGGAGCGGCTGGCAGTGAAGGACCCCTCCTATGATTTGAACCGGGAGACTATCAGCCTGATAAGCGAGGCCTCTGCCCTGCATGATATCGGCAAAATCGCCATTGACGAGAAGATACTGAACAAGCCCGGCCGCCTGACAGACGAGGAGTTCAAAATTATGAAGACCCACTCCATGGTGGGCGCCCAGATGCTGGGCGGGCTGGCTGTACACCAGGGGGAGCCTTTGGTCAAGATAGCCTATGAAATCTGCCGCTGGCACCACGAGCGCTGGGACGGCCGGGGCTATCCCGACGGCCTTAGGGGCACGGAGATTCCCATTGCCGCCCAGGTGGTGGCAATGGCCGACGTGTACGACGCCCTGACCAGCGAGCGGGTCTATAAGGCCGCCTTCTCTCACGAGCAGGCCATCCAGATGATTACAGGCGGGGAGTGCGGCAGCTTTAATCCCCAGCTTTTGGAGTGCTTGGGAGAAGCCGCTGATACGCTGCAGGAGCAGCTCAGCGGCAAGGGCGAGGAGCGCAAGCCCCAGTTTGAGCTGAGCAGCATTGTGGAGAAGATGTCCCAGCACACAGAGCTCAGCGCCAGCAACCGCACCCTGCGCCTGCTGGAGCATGAGCGGATGAAGTACAGCTTCTTTGCTGCCATGAGCAAGGAGATTCAGTTTGAGTACACCATGTCCCCGGCCATGGTCTCCCTGAACGCCTGGGGCGCCAGGAGCCTGGGCCTGGACGAGATTGTAAAAGAACCCCTGAGCGACCCCAGGGTCCAGGCGTTTTTGGACAACGGCCTGGAGGAGAAAATCCACGCTGCCCTGTACAGCACCACCCCGGACAGCCCCACTGTCAGCCTGGAGGGCAAGATGAACCACGGCGGCACCATGAAGTGGTACCGCTTTGTGATGCAGTCCCTCTGGTCAGAGGATGAGCCCCCCAAGCTGCGGGGCGTGATTGGCAAGGCGGTGGATATCCACAGCTCCCGCAGCTATCTGGAGAACCTGGAGCGCCGGGCCTCTCTGGACGGCCTGACCGGCCTTCTGAACCTGACCAGCGCCCAAAAGCAGGCAGAAGCCCGCCTGCGGGATAACCCGGCGGAGAACTATGCCCTGGCCTTTTTTGACTGCGACTTCTTCAAGCAGGCCAACAATACCTACGGCCATCTTTTTGGCAACAACCTGCTTATCCACATTGCCGAAAAGCTGCAGAAAACCACCCGCGTGGGGGATATTGTCTCCCGGGTGGGCGGGGACGAATATGTGGTGTTCTTCCAGTATAACCAGGAGCTGGAGCCCATTATCCACCGTATCCACTCTGCCCTGCAGGGGGAGAATTTTGACGGGTTCACCATTTCGCTGAGCATGGGCGTGGCCACCACAGAGCAGATGGGCCCGGACTTTACGGCCATGATGCAGGCCGCTGACAAAGCCCTTTACGCCGTGAAGCAGGCCGGGCGGGGACAGTATAAGTTCTATGACGGCAGCGAGACATCCCTGACAGACGCCAAGGGCGCCAGCGTTTACACCAACCAGTCTGAAATCATTGAATTTGAATAAGAATATGGATTCACAGCGGGGATACCGTAGTGGCGGGGGAGCTTTCCGCCCATACGATATCCGTCCGCTGCGGGTACAGGTTCTGAGCAGGACCATCTCATCACAGCTAGAAACAGGAGGCCGGTTATGACATTGCAGGAGTGCTATACACAGTTGGAGGGGGACTATCAGGACGTTACCTCCCGTCTGCCCAGCGAGAAGTTTATCCAGAAGTTTGTGCTCAAGTTTCTGGACGACAAGACCATCGGCCTGCTCAAGGATTCTTGGGCGGCAGAGGATTATGGCGAGGCTTTCCGCGCGGCCCATACCATAAAGGGTATGTGCCAGAACCTGAGCTTTACCCGGCTGGGCAGCTCCAGCAGCCAGCTGACAGAGGCCTTGCGGGGCGGCGTGACCCCAGAGGCCCAGGAGCTCTATCCCCAGGTGCTGGAAGATTATGAGAAGACCGCCGCTGCCATAAGCGCCTATAAAGAAGGGCTGTGAGGAGAAGATGAAGGGGTACCAAGTAAAAAAAGAGCGTGGGCCAAGCCTCTTTTTGGTGGGCAGCTTTATTGCCCTGACCATTATCACGCTGCTGATGTTCTTCCTGCTCAGCCGCTATATCAGCGGCGAGAGCAACACTGCCCTGGCAAAGATTGGCGAGGAGTACATGGAGAGCCTTTCTGACCAGATTTCCAAGCACTTTCAGACCACCATTGATTTGCGGCTGAACCAGGTGGAGGCAATGGTGCAGGACATTGGCTCTACCGTGGACCAGGGGCAGTTTGATTTGTACCAGATGAAGGAAAAGCTGCGGGACAGCAGCAAGGCCCGGGGTTTTGAGCAGCTTGCCCTTCTCTCTGAGAGCGGGGAATTTGAGATGCTTCACGGGGAGGGTGTGCACATCACTGACCCGCCCCCTTATCTGGAATCCCTGCGCGGCCACAAAAGCAAGGTGGCTGTGGGCACGGACGATTTGGGCAACGCCATAATCCTTATGGGCGTGCCCTTCCAGTGCCCCATGAAGAACGGGGAGACCAGCCTGGCGCTGGTGGGCTCCGTGCACACGGACTACATCACCGAGACCCTCTCTTTGGAGGTGGACAACTCGATGGTGTATTCGTTCATTATCCGCAAAGATGGCTCCTTTGTCATCCGCACCAGCGATGCCTACCGGGAGAGCTATTTTGACAGGGTCCGCAACCTGTATGACGATGTGGGCGGCAGGACGCCGGAAGAGTATATCCAGGAGCTCTCTGCCGCCATGGAGGCGGGGGAGACTTTTTCCAGCGAATTTGTGATGCAGGGGGAGCGGCAGCGGCTGTTCTGCAACAAGCTGGCCTATTCAGAGTGGTACCTGCTCACCGTGCTGCCCTATGGCACCATCAACCAGAGCATTGATACCCTGGGATACCGGCTGATGGTGGCGGACTTTTTGTGCTGCGGCATTTTGCTCGGCATCCTGATTATTATCTTTGTCCGATACTACCGGATGAGCCAAGAGCAGCTGAAGGCCGTGATGGTGGCCCAGGAGGCCGCGGAGGAGGCCCTGGCCCTGGCGGTGGACGCCAGGCGGGAGGCGGAGAAGGCCCAGCGCCGGGCTGAGAGAGCCACCCAGGCCAAAAGCGAGTTCCTCTCCAACATGAGCCATGACATCCGCACCCCCATGAACGCCATTGTGGGCATGACGGCCATTGCCACGGCCAATATGGACAACCAGCAGCAGGTGCAGAACTGCCTGCGGAAAATCTCAACCTCCAGCCGCCATTTGCTGGGGCTGATAAACGACGTGCTGGACATGTCCAAAATTGAGAGCGGCAAAATGAGCCTGACCTATGACCGGGTCTCCCTGCGGGAGCTGATGGAGAGCATTGTCAGCATTGTGCAGCCCCAAATCAAGGCAAAGCATCAGGAATTTGGGGTGTCCATTCTGGACATCACCTCAGAAAACGTGCTGACAGACAGCGTGCGGCTGAACCAGGTGCTGCTGAACCTGCTCTCCAACGCGGTAAAGTTCACCCCGGAAAAGGGACATATCCAGGTGACCATGAAGCAGGAGCCTTCTGCCAAGGGAGAAAATTATGTACGGGTGATGCTGTGGGTAAAGGACAACGGCATCGGCATGGCCCCGGAGTTTATGGAGCACCTGTTTGATTCCTTTGCCCGGGAGGACAACGCCAGGGTCCACAAAACCGAGGGCACGGGCCTGGGCATGGCCATCACCAAATATATTGTGGACACCATGGGCGGCGAGATTCATGTGAACTCTGCCCAGGGAGAGGGAACCGAGTTCTTTTTGGCCCTGGACATGGAAAAGGCCGAGGCCACAGAGGCGGATATGGTTCTTCCCAGCTGGAATATGCTGGTGGTGGACGATGACAGGACCCTCTGCGAGAGCACGGTCTCTGCCCTGCGCTCTATTGGTCTGAACGCGGAGTGGACCCTCTCCGGCGAGGAGGCAATCCGCAAGGTGGAGCAGCACCACAAGAACCAGGACGACTATCAAATCATCCTGCTGGACTGGAAGCTTCCGGGCATGGACGGCCTTGCCACTGCCCACGCCCTGCGGGAGCGTATGGGGGAGAATATCCCCATACTGCTTATCTCCGCCTATGATTGGAGCGAAATTGAGGAGGAGGCCAGGGCAGCGGGCGTCAGCGGGTTTATTGCCAAGCCCCTGTTCAAGTCCACCCTGTTCTACGGCCTGCGCCAGTATGTGCAGGGGGGAGAAAATGCCCCTGAGGCGGAGGAGGCCCAGACAGAGACAGAGGGATCCAGCCTGGAGGGCGTCCGGGTGCTGGTGGCTGAAGACAATGAGCTGAACTGGGAGATTGCCAGTGAGCTGCTCTCTGAGTACGGCCTGATATTGGATTGGGCGGAGAACGGCCAGCTCTGTGTGGAGATGCTGGAGCGCTCTGAGCCCGGCTATTACAAGGCAGTGCTGATGGACATCCGCATGCCTGTGATGACCGGCCTGGAAGCGACCAGGGCCATCCGCCAGCTCAGTCACCCAGACCATGGCCTGCCCATTGTGGCCATGACAGCGGATGCCTTTTCCGAGGATGTGCAGAAGTGCCTGGACGCAGGGATGAATGCCCATGTAGCCAAGCCCATTGATGTGCGGGAAGTGCTGCGCCTGCTGGAAAAGTTCATTGCCGAGCAGGAGGCGCAGGAGCGCTAGAGCCGGTTGGGAGACCGACAGGATGCGGGAGTGTCCGTTCCGAGGAGTTTTTCGTGTTCCCCCGCCCGCAGGGCGGGGGA